>QKHE01000081.1 GCA_003250155.1 Chloroflexota bacterium | reverse complement strand
CTGGCCCTGGCCCTGGCCTTGGCCCTGGCCTTGGCCCTGGCCTTGGCCCTGGCCTTGGCCCTGGCCTTGGCCCTGACCCTGTTGCCCTTGCTGCCCGGGCTGGCCGGCGCTCCCGGACAGGTCGCGCCGCGCGTCCTGCAGCTGGTTGGCCGCCGCCGTCAGGTCGCGGTTGGTGGCGATGCGATCCGACGCATTGCCCAGCGCGTCTGCGAGCCGATCGAGGGCGGCCTCGGCGCTGGTCGCGTCTCCCTGGGCGAGCGACTGCGCCGCGTCACGCAGGGCCTGGCCCGCGCCGCTGCCGGCCTGGCCCGCGACACCCTCCAGCTCGCTGAGCTGTTTCGCCAGGTCGCGCTGCTCCGCCTCGGTCATGTCCTTGACCTTGTCGGCAAGGTCGTGCAGGTCCTCGGCGGCCTCCTTGGGTTCGCCGTCGCGATTCGCCTGCGGATTGCCGGTCGCGGCCCGCGAGAGCGATCGGCTCAGCGCCGCCAACGCCGCGGCGCGTTGCTCGTTGGCCGGGTCGAGCTGCGCCCGAAGGGCTGCCTCGATCGAGCCGAGCTTGGCCAGGTTGGCGTCGAGCTGGTCGGGGTTCGCCCGCAGCTGTCGCGCGAGCTCGCGAAGCTCCTGCGCCAGCCTGGTCCGGGGGTCGTCGGCCGAGGCGCCCTTCTTCTCCAGCTCCTCGGCAAGCTTGTCGAGCTTCTCCGCCTGCGCCTTGGCCTCCTCGCGGACGGCGCGCGCCTGCGCGATCGCGACGTCCTGGGGGTTCGGCAGAACGAGGATGGGCGTGAGCACGAGCAACGCGACGATGGCCGCCGCGGCCGGCCGTCGCGACAGGCGCGGCCGGAACAGCGTGCCACGCACACCGCGGATGGCGGCCAACGCGTCGCGCCGCTGCCGCCGCACGAACAGCTGCAGCTCGACCTCGGGATCCGCGATCGCGTCCGGCTCGAGATCGCCGGCGCCGCCCGGGCCGGCGGTCATCGGGAAGGCGACGGCGAGCGCCAGCGCGCTTGCGGCACGGTCGCCCAGACCGCCCTCGTGATCGACCGCCAGTGCCGTCTCGCCGAGCGACGGCCGTGACCGAGCCCCGGCGACGAGCAGGCCCACGAGTCCGGCCAGCGGGATCGCCGCGCCGATCGTTGGAGCGAGCTCGAGCGGGACCAGCCGGGCCGCCGTCCAGAGGACCAGCTCGGCCGAGATGACGAGCGCGACCGCGATCCAGGTGCGCCGGGCCAGGCGCCGCAACCACAGCCGCCGACGGTGCGGTCGCAGGGCGACGCGAATCGCCAGCAGCTGGGGATCGAGCTCGCCGGCGAGCGCGGCGCGTGGGTCGTCGGGGATGTGGCGCGGCGCATCGTCGGCACCACCGGTCATGGGCCGGCGACGCAGCAACTTCGCGATCGTGCCGCGAGCGGATCGACGCGTCGTCTGGCTTGGATCAGGCATCTGTGGCTCCTGTGGCGGCTGGGCGCGCGCGACCCGGCGGCCGCGGACGCCATCGACGCGTGGGTGTGACGAACTGGACGGATGCGAGGGTCAGCACCGTCGCGAGCAGGAGCATGCTGATGACGCTCTTCGGCCAGAACCGATCGCGGAGCCCGCCGAACGTCACGTCGGCGGCATCGACGCCATCGCCGGAGACACCGTCGCCGACCACGGTTCGCCCTCCTGCGTCGATGATCACCACGTCCCCGCCGATCCCGTCGTCGACGTCGACGCCGCCCCCGAAGCCCGGGAAATCGCGCGGCGGCGCGTCGGGCACCGGGAAGGGCTCGGGCTCGATGATCGTGGTGCCGACGAAGCCGTCGAGGATGCCGCAGGTCCCGCCGTAGCCGGGCTCGGTGCCACAGGCCACGTCGGTCTGGGCGATGAACGGATTCAGGTACATCAGCGCCTCGGGTGGGCGCGGGCGCAGCCCCGTCCGATTGTTCACCTCGGCGGTTTGCGCCAGGAAGATCCAGACAAACAGCGAGCCGACGACGATGAACAGCGTGGCCGCGAACGTCAGGATCGTCGACGCCCCGGTCCGGCGCGTGACGGCCGAGAAGAACAGGCCGACCGAGCCGAGCCCGATCGCGGTCGCGAAGAGGACGATGTAGCCACGCAGGACGTCGTCCGGGGCGACGCCGCCGAACACGAACACCAGCGCCGTGACGGGCACGGAGGCGAGGATCAGGACGAACAGCCAGGCGAGCGCGCTCAGCAGCTTGCCGGTGACGATCGCCAGCGACGAGATCGGCGTGACGGCGAGCAGCTCGATCGTCTGATGCTCACGCTCGCCGCTGATCGCCCCCGCCGTCGCTGCCGGGGCGAGGACGGCGACCATCAGCGTCTGGACCATCATCAGGCCGATGAAGACTGACCGCCCGACCGAGGCGGACGCGAATGTCGCCTGGCCCCCGAACATGCTCGATGCCACCACCGACTGCTCGGCCAGGCGCTCGACCATCGCGGCGAACACCGCCAGGACGAGGACGTGGATCGTGATCAGCAGGAACGCCCGCCGGCCGCGCATCCGACCGCGGAGCTCCTTGACGATGATCGCGGCCACCCCGGCGGGGCGCGCGACCGACGGCAGCCGCCGCCTCACGGCGGCGCGGGTGACGGCGCTCATCCCGCCACCGCCTCGTCCGCGCGGCCGGTGACCTGGAGGAACAGCTCCTGGAGGTCGGTCGTGGTGGGCGCGTAGCTGGCAATGGCGATCCCGGCCCGCACCGCGTCGGCGAGCATCGCCGCGGCACCGGCCTCGTCGCCCCGGAAGCCGATCTCCAGCTCGACGCCCATGATGATCTCGGCCGAGGCGACGTCGTTGCGTCCGGCGAACCAGGCCCGGGCCGCCTCGAGCGCGCTGTCGTCGCCGAGGACGCGGACCCGCAGGACCTCGCCGACGCGCAGCCGCCGGCCGATCTCGTTGATCGTCCCGCTGTCGAGGACCCGGCCCCGGTCGATGATCGCGACGGCGGTGCAAAGCTCCTCGAGCTCGGGCAGGATGTGGCTGCTGATCAGGATCGTCTTGCCGAGGCTCCGCAGCTCGCGCAGCAGCTCGCGCAGCTCGACCCGCGCCCGCGGGTCGAGGCCCGATGCCGGCTCGTCGAGGAGCAGCACGGCGGGGTCGTGGACGAGCGCGTGCGCGAGACACAGCCGCTGCTGCATGCCCCGCGACAGGCTCTGGACGTACGAGTCGCGCTTGTCGGCCAGGTCGACCAGCTCGAGCAGGTCGCCGATCATCCGGCGCCGCTGCGCGGCGTCGAGGCCGTAGCAGCGGCCGAAGAAGTCGAGGTACTCCCAGACCTTCATGTCGTCGTAGACCCCGAACGAGTCCGGCATGTAGCCGAGGACGCGACGGACGGCCTGCGGGTTCCGGCGGACCGAGTGGCCGGCGATCTCCGCGTCGCCGGACGTCGGCGCGAGCAGGGTCGCCAGCATCCGCAGCATCGTCGTCTTGCCCGCCCCGTTGGGGCCGACGAGGCCGTAGATCTCCCCTTGCTCGACGACGAGGTCGACGCCCGCGACGGCGAGCGTGCCGTTGTAGCGCTTCAGCAGGCCGGCTGTCTGGACGATCGCGCTCATCGAACGATCCCCGTCAGGGCCAGCTGGAAGCCGAACCCGACGCCACCCTGGAGGCTCTCGTTGACGAACCGGACCAGCACCTGGCCGGTGTTCGGGTCGACGTAGCGCTCGGGGTCGGCGACCGTGTAGCCGGCTTCGGGTTCGAGGCGAGGCAGTCGAACCCAAGCTCCGTCCCCCGTCCGGTCGAACAGCTCGACTTCCGGCAGGAAGTCCTGGCGCGGCGGCTGGCAGCCGTCCGGCGTCGTCCCGGCGAAGTCCGTGCAGGCGACGGGCGGTGTCGCCAGCGGCACGATCGGCTTCCCGCCCGGCGGCAGGAAGCCACCACCCTGGCTCAGTGACAGCCGCATCTCCGACACCCCGAACGTGCCTTCGAACGGGATCGGCCGATAGGCGACCGTCGCCGAACCGGCATCCATGTTGAGGAACCCGCGCTCCTTGCTGAAGAACAGGGCATTGGACTCGACGACCGTCGAGTTGATGAGGTCGCCTTCGAACGTCACCTGGCCGCGGATCTCGACGCCGACCGGCACGTAGTACATGACGTTGGACTGGCGCCGCGGCTCGCTGCCGGAGACCTTCACCTCGAGCTGGCTCTGGCGCCCGAAGGCGAGGATCACGGCCTGCTCGGCAGGGAGCCGGCCGGTGAACATGCCGCTGGCGTCGAAGGTCAGCTGGGAAACCATGTTGTAGCGGACCTGGCGGAGAATGCCGGCCTCGTCGATGGAGTCGAACGCGGCGCCGATGACCTGGTCGGGCACGCCCGGTCCGAACGGGTTGGTCGTGATCTGGAGCCGCACCGGCACGCTCTCCCCCGGGCCGACGTCGCCGAGCGCGGCGACCGAGGAGCCGAGGACGATGGCCACGCTCTCGAGCGTCTGGTCGGAGTCGTTGTGGAACGTCCCGCTGACCACCCCGTTGGACAGGCGCAGGTCGGCGCCCATCCGCGGCGCGGTCGTCGCCACCTCGGCCCGGATCGCTCGCAGGGAGCTGGCACTGACCGTCAGGTTGCGGACCGCGGATGGCTGCTCGGCGCCCGTACCCTGCACGACGTCGAGCGCGTTGCCGCTGCTTCCGAACGGATCGCTGATCGGGGTCGCGAGGAGGGCCCCGCCGCCCACTTCGACGAGGTACGTCGCCCGCGTCGGCGAGAACACCCCGAAGTAGACCTGGGCCGACGCCTCGGTCGCGTTCGGCGCCCCGCGCACCACCGCGACCTCGTTGACGACGATGTCGGTGCCTCGAAGGGTGAAGCCGTAGGCGAGCGCTGCGACCGCGAAGCCGACGACGACGGCCGGCATCGTGAGCCACGCCCACTCCCGCCGGTCCAGGCGTCGCAGGACGATGTAGTTGAGGGGCCCGATGACGAGGATGTACGCGCCCAGGAGGATCAGCAGGCCGCTCGTCGGCGGCAGCGCGAGCGCCGGGATGTTGTAGACCGAGCTGACGATCTGGCTGTCGTCGACGAACAGGCCGGCGCCACTCGCCCGAGCCGGAAGCAGCCCGCGCCACAGCCCCTCGACCGCCCGGCTCTCGGCGAGCCATGGCGTGGCGGGGTCGAAGCCGAGGATCGTGATCCGGCCGCTGCCGTACGTCAGCTCCGCGACGACGGCCTGATCACCCGAGGAGACGATCGCCTTGCCCCGCGCCAGCGGGCCTGCCATCGCCGGGAGCTGCGACGCGCCGTCCGGCAGGCTGCCCACCAGCGGCGCGATGCTCGCCGCATCGAGGTCGACGGTCGCGGTCGGCCGGAACGGCAGCAGGTCGTCCGGGAAGCCGGCCAGGGTGCCGATGCCCGCGGTTCCCCCGGCGATCACGAGCCGGCCGCCGGCGGCCAGCCAGCGACGAAGCGAATCGAGCTGGCTGGGTGACAGGCGATTGCTGTCGACATCCTGCCAGACGAGGTGATCGAGGGCGCTCCAGCCGGCGGCTGTTCCGGGCAGGTCGTCCACCGTCAACGGGACGATGACCGGCTGCACGCCGTTGATGTTGGAGGGCAGATCCAGCTCGGAGGTGATCGCCTGGGGACGCTCCGCCAGGACGCCGACGAACAGCTGCGAGGGATCGTGGACGACGTAGGCGATGGGAACTGAATCGACGACCTGGTCGCCGGTCACGAGGCTGATCGTCCCCGCCCGCCCGAACGCCGGAGGCTGGGCGTGGAGGACGTAGGTTTGGCGCGAGCCGGTCGGAAGGTCGACGGCCATCGAGAACCGCGCCCGAAGCTGCTGGCCGGCATCGAGCCTGAGCTCGCCGCGAATCGGCGGCCCGTCGTTTGCGAGGGTGACCTCGATCGCCGACCACGCCCCCGTGCGCGCGTGGCCCTGGAGCAGCACGCGGGCCTCCATCGTCAGGCCCTCGGCGGCGCTGACCCAACCGGCCAGCGGCCCGACCACGACGCCGAGGACGACACCGGCGACGAGCAGGCGGCCGAGACGGCCCGCGCTGCGGGACGCCGGAGAAGCGTGGCGGCCGGAGCCAGTCTGTTGCGGCACGAGCTCCTCGATATGACGGATGAGCGGCACCGACGCCCACGGTCACGGGGCTGTCGACAGCGAAGACGTCGCAGACGGTGCAGAAGTTGCATCGGCGGACCCATCGACACGCGGACCCCGGGCCACGCGGCGGCTATCGTACGATTCCCGTCGGTGCCCGCCATTCGACCGTTCCGTGCGCTCCGCTACTCGCCGGAGCTCGTGCCCGACCTCGCCGCGGTCATCGCGCCGCCGTACGACGTCATCGATGCCGCCGAGCGCCGCCGCCTCGTGGCCCGCGACCCGCGCAACGTCGTCCTCCTCGACCTGCCGGTCGAGGAGCCCGGCGATCCGCCGGACGAGCAGTACCGTCGCGCGGCCCACCTGCTCGCGGCGTGGCGCGGGGATGGGACGCTGCACCGCGACCCGCGGCCTGCCGTGTACCCATATGAGCAGGTGTATGCCGTGCCCGGGACCGATCGACGAATGACGCGCCGGGGCGTCTTCGCGCGGGTCGGCCTGGAGCCGCTCGGGCCGTCCGCCGGCATCCGGGCCCACGAGCGGACCCTCGCCGGGCCGAAGGAGGATCGCTACCGGCTGCTGCGAGCGACGGGCGTCAACACCAGCCCGGTCGTCGGGCTGTACGAAGACGCGTCGGGCACCGTGCCGGGACTGCTGGATCGGGCGGCCCGTGACGCGCCGCTCGCCGCGCTGACCGATGACGACGGGGTGGAGCACCGCCTATGGGCCGTGCCGGCCGGCGAGGACGAGCTGGGGCAGGTGGCCACCGAGCTGTGCAGCTTGATCGGCGGAGCCCCGATCACGATCGCCGACGGCCACCATCGCTACGAGACCGCCCTTCGCTACGCCACCGAACGGCAGGCCGGGTCCGGCGGGGACGACGAGCCCGCCTGGTCGCAGATCCTGATGCTCCTGCTGGAGCCGGTCGCCGGGCCGCTGACCGTCCTGGCGACGCATCGCGCCGTCCTCGGTCTCGACGACGAGGCCGTGGAACGGCTGAGCGGCGCGCTGCCGCAGCTGTTCGAAGTCCAATCCGGCGTCGCGCGCGACGGCTTGGTCGGGGCGTTCGGGTCGGCCGAGGGTTCCGTCGGCGAGGGCCGGTTCGGACTCTGGACCCGCAGCGGAGGGTTCCTGCTTCAGGCTCGGCGGCCGGTCTTCGAACCGTGGCTGCCGGCGGGCGGGGAGGCCTTGCGGCGGCTCGACGTCACGCTCGCCGGCGTGGCGCTCGAGCGCCTCGCCGGGCTCGGTGCCGAGGCGATCGCAGCCGGCGGCCGGCTGGCCTACACGCGCGACGCCGCCGAGGCCATCTCGTGGGTCGACGCCGGGTCTGCGTCGGCCGCGCTGCTGCTGCACCCCACGCCGCCAGCGACAATCCTCGCCGTCGCCGCGGACGGCGACGTCATGCCCCAGAAGAGCACCTACATCTTCCCCAAGGCCCTGACCGGCCTCGTCATCAACCCGCTCGAGTAGGCTCACCAGACGCGACCCGCCGGAGGTGCCGATGCCGCCAAGCCCAGACGCGACGCTGCCGCCGCCCGGTCGGCCGGTCCGCAAGGACGAGATCGAGCTGCCCGAGCGCGGGCTGTACATCGAGTCCTGGCTGCCCGAGCGGCGCTCGCGACGCAAGCCGCTGCTGTTCGTCCACGGCGAGCTCGGCGGGTCGTGGGTCTGGGAGCGCTTCCTGGGCTACTTCGCCGGCCGTGGCTGGGAGGGCCACGCGCTCAACCTGCGGAATCACCACTGGAGCCAGACGGCCGACCCGGCCGACCTGTCATTCGAGTCGTTCGTCGAGGACGTCGGTGCGGCGATGGCGCGGCTCGGGCCCAGCGTCGTGGTCGTCGGTCACGGCATGGGCGGTCTCCTGGCGCTCAAGGCCGCCGAACGTCGACCGATCTCGGGCGTGGTCCTCATCGCCTCCGAGCTGCCCGGCCCGATCCGCGAGCGCACGCTGCCGCACGTGATCCGCGAGGTGCCGGAGCTGTTCGGGCCGTCGCTGCTGGGCTGGGCGACGCTGCCCGAGCGCCTGCAGCGCGACCACCGCGACCTGAGCCTCGCCGACGTGCTGCGGATCCAGCACCTGATGGGCCAGAAGCCCCACGAATCCGGTCGCGCCAGGCGCGCGATGCTCCGCGGCGTCCACGTCGACCCGGCCGTCGCGGCGGGCATCCCACGGCTCGTCATCGGCGGTGGCCTCGACCAGACGGTGCCACTGGACGCCACGGAGCGCCTCGCCGCCTACCTCGACGCGCCGTTCGAGCCGTTCGGGGCGCACTCGCATTTCGGGCTCATCCTCGGCGAGGAGGGCTACGGCCAGGTCGCCGAGGCGATCCGAAGCTTCCTGGAGGTGAATCGCCTCTAACGGGCGGGCCTTGGTAGAATGCCCGCCGACCCGGCCGCCCTCGGCGTGCCGGAGCGTCCGTGCCGCATTCGTCTAGAGGCCTAGGACACCGCCCTCTCAAGGCGGAGATCATCGGTTCGAATCCGATATGCGGTACCACTCCTCCTCCACGTCAGGTGGCCCGCGCCCAGATTGACCGCGAGGTGAGTGAGATGGAGAAGGCCATCGAGTCCTCGACCGTTGGCACCGGAGATCTGCGCCGCGCTGACGTCTTCTTCTACGGCCTGTTCATGGACGCGGACATCGTCCGCCAGGCGGGCGTGTCGCCGCAGTCACCCGAGATCGCCGTTCTGGCGGGCTACGAGCTCCGCATCGGCGACAGAGCCGCCGTGGCGCCGAGCGAGACGGCACGGGTCTACGGCGTCGTCATGTCATTGACGCTGCGCGAGATCGGCCAGCTGTATGCCGCAGAGGACCTGATGGCGTACCGCCCCGAACCCGTGCTGCTCACCTTGGCCGGCGGGCAGCTGGCTGCGGCACTGTGCTTCAACCTCGCCGAGCCACCGCCGCCCGGGATCGGCAACCGCGAGTACGCCGCCAGGTTGCGAGCGGCGGCACGCAAGGTCGGCCTGCCGGACGACTACGTGGCATCGCTCGACTGAACACCGGCGGCGCGTCGCCATGCACCTCGCGTTTGACACTCGGCATCCGCCTGCCATAGCGTCCCCTGCCAATGGGCCAGGCCGTCAGCGTTCGCGCGAACACGGATCCCACGGAGGCGGTCGCGGAGGGGCGCCGCCGCGTCGTGATCGAGTCGATCTGGCCCCAGGTCGACGGCGGCCGGTTCCCGATCAAGCGCGTGACCGGGGATGCCATCACGGTCGAGGCCGATGCATTCGGAGACGGCCACGACGAGCTCGCGGTGCGCCTCGTCCACCGGGCGCCCGATGGCACGATCTCGGAGACGCCGATGGAGGCGCTCGGGAACGACCGCTGGCGCGGCGAGCTCAGCGTCGACGGTCTGGGCCGCCACGGCTACCGGGTCGCTGCTTGGATCGACCGCTTCGCGACCTGGCGCGGCGATTTCGAGAAGCGGGTCGCGGCCGACCAGGACGTCTCGGTCGACCTGCAGATCGGCGCCCAGCTGGCCGAAGGTGCCGCGGCCCGCGCCGCGGCCGACGGAGCGGCCGGGGACGGCCGCCGGCTGAACGAGCTCGCCTCGGAGCTGCGCGGCGAGGACGGCGGATCGGGATCCGGCGGCGTCCGGGCGGCCCTCGGCGAGGAGCTGGCGGGCCTCATGGCCCGGCACCCCGATCGATCGCGCGAGACCGTTTCCGAGCCGGAGCTGGAGGTCGTCGTCGATCCGCCGCTCGCCCGCTTCTCCAGCTGGTACGAGCTGTTCCCGCGCTCGACGTCGACCGAGGCGGGTCGGCACGGCACCTTCGCCGACGTCATCGCCCGGCTCGACTACGTGGCGGATCTCGGCTTCGACGTCCTGTACCTGCCGCCGATCCACCCGATCGGGGAGCGCTACCGCAAGGGCCCCAACAACGTGACCACGGCGACGCCGTCTGATCCCGGCGTGCCGTGGGCGATCGGTGCCGCGGCGGGCGGCCACGATGCCATCCATCCCGAGCTCGGCACGGTCGATGACTTCCGGGCCCTCGTCGCTGCAGCCGCCGAGCGGGGGATCCGCCTCGCGCTCGACATCGCCTTCCAGGCCTCGCCGGACCATCCGTACGTGGACGACCATCGAGACTGGTTCCGGAGTCGCCCCGACGGGACCGTCCAGTACGCCGAGAACCCGCCGAAGAAGTACCAGGACATCTACCCCTTCGACTTCGAGACCGCGGACTGGCGTGAGCTGTGGCTCGAGCTGCGGCGGGTCATGCGCTTGTGGATGGACCTCGGCGTCCGGATCTTCCGGGTCGACAATCCGCACACCAAACCGTTCGCGTTCTGGGAGTGGCTGATCGCCGACCTGAAGGCGACCGATCCCGATGTGCTGTTCCTGTCCGAGGCGTTCACCCGACCCAAGGTGATGTACCGGCTGGCGAAGCTCGGCTTCAGCCAGTCGTACACGTACTTCACGTGGCGCAACACCAAGGACGAGCTGACCGACTACTTCCTGGAGCTCAACCGGCCGCCGCTGTCCGAGTTCTTTCGCCCCAACGCCTGGCCCAACACGCCCGACATCCTGCACGAGTATCTCCAGCACGGGGGCCGGCCGGCCTTCATCGCCCGCCACGTCCTGGCGGCCACGCTGGCCGCCTCGTACGGCATCTACGGCCCAGCCTTCGAGCTGGGCGAGGCGACGCCGCGCGATCCGGGCACGGAGGAGTACCTCGATTCGGAGAAGTACCAGCTGCGCCGCTGGGACCTCGACGCGCCGCACAGCCTGGCGCCGCTGATCCGGACCGTGAATCGGGTTCGCCGCGAACACCCCGCGCTCCAGTCCAACGAGCGGCTGGCCTTCCATTCGATCGATGACGAGCAGCTGATCGCCTATTCGAAGCAGAGCGCCGATGGTCGGGACACGATCCTGACGATCGTGAACCTGGACCCGCACCACGCGCGAACAGGCACGCTGGAGCTCCCGCTGGCAGAGCTCGGCATCGACCCCGAGCGGCCCTTCGAGGTCCACGACCTCCTCGCGGACACGACGCTGCTGTGGCACGGCCCGCGCAACGTCGTGGAGCTCGATCCGAGCCGCCTGCCGGCGGCGATCCTCGACGTCCGGCCGAGCGTCCGGTCCGAGGCCGACTTCGACCAGTTCATGTGACCGGCTCCCATCCGCCCCCGGCCTTCCCGCCCGAACCGCTCTGGTACAAGGACGCGGTCATCTACCAGGTCCACGTCCGCGCCTTCCTCGACTCGGACGGCAACGGCATGGGCGACTTCCGGGGCCTGGCCGAGAAGCTCGACTACCTGGCCGACCTCGGCGTGACGGCGCTGTGGGTCATGCCGTTCTATCCGTCGCCCGGCAAGGACGACGGCTACGACATCGCCGACTTCGAGCGCGTCAACCCCGAGTTCGGCACGCTGCGCGACGTCCGCCATTTCGTGCGCGAGGCGCATCGCCGGGGCCTGCGCGTCATCACCGAGCTCGTCGCCAATCACACCTCCGACCAGCACGCCTGGTTCCAGCGCGCCCGCCGTGCCAAGCCGGGCAGCCCGGAGCGCGACTTCTACGTCTGGAGCGACTCGCCGGAGCGGTACTCGGACGCGCGGATCATCTTCAAGGACTTCGAGACGTCGAACTGGTCATGGGACCCTGTCGCCGGCGCCTACTACTGGCACCGCTTCTACTCGCACCAGCCGGACCTCAACTTCGACAACCGGAAGGTGCGCGAGGCCATCCTGCGGACGCTGGACTTCTGGCTCGAGATGGGCGTCGATGGGCTCCGCCTCGACGCGATTCCGTATCTCTACGAGCGCGACGGGACCAACTGCGAGAACCTGCCCGAGACCCACGCCTTCCTGCGCGAGCTGCGGCGCCACATCGACGAGCGGTTCGCCGATCGGATGCTGCTGGCCGAGGCGAACCAGTGGCCGGACGACGCCGTCGCCTACTTCGGGCAGGGCGACGAGTGCCACATGGCCTTCCACTTCCCGATCATGCCGCGGCTGTTCATGGCGCTGCGGATGGAGGACCGCTTCCCGGTCATCGACATCCTCGACCAGACGCCGCCGATTCCCGACAACGCCCAGTGGGCGCTCTTCCTGCGCAACCACGACGAGCTGACGCTCGAGATGGTCACCGACGAGGAGCGCGACTACATGTACCGCGTCTACGCCGCGGACCCGCAGGCGCGCATCAACCTCGGCATCCGGCGCCGGCTCGCCCCGCTCCTCGGTCACGACCGCAAGCGCATCGAGCTGCTCAACGCGCTGCTGCTGTCACTCCCCGGGACGCCGGTCATCTACTACGGCGACGAGATCGGGATGGGCGACAACGTCTACCTCGGCGATCGCAACGGCGTGCGGACGCCGATGCAGTGGAGCCCCGATCGAAACGCCGGCTTCTCGGACGCCAACCGGCAGCGGCTGTACCTGCCCGTGATCACCGATCCCGAGTACCACTACGAGGCGGTCAACGTCGCGGCCCAGCAGGAGAACCCGCACTCGCTGCTGTGGTGGATGAAGCGCGTCATCGCGCTCCGGAAGCGGCACCCGGCCTTCGGCCGTGGATCGATCGAGTTCCTGACGCCGGACAATCGGCGGGTCCTCGCCTTCGTCCGGCGGTACGGCGACGAGACGCTGCTCGTGGTGGCCAACCTCGCGCGCTATGCCCAGTGGGCGCGCCTCGACCTGTCCGCGTTCGACGGGCTCGTGCCGGTCGAGCTGTTCGGCTCGATCGAGTTCCCGCCGATCACCCGCGACCCGTACACGCTCACGCTCGCGCCGCACGGCTTCCTGTGGTTCAGCCTCGAGAAGCGCCACCTGGCCGAGGTCATCCCGGCGAGCGCCAGCGAGCTGCCGGCCCTGCCCCGGCCGCGGTCGATCCAGGATCTCGTCAGCGGCGCCGGCGCGGCACGACTGGCCCCGGTCGTGGGGCGCTGGATCCGCGGGCGCCGGTGGTTCCGGGGCAAGGCCCGGACGGTGACGGCAACGGAGATCGCCGACTCGATCTCCGTGGAGCTGCCGGGCCGGGAAGCCGTCATCGTCCTCGTTCGCGTCGCCTACGTCGAGGGTGAAGCCGAGCTGTACGCCGTGCCCCTCGTCATCGCCGACGGCCGGCTGGCCGAGCGGATCCGACGGGAGGCGATGTCCTCGGTGATCGCTCGCATCGACGGCCAGAGCGGGGGCCGGTCGCTGCTCATCGACGCGTCGGTCGACCGGGCGTTCGCGGCTGCCATGCTGGCTGCGATCGGCGGTCGGCGACGCCTCAAGGGCCGGCACGGCATCGTCGTCGGCGTCCCGACGCGTCGGTACCGGGCCCAGCGCGGCCCCACCGCCGAGCGACTCCCGGCGACCCCGGTCCGGGCCGAGCAGTCGAACACCTCGATCATCTATGGCGATCGGCTCATCCTGAAGCTGTATCGGGCCCTCGAGGACGGCGAGAACCCGGATCTCGAGATCGGTCGATACCTGACCGAGCGGGGGTTCCCGAACGTGCCGGCCGTGGCCGGCGCGCTCGAATACCGGCGACCCCGCGGCCCGTCGGCGACCTTCGCGATCCTGCAGGCGTTCGTACCCAACTCGGGCGACCTGTGGGACGTCAGCCTCGACGCGGTGAACCGTTATCTCGAATCGGCGCTGGCCGAGCCCGAGCCGCCGGCGGTCGAGCCGATCACGCCGGCGCTCCTCCTCGAACGCGCCCCCGAGACGCCGCCGGACGAGGTGCAGCAGCTCCTGAACGCGTCCCCGGACACGGCCTGGCTCCTCGGCAAACGACTCGGGGAGCTCCACACGGTGCTGGCCGATCCCGACGGGCCGGCGGCGTTCGCGCCCGAGGCGATGGCGCCGTTCCATCAACGCTCCCTCTACCAGTCGATCCGGGCCTCGATCGCCGAATCGATGCGGCTCCTCGCCAAGCGCCGCGGGACGATCGCGCCCGAGCTGCTGCCGCTCGTCGACGCGACGATCGCCGCCGGCCCGGACCTCGAGGCGCGACTCCAGCCGCTCCTCGATCGCCGGCTCGGCGGGATGCGCATCCGCTGCCACGGTGACTTCCACGCCGGCCAGACGCTGTTCACCGGCCGCGACATCATGCTCATCGACTTCGAGGGCGAGCCGGCGAGACCGCTGTCAGAGCGCCGGCTGAAGCGCCCCGCGCTGACGGACGTGGCCGGGATGCTCTCGTCGTACCGCTATGCGGCGTCGACACCGGTGGTCGAGCGGCGGTTGCGCGGCGCCAGCGAGGAGGAGCTGGCGACGGTCTCGGCCTGGACGCGACTGTGGTACGGCTGGGTTGCGGCGGCCTTCCTGCGAGGCTACCGCGAGGCGACCACCGGGGCCGCCTTCCTGCCGCGCTCCGACGATGCCATCGCGACGCTCCTCGAGGTGCTGCTCATTCAGAAGGGCGCGTACGAGGTGCGCTACGAGCTGGAGTCGCGGCCGGACTGGGTCGGCGTGCCGATGACGGGGCTGCTGGGCCTGCTCGACGGCGGCTGAGCCGCAGCACCGATCGCACACATGATCTTGCCCGTCGTCGCGCGGCTCAGCGACGGATCAGCCACCCCGGGCCGCGCCGCCCTCGACTCGTCCGAGAACGCGGCCCGGACGATCGGAGGACGGCACGGTGGTCGCTCGGTCGTGAGGCACTCAGGCGGCTACGCGGCCTCGTCGAGCATCTGGCACGTGAGGGCCACCGGGTCGACGCCCGAGCTGAGGAGCTCGAAGGCGCCGGCGGCAAAGATGAACGTGCCATCTGCGAGGTCGACGACGACGCGACCGTGGTCTCGAGCCTGCACGCCGGTGGCGACGGCCCACGAGTTGTAGCCGGTCCCGGTTGCGGTCACTGTGCCAGCGACGAGGTCGTAGGTCTCGGTCCAGTGGTGCTCGAACCTGACGACGGCGCCGTTGCTGCCCGAGGCCGAGCCAGCCACGCCGGCGATGACCTTCAGCGCACCCCCGAAGTCTGTGATGGCATACCGTCCCTCGAGGTGGAGGTCGAAGGTCAGGCCTCCGCCGCAGTCGACCGTGTCTTGGATCACCAGGCTATCGGTCGACATGCTCGGCTGCGCGGCTGCCACCGGCACGGCCAGTGCAATCACCATGGC
Source organism: Chloroflexota bacterium (assembly GCA_003250155.1). Lineage (GTDB taxonomy): Bacteria > Chloroflexota > Limnocylindria > Limnocylindrales > CSP1-4 > UBA5189. The sequence goes on along the minus strand of QKHE01000081.1, from coordinate 16,698 downwards.
GGCCGCGGCCGGCACGGCCAGCAATCGCTTCACCATCTGTACGCGCTCCTTCCTTCTGCGAGGTCGCTGCAGATCGGCTCTGCTGCGCGATCTCACCGCCCGAGGCTCTGCGCCCCCGCTTGCAGTTCGCTTGAAGCCTTGCCCGGCAGGTGCACCATTGGTGGCCGAAAGGCGTCCTATTGCTCATGGAGATCCGGATCCTGGGCCCGCTTGAGGTGGCGAGCCCGGACAAGGCCGTCCGACTCGGCGGGCCCCGACAGCGAGCCGTGCTCGCCAACCTGGTGGTGCGCGTCAACCAAGTCGTGCCGGCCGAGCAGCTGGTCGAAGAGGTATGGGGCGATGACGCGCCACCGGCCGCGATCTCCAGCCTCCACTCGTATGTCTCGCGACTGCGGACGGCGTTGGGAGACGGCGCGGGCCGCATCGAGTGGCGGGCGCCCGGGTACGTGCTCCATGCGGCAGCCGACGAGATCGATTCGCTGCGCTTCGAGACGCTGATCCGGGGCGCGAGGGCGCGGCTCGCCACCGAGCCCGCGGAGGCCGCCCGCGATCTCGCCACGGCGCTGGGGCTGTGGCGGGGACGGCCGCTGCCGGAGCTCGCTGAGCGCGGCAGCCTGTTGGCGGAGACCTCGCGGCTCGACGAGCTCCGCGCCGAGGCAGCGGAGGAGTGGCTCGGCCTGGAGCTCGCGCTCGGTCGCGAGGAGCAGGTCATCGCCAACGCCGAGCGGCTGCTCGCCGATCACCCGCTTCGAGAGCGGTTGTGGGGCACGTTGATGGTGGCGCTGTATCGCGCCGGTCGCCAGGCCGACGCGCTGGAGGCCTACCGGCGCGTCCGGACGACGCTCGCGGAGGAGCTCGGCATCGACCCCTCGCCCGAGCTCGAACGTCTGCAGGTGCAGATCCTCCAGCAGGACCCGAGCCTTGAGCAGCGCGGCCTCCAGCTGCGCGGGTATCGGATGCTCGAGCCGATCGGCGAGGGTGTGTTCGGGATCGTCCACCGGGCTATCCAGCCGGGGGTTGGCCGCGAAGTCGCCCTCAAGGCGATTCGGCCGCGGCTGGCCCACCATCCTGAGTTCATTCGGCGCTTCGAGGTCGAGGCGCAGCTCGTCGCCCGGCTCGAGCACCCGCGGATCGTGCCGCTGTACGACTACTGGCGCGACGAGTACGGCGCGTTCCTCGTCATGCGCTGGCTCCGCGGCGGCAATCTCCGCGACGCCCTGCGCGCCGGACCGTTCGAGCCACGGCGGGCGCTTTCGGTCATCAGCCAGATCGGCGAGGCGCTCGGCGCCGCCCACGCTGCGGGCGTGGTGCATCGCGACCTCAAGCCCGCGAATGTCCTGCTGGACGACGACGGGAATGCGTACCTCTCGGACTTCGGGATTGCGAAAGACCTCGCGGCCGTTGACGGCGATCGCCTCCCGGCCGACGCCAGCGGTTACCTCTCGCCGGAGGAGCTTCGGGGTGAGCCGACGACCACGCGAAGTGACGTCTACGGCCTGGGCATCGTGGCCTATGAGCTCCTCGCGGGCCAACCGCCGTGGGATGGGCACGGTGACCGACGCGCGCCGCCGCCGCTTCGCGTGCTCCGGCCGGATATCCGCCCTGCGGTCGACGAGGCGCTGGCGCGGGCCCTCGCGCAGTCACCCGACATGCGCCACGCCACGGCCGAGGCGCTGCTGGCCGTCCTGCGGGCCGAGCTGCTGCCCGACGCCGCGCCGCCGCCAACCACGACCCCGAGGCGCAATCCGTACAAGGGCCTGCAGGCATTCGGAGCGTCTGATGCCAGGGACTTCTTCGGCCGCGAGCGCCTCGTCGATTCGCTCGTCGCGCGGCTCGGCGAAACGGGCGACGGAGCCCGTCTCCTGGCCGTCGTCGGGCCGAGCGGCAGTGGCAAGTCATCGGCCGTTCGGGCCGGGCTGCTGCCGGCGCTGCGACGTGGCGCGCTGCCGGGCTCGGAGCGCTGGTTCGTGGCGGAGATGCTGCCCGGGCCCACGCCGCTGCGAGAGCTCGAGGCCGCCTTGCGGCGGGTTGCGGCAGGGACCGTCAGCGGCCTGGCGAGCCTGCTCGCCAACGACGACGCGGGGCTCGAGGCAGCCGTGGACGCCGTGCTGCCGGACGACGAGGCGGCGCTCGTCCTGGTCGTCGATCAGCTCGAGGAGCTGTTCACGCTGGCGCCCGATGCCGACCGCGACCGATTCCTGCGACGTCTCACGACGGCCGTGCGATCGCCCTCGGGCCGCCTTCGGGTGATCGTCACGCTGCGAGCCGACTTCTATGACCGGCCCCTCGCGCAGCGCGACTTCGGGGAGCTGGTCGGCGCCCGGACGCTCGTCGTCACGCCGCTCTCGGTTGCGGAGCTCGAGGCGGCGATCCGGGGTCCCATCGAGGCGGTCGGTGGTCGCGTGGAGCCCGCGCTCGTGGCGGCGCTCGTCCGTGAAACGGTCGATCGGCCCGGTGCACTGCCGCTCCTCGAGCACACGCTCAGCGAGCTGTTCGACCGCGGAGATCGTGGCATCCTGACGCTCGACGACCTGGAGGCAGCCGGGGGCGTCTCGGGTGCCATCGCGAGCCGCGCGGAGGCGATCTTCGGCGGGCTCGACACCGCCACGCAGGAGCTGTCCCGGCAGCTCTTCCTGCGACTCGTGAGCGTGGCCGACGACGGAACGGTGACGAGGCGCCGCGCGTCTCGCGGCGAGCTGTCGACGCTCGATGGCGACGTCGACGCGGTGCTCGAAGCGTTCGGGCGGCATCGGTTCCTGACGTTCGACCACGATCCCGAGTCGCGCCGTCCGACGGTCGAGGTCACCCACGAGGCGCTGCTCGACGCGTGGCACCGGCTCCGCGAGTGGCTGGAGCTGGCGCGAGACGAAATCCGGGTCCATCAGCGGTTGCGCTCGATGGCAGCCGAGTGGCAGCTGGCGCAGGAGGACGCGAGCCTCCTCGCTCGGGGGAGCCAGCTCCTCGCCTTTGAGACCGCCTCGAGGCGATGGTCGGTAACGATGACGCCGCTCGAGCGAGCGTTCCTCGAAACCAGCGTGGCTGCTCGCGGCGCGGAGGACGCCGAGCGCGAGGCCCAGGCGGCCCGGGAGCAGGCGCTCGAACGTCGCTCGGTGCAACGCCTTCGATGGCTCGTCGGCGCCCTGACGACCGGTGCAAGCGTCGCGATCGGGCTTGCCGGCTTCGCCTTCCTGCAGGTCCAGGCAACCGAGCGAGAGGCGAGGGCCACGACGGCCCGCGAACTGGCCGGCGCGGCGATCGCGAAGCTTGACGAGGACCCGGACCTGAGCATCAATCTCGCCATCGAGGCGGTCGAGATCACCCGCCGCGCCGATGGCCTCGTCCTGCGCGAGGCGCAGGAGGCACTTCACCGCACCGTGCTCGCCTCGCGAATCGTGACCCGATATGACCTGGCCTACGGCTCGGCCATGGGTCATGACCACGCCTTCTACGCCGCCCGCGTCGGGAGCGGCTTCGCGATCCGTCGCGTCTGGAACGATGACGAGCTCGTCGTGCTGCCGGCCAGCGCCGTCGGGTCGCTGGCGGTGAGTGGCGACAAGCGGCTCGTGGCGACATCCGATATGGCTGGGTCCGTCACGGTCTGGGACGTCAACACCGCCAGCGTCGTCATTAACCTTCAGGCGGGGACCGGGTTGGTCGATGACATCGCATTCAGCCCGGACGGGTCACGGATCGCCGCGAAATGGGCAGGCTCGGCGGCGCTGTGGGAGGTCGCCTCCGGAAGACGCTCGGACGTCCCGTTCGGAGGCCCCGACCTGCCCGGGATCGCGCTCGACTGGAATCCGGATGGAAGCTTGCTCGCCGTCGCGACCGGTGCCGAGGGAGCGGAGACGATCGTCGTCTCGGGCGCGGATGGCACCGTGCAGCAGGCGCTGCCCGGCTCTGGCCGGACGGCGCGCTTCAGCCCGGACGGGTCGCTGCTGCTGTCCACCGGGATGAACGACGGCGTGCTGTGGGACACCTCGACCTGGACGAGCCGCTGGGTTCTGCCACACAGCGGCTGGGTCGACGGCTCGGCGTTCAGCGCCGATGGCTCGCTCGTGGCAACGGGCGGCGACGACGGCTTCGCCCGGGTCTGGGATGTGACGAGCGGGGATGAGCTCCTGGCCCTGCCCGGCCTGGGCGGTCGGGTGGGGCTCGTGTACTTCGACTCCACTGGGGATCGCCTCGCCGGCTGGTCGGCGAATGGCGGCCTCCTCTGGGACCTCACCCCCGGCGGCAGCCGGATCGTGCGGACGTTCGTCAACCCCCATGGCTCGTCCTTCAACGTCGACGTCGGACCTCGCGGCCGCATCCTCCTCGGAGGGCGGGATGGTGCGACGATGTGGAGCCCGACGGGCGAGCTGCTCGTCGACTTCGACACCGGTGGCCAGACCGTTTCTGACATCGTATTCAGCCCGGACGGCTCCACGGTCGCCAGCGGCTGGTTCGACGGGACGATCCGCCTGTGGACGGATGCCGGTACGCAGCTCTGGTCGGTCGAGGGTCATGCGGGTCAAGTCTGGGGTGTTGCCTTTGACCCGAGCGGGACGTTGCTCGCCACGGTGGCGACGGACGCCATGGGTCGGATCTGGGACGTCGCCGACCATCGGCAGATGACACAGTTCAACGGGCACGACCAGATGTGGGACATTGCCTGGTCGCCAGCCGAGGACCTGCTCGTGAGCGTCGGCGACGACGCGGTTGCGCGCGAGTGGGACGCGCGTACCGGACAGCCGGTCGGAGCGCCGCTCGCCGGCCACACGGGCGGCGTCATCGAGCAGGCCTTCAGCCCGGACGGCTCCCGAGTGGCGACCGCGAGCTTCGATGGTCTCTCGATCGTCTGGGACGTCGCGAGCGGCGAGCCGGTCCTGACCCTGGCCGGTCACCGCGGCGTCGTGGATGACGTCGAATCGACGCCGGACGGGACAAGGTGGATCACGGCATCCGAGGACGGGACGGTCCGGGTCTGGGATGCGCGGACTGGCGCCGAGCTCCTGGCGCTGGAGGCCCTCACCGGGCCTGGCCGCCTGGGCATCCTGGACGACGACCACGTGGCGATCGCCATCAACGGGATCGTGCGAATCTACGCACTCGACCCGCTCGAGCTCCTCACGATCGCCCGCGAGCGCGTGACGCGACCGCTGACCGACGAGGAGTGCCGGCAGTATCTCCACGAGCCGGCGTGCGGCGCCGGCGCGACGCAGTAAAGGCTCGGGAAGCGGGGCGCCAGGATCGGCCGGAGGTTCGTCGCCGTGTGCTCCTGCAGCGTCAGCAGCAGGGCCTCCGTCGATCCGAGCGCGAAGCGGTGCTCGTCGACGTAGGCGCGAATCGCGTCCCAGAACGCGTCGCGGCCCATCGCCCGGCGGACCTCTCGCAGCAGGCTCGCGCCGTGGACGTAGATCTGGCCGAAGTAGCACGCCGCGCTGTAGCGGTAGATCGACAGGTCGAGGCGCCGTTCGGGGCACGAGGTCGTCCGCCAGGTGCCCGACACGACCTGGCCCAGGAAGGTCGCCACGGCCTCGTCGGCGAACGGGTCGCGGGCCCCGTCCGAGCCGACCGTGGCGTAGAACCACTGGTGCGCGATCTCGTGGTAGACGTTCCAGCGCAGCGTGTCGCCGCGGAAGCCGGTCGGGATCCAGATCATGCCCGGACCCTCGAGCGCGTAGCCGCCGGCGGTCTGGGCGATGGTCAGGGTGGGGTAGGCATACGAGCCGGCCAGCCGGCTCATCCGGCCCAGCGCGTCGGTCGCCTGGTCGAGCACCGTCGGGGTCGGGAAGCCGTCCAGCACGAACGCCCGCAGCGTCCAGTCGCCGACCTGCCGCTCCCGAATCGAGAACGACGGGCTGGCGACGATCGGGAAGTCGCGGATGTTCGACGCCTCGAACGTCTGGGTCAGGCCGTCGACGGCGGTGCGCGCCCCGGGGGTGGCGATGACCAGCCGCCGGTCGGTCGATATTCGGACCACGACGCGGGGGCTGAACGCGGTAAAGAACGGATCGCCGTGGTTGGGCCGGTCGAACGACCGATGGCGGCCGATCCACGGCAGCCAGCGGCTCGCCTGGACGATCCCGCCCGCCTGCGTGAACAGCCAGTTCGAACCGCCGAGGGTCTGCGGAAGCCGGGCCCGGAGCCGAACGCGGACCGTCGTGGTTGCGCCGTCGGGCAGGATGCCGCCGAGCGGCACGACGATCGTCTGATCGAGCACGGTCGCCTCGACCGGCGATCCCTCCACGAGCACGCTCCGCAGTCGAAGGTCGCCGAGCGGGGCGGTGATCGTGTTGAGCTCGATCCGATCGACCCCACGGCCGGACTCGTTGGTGACCGTCATCCTCGAATCGACGACCAGTCGCCGCGTGCCGTAGTCGTAGTCGACGTCGACGTCGTAGGTCGCGACCAGGTGAATGCTCGTCCGATCGACGCGGCCCGGGACGATCGCCGACCCCGGACCGTCGCCCGGCGACGCCGAGGGTCGCGGCGGCGGCGCCGTCGAGGTCGGGCTGCCCGTCGAGGTCGACGACTCCGGAGATCGAGCGGCGTCTGGCGTGGCGTGCGTCCCGGTGGCCCGTGCCGTCGTCTGCGGCGTGTCGGCAGCCTGCAACCCGAGTCCGATGCCGGCCAGCAGCGTGATCGTGGCCGCAGCCACGACAAGGACAGCGCCGGTCGTGCCGCTGACCCCGCAGCGTCGATGGTCGGCCATGCCGTCATCTTGGACCGCGCGGCAGGTTGTGTCAGCGAGTGCCTTCGAGGCACCGATATCCTCTTGGGGAGCAGATACTCACGGAGCGGCAACGGCTGATGAGCGACGTGATTCGCACCGAGGCGCTGACCAAGATGTACGGCAAGCGCCGCGGGCTGGCCGGCCTCGACCTCGAGGTTCGGGCCGGCGAGGTCTACGGCTTCCTCGGACCCAACGGTGCCGGCAAGACGACGACGATCCGGATCCTCCTCGATCTCATCCGACCGACGAGCGGGCGCGCCTCGGTCTTCGGCGAGTCCCCGCGAGCGGGGGGTCCGGCGCTGCGACGGCGGCTCGGCTACCTGCCCGGCGACTTCACGGTCTCCGGCAACCAGACGACCCGACAGCTGCTGACGCATCTCGGGTTCCTCCGCGGCGGCGTCCCGGCGAGTCGGATCGCCGACCTCGCGGAGCGGTTCGACCTCGACGTCAGCGCTCGCATCGGCAGCCTCTCGAAGGGCAATCGTCAGAAGATCGGCGTCGTCCAGGCGTTCATGCACGAGCCGGAGCTGCTCATCCTCGACGAGCCGACGATCGGTCTCGACCCGCTGATCCAGCAACGGTTCCTCGAGCTCGTGGCCCAGGCGAGGACGGCCGGTCAGACGGTCTTCATGTCGTCGCATGTCCTGAGCGAGGTCCAGCAGAGTGCGGATCGAGTGGGCATCGTGCGCGACGGGCGGCTCGTCGCCGTCGAGGCGGTCGAGACGCTGCGGCGGCGGGCCGTTCGGCGGGTGCTCGTCCAGTTCGATGATCCGATCCCCGCCGAGGCGTTCCGGGACGTCGACGGGGTGAGTCACGTGGAGATCCACGACACCCAGCTCCGATGCCGGCTCGCGGGTCGCGCGGACGGCCTGCTCAAGGCGGTCGCCCGCTTCCCGGTCGCGGAGATCACCGTCGAGGACCCGGACCTCGAGGAGCTCTTCTTCGCCTATTACCGGGGCGAGGAGGCGAACGATGCTGCGTAGCGTCTTCGGCAAGACGCTGTGGGATCAGCGTCGCGTACTCGCCAGCTGGTCGATCGGGGTGACGGCCGTCGGCCTGCTGTACGCCGTCTTCTACCCAACGATCAACACGCCCGAGATGGCCGACGTCCTCGATTCGTTTCCCACGGGCTTCCTCGACGCGATCGGCTTCACCGACGTCTTCTCCGCGGCCGGATACGTCGGCTCGACGACCTTCGGGCTCCTCGGCCCGGCCCTGATCATCATCATGGGCGCCGCCCTTGGCGGCTCGGCGATTGCCGGCGAGGAGACCAGCGGCCGCCTCGACCTCATCCTGGCCCATCCCATCTCGCGCTGGAGCGTGACGCTCCAGCGGTTCGCCGCGCTCGTCGTCGGGATGGCCGCCGCTGCGGCGCTGCTGTTCGTCGGCCTGGTGGCGATCTCCGACCTCGCGCAGCTCGGCGAGATCGGCGTGGCGAACCTCGCCGCCGCGTCGCTGCACCTGGCGCTCCTGGGAATCTTCTTCGGGGCCCTGGCGCTCGCGGTCGGGGCCGCGACCGGGCGCCCCGGACTCGTCTACGCGACCGTGGCGATCGTCGGTGTGGGGTCGTTCCTCGGCAACAATCTCGGCCCGACGATCGAGGGTCTTGCCTGGCTGCGAGACATCTCGCCATTCCACTACTACGCAGGTGGGATGCCGCTGCGGCACGGGCTGCAACTCGTCGACGCCGTGGTGCTCTTCGTGGCAAGCCTCGTGCTCGTCGTCGCCGGAGGCCTCCTGTTCGATCGGCGCGACGTCGCGGTCTAGGCGCCCAGCCCCTCGATGGCGCGATCGTCGGCTGCGCGACGACTGCTGATCCTGAGCGAGGGGCAATTCGGGGCGCACTCGGCCAAGACCGCGATCGGGGTGATCCGCTACGGGACCGACGAGGTCGTGGCGCTGCTCGATTCGACGAACGCCGGGCGGAACGTTGCCGAGTGGCTGCCCGGGCACGACATCCCGATCGTCGGCACGGTCGCGGCGGCGCTCGCCCTGCCGAGCCCGCCGAACGCGCTGCTGATCGGCATCGCCCCGACCGGCGGCCGGCTGCCGCCCGAGTGGCGGCGGACGATCCTGGCCGCCATCGGCGCAGGACTCGACGTCCACTCGGGGTTGCACACGCTGCTCGGCGACGATCCCGAGCTCAGCGCCGCGGCCGCCGCCGCCGGCGTCCGGATCGTCGACCTTCGGCGGCCGCCCGAGCGCCTCGAGACGTCCGTCGGCCGGCGGCATGGGCCCGGTAAGCGGGTGATCCTCACGGTCGGCACCGACTGCGCGATCGGCAAGATGTCGGTCGCGCTGGAGCTTCGCGCCGCGGCCGCCGCAGCCGGCGATGCCGCCGTGTTCGTCCCGACGGGCCAGACCGGGATGATGATCGAGGGCTGGGGCGTCGCGGTCGACCGGCTCATCGCCGACTTCCTGCAGGGCACGGTCGAGTGGCTCGTGGAGGAGGGCGAGGCACGGGGCGACTGGATCATCGTCGAGGGCCAGGGCTCGCTCGATCATCCGGCCTACTCCTCGGTCACCCTCGGCCTCATCCACGGCGCGACCCCGCACGCGATGATCATGGTCCACATGCCCGGGCTGGAGGAGCACGACTTCGAGCACCTCCCGGACGCGTCGTTCCCGATCGCCCGACTGCCCGACTTCATCCGACTCCACGAGGCCATCGCCGATCTGGTCGCGCCGTCGCGGGTCGTCGCCGTCGCGCTGAACACGTCGCTGATCGACGACGACGACGAGGCGCGCCGGGTCATCCGGGCCGTCGCCGCCGAAACCGGCCTGCCGGCCGACGACCCCGTCCGCTTCGGCGGCGGCCCACTGTGGACGGCGATCCGTGATGCGGTCGACATCCTGCCGTGGCTCGCCGGCGAGCCGACGGTCCCCGACCGCCGACCGACCGCGACATGACCCTCTCGATCCGCCACGAGGTCCTGCGCCTACCGCTGGCCCAGCCGTTCCGGATCTCGCGCGCCGACCCCGGCGCCGGTGACGAGGTGACGACAGTGATCGCCGAGCTGCGGGACGAGCGCTTCCCCGACGTCGTGGGGCTCGGGGAGGGCTACCCGAACCGCTTCTTCGGCGAGACGCCCGCCACGATGGCCGCAGTCACGCCGGTGCTGCTCGAGGCGGCCGGTTCACCCGAGCCGACGGCCGACGGGCTGCGGGCGGCCAGCGAGCGGGTCGAGGCCGCCATCCGCTGGCACGGTGCCGCGAAGTGCGCCCTCGACACCGCGCTGCACGATCTCGTCGGCAAGCTGGCCGGCGAGCCGGTCCACCGGCTGCTGGGCCTGCCCGCCGAGGGCCCGCCGACCGACTTCAGCCTCGGGCTCGACGAGCCGGCCGTCGTCGCCGAACGGGCGCGGGCCGTGGCCGGCTTCCCGGCCATCAAGATCAAGGTCGGCGGCGAGGCGGACCTGCCGACGCTGGAGGCTGTTCGGGCCGTCTACGACGGCGCCCTGCGAGTGGACGCCAACACCGGCTGGTCACTCGACGGCGCGAGGGCGCTGCTGCCGCGCCTGGTCGAGCTCGGCGTCGAGCTGATCGAGCAGCCCTTCCCGGTCGGCCGGCTCGACTGGCTGGCCGACCTCCAGGCCTTCTCGCCGCTCCCGATCGTGGCCGACGAGTCGTGCGTCGAGCCGGCCGACCTCGAGCGCCTCGTCGGCGCCTGTGCCGGGGTCAACGTCAAGCTCGCCAAGTGCGGCGGACCCGGGCCGGCGGTGCGGATGCTGCGGCAGGCGACCGAGCTCGGCTTCCGGGCGTTCCTCGGCTGCATGGAGGAGACGTCGCTCGGGATCGCCGCCGCGGCGGCCGCCGCGTCGCTCGCCGAGTGGGTCGATCTGGACGGCCCGTTGCTGCTGGCAGCCGACCCGTTCGAGGGTTTGGCCCTCGGGGCCGACCACCGCTGGCAGCTCGCAGATCGACCCGGGCTGGGCGTCTCGCGGCGGCCCTGAGCGGTCCCGTCCAGGCGTCCGCGGGGCCTGTGGATAAGTTCGTGGACGAAAAGGTGGAGAACCCCCCTTCCGACAAAACGGCCCCCCGACGTACCATTCCGGACATCGGTTGCGACCCCTCCGGGAGCGGGTCCACCGGACGCCTGAACTGCCGCCAGGGGGCTCGGCCTCTCACGCCGTGACCCCCGGCTAGCCCCGCTGCGCCCCAAGCGGGATGAGGGAGGTAACGCCATTCATGGCCGCGCGCACCGCGCCCACGCAGGAGCTCACGGACGAGGCCGTCGAGTTCATCCGCTTCTGCTATCGCCGCCGCCGCATCGGCTGGCCCGAGCTGTACGACGAGATGTGTGCCGTCGCGAGTCGCGGGCTGTTCCAGGGCTGGGGACCGGATGATCTGGCCGAGCATGGCATCGGCTTCGGGCTGTTCGAGATGCCAGGCCTGGCGGCTCATGTGACGGAGATCGTGGCCGAGGATCGGGCGCGGGCCCGCGCGGCAGGCTCGCCGGCCGCCCGTCGCGCGGCCGTCGCGTAGCTCCGGTCCCGCGAATCCTCAGGCGCGGATTCGCCGGCGCGCCATCTCGCCCTCGATCTGCCGCTCGGCATCGACGTACAGGTCGATCTGCTCGCGGAGCTGGTTCGCCTCGGGCGTGTAGAGGTGCACCTGCTGCTGCAGGATGTAGCTGAGTCGCCGGCTCGTCATCCGGACGTGATCGAGGTTCTTCATCAGGACGAGCGGGTCCATCGCCGCGAGGTCAGACGGGTGATACATCCGCTTCACGTCGGCTGATGCTAGCAGCGGCGCCATTAGATCGGAGCCCCGGGCGACGGCCCGGGGCTCCGTGGTGACGCAGCGCTACACCGGGGTCAGCCGCCGCCCTTGAGGGACGACAGCCGGGCCTCCACCTCGAGCTCGTCCTCGTCGGCCTCGAGCGCCGCAAACTGCTCCTCGAGCGATGATGCGGAGACCTCCTCCATGCCGCGAACCTGCGCCTCCTGGTGCCGGATCCGCTCCTCGAAGCGCGCGATCTCGCTCGTCGGGTCCATGACCGAGACGCTCTTCATGGTCTGCTGGACCTGCGCCTGCGCCCGAGCCATCTTGGCCCGACTGACGAGCTCGTCCCGCTTCTGGACCAGCTCCTCGCGCCGCGCCCGCAGCTTGTTGAGGCCGTCCTTGAGCTTGTCGGCCAGCTCCGTCTGCTGGGTCGCCTGCGACTCGAGCGTCTTGGCCTGGCTCTCGTAGCTGATCTGGCGGCGGATCGCGACCTTCGCCAGGTCGTCGAAGCGGTCGGCCTCCGTCGCGTTGCCGCCGCCGCGAAGCTCGTCGGCCCGGCGCGATGCCGCGGCCGCCTTGCCGCCCCACTCCGACACGGCCTCGCGCGCCTCGCGGGCATCATCCTCGACGAGCCGCAGGTTGCCGATCGTCTGGGCCACGGCCTCCTCGGCCTCGGCGATGTTGTTGGTGAAGTCGCGGACGAGCTGGTCGAGCATCTTCTCGGGGTCCTCGGCACTGTCGAGGATCGCGTTGATGTTGGCCCGCACGAGCTGCCCGATGCGACCGAGGATCGAGGTCTGCGCCATTGGGTTCCTCCTTCAGGACCGTGCCTGCCGATTATCGATGACTGCCTGGATGGGGCCGGCCCGATTCACCACCGGCCGCCCCTCGAATGACCCCCACCGCCGCCGCCGAACCCGCCGCCCATGCTGTGGCCGCCGCCACCCCAGCCGCCACCCCCGCCGAACCCGCCCCCGCCACGACCGCGACCGCCGAACGGTCCGGGTGCGCCCCAGTTCGAGCCGCCCCAGCCCCCGCCACGACCGCGACCACCGCCGCTCAGGATCCCGCCGATGATCCCGCCCAGGATGGCGCCGGCGATGTCGCTGCCGCCGCTCCGTGTCGGCGATGGCCCGCCCGCGTCCCAGCGACCGAAGTCGGCGGCGGCGAGCGAATAGGCTTCCTCGGCCAGCCGCTCGGCGTGCTGGGCGGAGGCGAGCGCCGCCGCGGGATCGCGGTCACGCGACGCCCGCGCGCCCTCCAGCATCCGCTGGGCCTCGGCCAGGCGCGTCCGCGCGCGGCGGCCGACGCCGTTTCGGCGGGTCGCGATGAAGTCCGCCGCCCGCTGAACGTCGATCGCCGCGGATCGCAGGGCCGCGTCGAGCGCGGCGAGGACGCGAGCGCGCTCGGTGGCGATCCCACGCGCCGCCGTGAGCACGGCCGCCGCGTCCGCCCGTGCCCTCGCGGTCTCGCGGTGGGCCGCGATCGGATTGCGCGGTGTCGCGGTCGAAGCGGCGCGCGCCGCTTCGAGGGACCGGGCGGTCGCCTCGAGATCGGGCGCTCGGCCCCGGCCACCCGCATCCGGCAGCTCGCCGAGCACGGCCCGGGCGTCACGAAGGTCCGCGTCGGCCGCGGACAGCTCGTCGTCCAGCGCACCCTCTGCATCGTCGACGCTCCTGGCCTGCGACTCGAGCGCGTCGATCAGGCCGCGCGCCCCGGCGATCCCCTCCTGGGCCAGGAGGATCTCGCGCACGAGGCGTCGACCGGTTGGCGGCGGGCTCGCGCCGGCACGCCCGACTGCCGCTCGCGCCCCGTCGAGCCCCTTGCGCGCTTCCTCGAGGTTGCCCTCGACCGGCTTCCATGCGTCGGCGTCGTACTGCTGCAACCGCTCGAGCGTCGCTTCGGCGGACGTCAGCCGTGACGCCTGCGCCTCGAGCTGCGCCGGGAGGCCCGCGAGGACCGCGTCGGCGTTCCGTTCGAGGTCGCGGAGCTCCGCGATCCGGGCTGCCTGGGCATCGAGCGCACCATTCGCCCGCTGCGCCCGGTCGACGATCTCCGCCAGCATCCGCTCGCGCGTCGGCGGGTCCTCCGGCTCCGCGTCGTCGAGCCGCTGCCGGATCTCGAACGCCGCCTTCAGCTCGTCGCGCGCCCCGGCGATGGCCTGCCGGAACGGGGCCGCCTGCTCCTCGCCGAACTCGGCGTCGACGAAATCGGCCTCCTCGACCGCGGTTCGCAGCCGCTCGTCGGTCGAGACGAGCAGCGTGTTCGCCTCGCGCGCCAGCCTCCCGGTGCGACGATCCCGCTCCTCCGCCTCGCGGCGTGCGGCCTGGGCGCGAGACACGCGACCGGCAAGCCAGACGAGCAGCATGACGATGCCCAGGCCGAGCATGACGATGGCCAGGAACCCGCCGACATCGAGGGGACCGCCACCGGCTTCCGAGGGCCCCTCGGTCGGCTCGGGCGCCGCGGTCGGGGCGGCGGTGGGGATCGCGGTCGCGGCGGCGTCGCCGAGGGCCCGGGCCGTGGCGACCACGGCACCGACGAAGTCGCCGTCGGCCAGCCGAGGCTCGAGGGTCACGCCGATGATGTCGTCGAGCTCCTCGTCACTGATCGTGCGCGCCAGCCCGTCGGAGATCCAGATCGCGTCCCGCCGGTCATCGATGGCGACGACGAGCAGGGCGTCGTTCACGCCGAGCGAATTGATCTTCGCGGTCTCGTCGGCGAAGTCGGTGGCGACCAGCTCGTCCGTCGAGTCGACGAACAGGACGAACAGCTGGACGTTGTCACGGGTCAGGACGTCGTCGAGCGCATCCTCGATGGCGCCGACGCCGCCGGCCAGGACACCCGTCTGGTCGGTGATCGTTGCTTCGAGCCGCGGCGGATCGACGGCTCGAACCACGGCCGTGAGCGGGAGGACGAGGGCGAGCAGGGCGGTGATGCTCGCGCGGATCGCGAGGCGACGGATGAGAGGCCCTCCAGGCGAGACGCGGCACCGAACATCGTAGTCGTGAGTCGGCGCATGGGCAGGGACGGACGGCCCGACCGCGAGGGGCCGTCGGTCAGGGACCTCGCCTACAGCGAGCGCAGCCTCGGCGGCCAGGTCCAATCCACCGGCAGGTGCGCGCCGGAGACGGCCCGCCGGCGTCCCGCCTCGCCGCTGGCGAGGACGAGGATCCGATCGATCTGCGTCGCGCGACCGGCCTCCCGGCCCCACAGCTTCGTCATCTTGCGGTGAGCGTGGATGTCGTCGACGGCGATGCCCGCGAGGTGGTAGCCCTCCGGGGCCGCGGCCTCCTCCCAGACCCGCTCGGCCAGCCCGAGCCCGTGCTGGATCGCTCGCCCGCGATCGGTCGCGACGTCGCCGATGACGAGTACCGCGACGCCGTCCTCCGTCAGCGTCGGCTGCAGGTCGCGCAGCACCTCGCGCAGGAAGGCCAGGTAGGGCGCGCGGTGGTGAGCGTCGTCGAGGGCCGCGTCGATGGCCCGCGAGTCGAGGCCCAGGAACCAGGCGCGAAGCCAGTTGTAGTAGCCGTACTTCACGACCCGCAGGTACGGCGGCGAGGCGACGACCAGGCGCGCCCGCTCCGGCAGTCGCCGCTCCCGCAGGGCCTCGACCGCGCGCGTACCCGCGTCGCGCGCGTCGCCGAGCAGCGCGATCCCGGCGCCACGGGGGAGGGGTTGCCGGAAGAGCCGATCGAGCTTCGCCGCGAGGCAGTCGAAGACGTCCCGCTCGGGCGAGCTGAAGCCGGTCCGCGCGGCGTACTCGCGGACGTAGCGCGGGGCCATGCTGAACGTGTTCGGCATGAGCGTCGAGAGATACGACGGGCTCTTGCCGTGGAGGATCCCGGCCGCCGCGGCGGCCAGGAAGCGGTCGACGCGGTCGTCGAGGTCGAGCGCCGCGCGGATGAACAGCAGCTGGGCGAAGGTGCGGCGATGGAAGGCAACCGCCACCTCCTCGGCCACGGGCGCCGGCCCGCCGCCGGCGGGATCGGCCTGGATGGCGTCCGCCCTGGCCTGCCACTCCGGGGCCGAGCCGGCCCAGGCGAGGCGCAGCGCGGTCAGCCTCGTCCGCGCCTCAGCGGGGTTGGCGGGCTCGAGCTTCGCCGCGGTCAGCAGGTAGGCGAACGGGTTCAGGTCGTTGCCGACCCCGACCCGCCCCTCGGCCGCGGCCTGGAGCGGGGCCGTGCCGCGTCCCGAGAACGGATCGAAGACGACGTCGCCGGGCCGGCTGTAGCGGGCGACGAAGGCGTGGGCGAGCGCGGCCGG
Organism: Chloroflexota bacterium; assembly: GCA_003250155.1. Taxonomy (GTDB): domain Bacteria; phylum Chloroflexota; class Limnocylindria; order Limnocylindrales; family CSP1-4; genus UBA5189. The sequence continues at coordinate 989 of QKHE01000081.1, read as the reverse complement.
GAAGCTCGCCAGGTACGACGACATCGGGTGGAACGAGTGTCCCCACAGCCGCTGCTGGGCCTTCCAGTCCGGCTCGATCGCGAGGCTTGGGAGCCCGAGGCCGAGATCGAGCTGACGCGCGGTAGACGCTTCGGCCTGTGGGTTGCTCATTCGGGCGACAGCGAACCCTCCCGGCGGGCTCGGCCTTGGGCGGCCGATGGGCCGCGAACGATAGCACGCCCGATTCGCGCCTCGGTCAGCTTCCCGGCGCGACGGCGATCAACGGTCGATCAGCGGCCATTCTCGGTGACGGCCATGAAGAATGTCCACAGCTCCTCGAGGTCGTCGGGGTTGTCCCGATACCAGCGGTGCCCGCGCCCGATGGCCTCGATGAAGGTGACCCGCGCGTGAGCGGCACAGGACGCGTAAGAGGTGTAGACGAGCGATGGCGTCGCGATCACGGCCGGAGGGCCGGAGCAGCCGTCGAGCCGTTTCCAGGTGAGGCGGACGTCGGGGACGGCGGGACACGTGACACGCTCACAGCCGATCCCGCCGTCGTATGGGATGAACGTGTCCGTGGTCCCGTGGATATCGAGCACCGACACGGGCTGGCTGGGATGGCAATCGACGAGCAACGTTCCGACGATGTCCACGGCCGCCGCGATTCGATCCGCATGCTCACAGGCGAAGCGGTAGGCCATCTCGCCGCCGTTCGAACCGCCGCCAATGAGAACCCGGGTAGGGTCGATTCGGTAGGTGTCGACGAGGTGGTCGATGAGGGCCGAAAGGAATGCCACGTCGTCAACCTCGTCGTCGGTCGCCGGGGCGCAGCACGCTCCCGCGTTCCACGTGTTGCCGAGCCCTTGTGGATACGCGATGAAGGCGCCTTCGGTGGCGGCGAGCACGTCGAGGCCGGTCACGCGCTCGGCCTGAGCCGCCGTCATGGTCGCGCCGTGGAGGAAGAGGACGAGCGGCGCCGGCGACGCTGGCAATGTGGGCGGCTCGACCAG
>QKHE01000047.1 GCA_003250155.1 Chloroflexota bacterium | reverse complement strand
GGACCCTTGTCACGGGACAGCACGTCGCGGGCGAGGTAGATCGCGAAGGCGCCGGCCGCAAGACCGGCAATCGGGATGATCAGCTCGAGCAGGCTCGCATCCATGGGGCGGGGTGATCCTCCAACTCAGTCGTGGCGGCGCCGGAGCCCGTGGGCAGGGCACCGCGCGGCGGTCATCGGGGTCTTGGGGTCGATGGTCGGGTCGGCCGCGGCGCGCACCGCGACACCCCGCTCGAACCGCTTCGAGCCGGGCGGAGTGTAGCATGCCGTTCGCCCCTATACTCCCGCTCCTGTGAGCCAGCGACCGGCACTCGGCTGCCTGTTCGAGGTCGTCGAGACCCTCGTCCTGACGATCCTCATCTTCCTCGGCATCCAGACTTTCGTGGCGCAGCCGTACAAGGTCCAGCAGACCTCGATGGAGACGACGCTGCTGCCGGACCAGTACGTCCTCGTCGACAAGCTGACCCCGCGCTGGTCGCCCTACAACCGCGGCGACATCATCGTCTTCGATCCCCCGGAGTCCTGGATCACGGCCGGCGGCGTGCCGTTCATCAAGCGCATCATCGGCCTGCCGGGAGACCGCATCGAGCTGAAGTCGGGCAAGGTCTACGTCAACGGCGTGGAGCTCGAGGAGGACTATCTCTATGCCGTCGGCGGACGGCCGCAGTCGACCGAGCCGACGCTCGGCGGGGCGACGAGCTGGCTCGTTCCCGACGGCAGCCTGTTCGTGATGGGCGACCACCGCCGCGACTCGGCCGATTCGCGCAACTTCGGCCCGATCGAGACGGCGCACGTGATCGGGCGGGCCTGGCTGCGCTACTGGCCGTTCGACACCTTCGGCATCCTCCCGACGCCGGCCCACCCCGAGCTCGAGGCCGCCCCGGCCGCCTCGCCATGACGGCCGTCCTGGTCGGGGTCTTCGTCGCCGTCTGGCTCGGCGCGGTCATCGCCGTGTCGGCGCGCGACCAGTCGACGGCCGCGATCGGCCTGGCGATCGCGCTCGTGGCGGCGCCGCTGCTCGCGGATCCGCTGCCGTCACCGGCGCTGCTCGGATCGCTCATCGTGGCCGGCCTGCTGGCGGCGGCCCTCGTCCGGACGTCCGCGCCGGCCCGTCCCGAGGCCGTCGGCGCCGGGTGGCCGGCCGAAGCGCTGCTCGCAACGGGCGGCGCCTTCGCCGGCCTTGGCGTCTCCTACGGCCTCGCCGCGGCAGCCCTCACCGTCGGCGGCGGCTTCGGATTCGGGCCCGGCCCCGAGCCCGCCGGCGTTTCGCTGCTCTCGGCCGCGGGGCTCGCGGCGGCGGCTGCGGGCAGCCTGCTCGCCGTCGCGCTGGCGCCAGCGATCACCGGGCGCGCCGGCCCGCGACACGCCGCGGCGCTCGTCCTCCTCGTGGAAGCCGTGCTGCTCCTGCGAACCGCGATCGCCGGCGCCGCGGTCGAGCTGGAGGTCGTGGCCTGGGCGGCCCTGATGGTCGCCGTCGCCGCGGTCGGCTCGGTGCTGACGCGGCTGGCCGTGGCGCCGGCCGAGGATTCGGCCGCGGCCGGCGCGGCCGTGGGCGCCCACCGGCCAGGCTGACAGCATGACCCTGCTGGTCGTCATCGCCGTTGCCGGTGCGGGTGGCGTCGGGGCGATGCTGATCGGGCGCATCCGGCGAGGGATCGGCACCGCGGTCGGCGTCGTCGCCGCGATCGTGGTCCTCGCCCTGGCGATCGCGATGCCCGCGGAGGATTCCGTCCAGATCGGCAGCTCCGGGCTGCTGCTGACCGAGCTGGTCAGGGGTATCGCCGTCGTGTGGTCGGTCAGCGTCATGGTGCTGGCGCTGCTGGAGCTCGGGACGGGCACGTCGACGGTCACCGGCCCGGCGCTGCTTGCGCTCGCCGTCGCCGTGACGGCCCTCGCCGCGACCGACCCGTTCACGTCCTTTGCGGCGCTCGGCGCCGGCAGCATGGCCGCGATCGTCGTCCCGGGCGCCGGTGCCGGTCTCACCGGGTCGAGCCCGTCGGTCCGCCTCGCGACACTCGCCCGCGGCTCGTTCGCGGTCATCGGCTCCACGATCCTCGCGATCGTGGTCGTCGCCTGGGGCGCCTCGGCGATCGGCCCGATCGGCGCCAGCCCGTTCGCGCTCGCCGGCGAGGGCATGCGCCTCGCGCTCGGGCTGGGGTTGCTCACGATGGTCGGCGCGGTCGCCCTGCGATCCGGCCTGATTCCGCTCCACGTCTGGGCGGCCCGATTCATGGAGGGCGTCACGCCGCTGGCCGTCCCGGCGGCCTTCGCCTGGGGGACCACGGCGTTCGTGCTGGTCGCGCTGGCGTGGGGCCAGGTGACGATCGGCGAGACGATCGCCGTCGGCGGCATCGAGCACATCCTGATCATCGGCCTGGCGGTGACGAGCATCGCCTTCGGCGGCCTGGCGGCGATGATCCACGACGACCTCGAGCACGTGCTCGGCTACTCGATCCTCCAGGACGCCGGCCTGGCGACGTTGGCGTTCGCGACGTTGAACACCGACGCCGTCGCCGCGGCGCGGACGTGGCTCGTCGCGAGCGCGGCCTCGAAGACGGCGCTGGCAGCCTGGGCAGCGGTCACGAGGACCCTGTTCCTGGAGCATCGCCTGGCCGAGCTGTCGGGCTGGGCCCGCCGGGTGCCGATCCTCGGGCTGGCCTTCGCGATCACCTGGCTGGCGGCCGTCGGCCTGCCCGGCACGGCCCTCTTCGATGCCCGCACGACACTCGTCTTCGGCGCGATGCCGGGCCTGCCGGGCCTCGTCGTGCTCGTGCTCGCCCTGACCCCGATCGGCTACCTGAGTCGCGTCGCGATCACCGGCCTGGCGTCACCGGGCGGTGCCGTCGTCCTCGTCCCGCGGGCCGCCCTCCGCGGGCCGGGTGCGCGTCCCAGCGGCTGGTCGCCGCGATCGCTGGTCGAGCTGGCACGGTCCGCGCCCAGCAGCGCGCGGGAGTACCGGGCGTTCCTCATGTCGCTCGGCGTGCTGACGCTGGCCGCCGTCGCGATGGTCCTCTCCGTCGCCGGGCAGCTCGGCTAGCGACTGCCGCCGAGCGCCCTCAATCGCCGGGCGCGAGGACCCAGCGGTCGATGTCGCGGCCGTACTCGAGCAGCTCGTCCCCCTCGAACCACAGGTCAAGCTCGGCCGCCGCGGTCTCGGGCCCATCGGAGGCGTGGACGAGGTTCTGGGCCGTCTCGACCGCGAGGTCGCCGCGGATCGTCCCGGGCGCGGCTTCGTGGGGCCGCGTCGCGCCGACCATCGAGCGGACGAGCGCGATCGCGTTGGGCCCTTCGAGCGCCATCGCGACGAGCGGCGCCGAGGTGATGAAGTCGATCAGGCCCTCGAAGAACGGCTTGCCTCGATGGACCGCGTAGTGGCGCTCGGCGAGGGCGCGATCGACCTGCACGAGCTTGAGGCCGACGATCCGGAGGCCGCGCTCCTCGAAGCGGGCGATGATCCGGCCGGCCAGCAGGCGCTGGACGGCGTCGGGCTTGACGAGGACGAGCGTGCGTTCGGGGGTCACGAGGCCTCCAGACTGTCGGCGGCCGCATCGAACGCGGCCTCGGCTTCAAGGTGTCGACCGAGCAGGCGCTGGGCGTCTCCGCGGACCAGCGCGGCTGTCGGCTCACGACGAAGGGCGACCGCGTCGAGCACGGCCGGCGCGAGGGTCGGATCGAGCCGGAGCACGAGCGCCAGCCGGATCAGGGCACGTTCGGGCCGTACGCCGAGCTCTTCGCGGGCTCGTCGCAGCTCGGCCGCCGGATCCCAGGCGGCGCGGACACGCTGCCCCCGCCCGGCCCTGCCGGTGTCGGACGCTTCGCCCGCCGTCCGGGGACCGTCGTCGTCGTCACCTCGTGCGTCGACGGCTTCAGCGACGGGCCACGGAGCGCGCTGCGGCATACCGGCGAACAGCGCGTCGACCTGCCCGGGTTCGAGCGGACCGAGCCGTCCGATCAGCTCCTGCGCGTCGCCGGGCTGGCCGTCGGCGATCGCAGCCTCGGCGGCGATGCACAGCGCCACGGCGTCCGAGCCACCCGCATCGAGGTGGGCCCTGGCCGCCTCGACGGCGGCATCGCTCGCATCGGTCCGCCAGCGGGCCTCGGCGAGCGCCGCCAGGCCGTCGACGCCGAGCCGGTCGCGACCGCCGAGCTCCTCGAGCTCGGCCCGAGCGAGCGCGAGTTGGCCCAGGCGAAGGTGCAGCTGTGCCAGGCGAAGGTCGTCGGCGGCGCTGGCCGACGTTGCCACGGAGGACTCGCTCACGCCGCCATCCTGAGGTGTCGCTCCAGGCCGCGCAGCGACCGCGTCGGCGCGACCACCGAGAGCCGCAGCGCCTCGTCGCGGAACAGCTGGCCCGCCAGCCGGGCCAGATCGTCGGCGGTGACCGCCTCGACCGCGGCGAGGGCCTCGTCGAGGGTCATGACCCGGTCGTGGAGCGCCTCCTGGCCGCCGACCCACGAGGCGAGGTGGCGGGTCTCCTCCATCCGCAGCTCCAGGCCCCCGGCGAGGTAGGCCTTCGCCTTCGCCAGCTCGTCGTCCGGGACCACGTCGTCGCGGAGGTGCCGCAGCTCGGCGATGATCGCGTCGAGGGTCCGGCGCACCCGGGTCGGGTCCACGCCTGCGGTGACCTGCAGGGCACCCGCGTCGGCGTACTCGACGATGCCCGAGCCGACGTCGTAGGCGAGGGCGTCACGATCGACCAACGAGAGGAACAGGCGGCTGCTCATGCCGTCACCCAGGATCGCGTTGAGGACGGCCAGGGCCCAGGTGTCGGGATGGTCGCGCCGGAGCGCCGGCACGCCGAGGCACAGCTGCGCCTGGCTCGTGTCGCGGCGAGCCGTCAGGATCCGCTCGCCTGCCGGCAGCGCCGGCGCCGGCTCGAAGCTGCCGACCACCCCGTTGCCCGTCCCGAAGGCGCCCTCGACCAGCTCGACGGCGGCCTCGTGCGGCAGGTCGCCGGCCACGGCGACCACGGCGTTGGCCGGCCGATACGCGGACGCCCAGAACGCCCGGATGCCGTCCTCCGGCAGCGCCCGGACGTCGGCCTCCTCGCCGCAGATCTCGCGGCCCAGCGCGCCGGCTCCGAACATCGCCCGCTGGAACAGGATCTGGCAGTGCTCGGCCGGGTCGTCGAGGTAGCCCCGGATCTCCTCGACGATGACGTCCCGCTCGCGGTCGATCTCGCGGGCGTCGAGGGCCGGCCGGCAGATCAGCTCGCCGAGGACGGTCGTCGCGCGTTCGGCCTCGCGCTTCGGCACCCGGGCCCAGTAGACGGTCGTCTCGCGGTCGGTCGCGGCGTTGAACGAGCCACCGACGCCCTCGATCGCCTCGGACAGGGCCCGCGTCGAGGGATAGGCGGCCGTGCCCTTGAACGTCAGGTGCTCCAGGAAGTGAGCCACGCCGGCCTGCTCCGGCCGCTCCTGACGCGAGCCCGCCCGGACGTACGCCGCGATCGACACGGAGCGCGCGCCGGGGAGCGGCGCGGTGATCACGCGCGGCCCCGCGGGCAACGCCGTCCGTTCGAACATCGCCGGGATGGTACAGGTTCGAACGGCCGGCGCCCGATCGGGCGCCGGCCGCATGAGCGCTGGCGATGGCGCGGCCTACTTCGGCAGCAGCGGATCGATCCAGGCCTGGCCGAAGAAGATGACGAACGCCACGCTGACGGCCCACATCAGCGGGTGGATCTCGGCGATCTTGCCGCGCACCAGCTTGATCAGGACCCACGAGATGAAGCCGGCGCCGATGCCGACCGAGATCTCGTACGTCAGCGGCATGAGGATGATGACCAGCAGCGCCGGCAGGCCGTCCTCGAGGTCGGCGACGTTGATCTCGCGGACCTGGGTGAACATGAGGTACCCGACGAGGACGAGCGCGGGAGCCGTGGCGACGCCCGGGATGATGCCCGCGAGCGGCGCCAGGAAGATCGCCAGCAGGAACAGCACGCCGGTGACGACCGCCGCGAAGCCCGTCTTGGCGCCCTCGGCGACGCCGGCCGCGCTCTCGATGTAGGTCGTGTTCGACGACGTGCCGGCGGCGCCGCCGACGACCGCCGCGAGGCTGTCGACGAGGAGGACCCGGCCGGTGTCCGGGACCGACCCGTCCTCGCGCGCCAGGCCGGCCTCGGCCGCAACGCCGGTGACGGTGCCCATCGTGTCGAAGAAGTCGGTCAGCATGATCGCGAAGATCACGAGCACCGCGGTCAGCAGGCCGAGGGTCGCGAACACGTTCCCCAGGTCGAAGCGGCCGAGTGTCGAGAAGCTCGGGGCGAGCGACAGGTCGGTCGGCACGGCCGCCACCCCGGCAAACAGGGCCAGGATCGTCGTCACCAGGATCGAGATCACCAGGGCGGCCTGGATCCGGCGGGCCCACAGGATGATCGTGAGGGCGAGGCCGAACAGGAACACGAACTGCGCCGGCTGGGTCGGGAAGTCGACGGTCACGAGCGTTGCCGGCGTGTTCGACTTGATGAGGCCGCCGTTGGCGAAGCCGATGAACAGGATGAACAGGCCGATGCCGGCGCCGATCGCGCGCTTGAGGGCCAGTGGGACGGCGTTCATGACCGCCTCCCGCAGGCCCACCACGACGAGCGCGGTGACCGCGACGCCCTCGAGGACGATGACGCCCATCGCCCCTTCCGGCGTCAGGCCGCGACCCGTCAGGCCGAAGGCCACGATGGCGTTGATCCCGAGGCCTGCCGCCAACGCGAAGGGGTAGTTCGCGACGACGCCCATCGCGATCGTCATGATCCCGGCGATCAGCGCCGTTGCCGCCGAAACCGCGGTTCGGCCGACGGGGTCGAGCCCGAATCCGTCGCCGAGGATGTTGGCGTTCACGAACACGATGTAGACCATGACCATGAACGTGGTCAGCCCGCCGCGGGCCTCCGTCCAGAGGTCCGTCCCCCGCTCCGCGAACTTGAAGTAGTCGGCGATCGCGCCGCCCGCGCCGCCGGGGCGCTCGCTGGCGCTCGTCATTGCGCTCACCCGGAACCGTCCCTCCCTCCGTTGCGCGCGTCGCGCCCGGGCGGGCTCGTCCGCGCCTCCCTCCGGGGCCCTGGGCGGGGCCCGACTGCGCCGGATGGTACTCGCGTGCCGACGCTCGATTCGGGCCGCCTGGCTACTCCTCGGACGCGGCCGGATCGAGCCCCTGGAGCTCCATCTGGACGTAGCCGCTCGTGTCGAACGACAGCTGTCGCGGCTCGAACGGCGATTCGGCGTCATCGACGCCGGGAGCGAACTCGACGACGACCGACTCGTCGCCCTGGACGAGCGTGTAGACCAGCATCTGGTCGGGTCGGGTCACGAAGTCGAGGTGCTCGAAGGAGTCGACGTTGAGGGTGATCGCGATCGGGGTGAAGTAGGTCGAGACCTCCGGCTGGTCGACGACGATGCGCTCGACCCAGCCGGTGCCGTGGGCCACGATCTCGCGGCCGCGCTGGTAGCGGTACGTCACGGTCTGCTTGAGGAGCGGCCGCAGGAGGTTGAGCATGTCCTCGCGGCTCGACACGACGCCCTGGTTCACGAAGAACTTGGCCGGGGGCTCGCTCGGCATCGGCTCCTCCTCCGTGGCACGCCCGCGACGCCAGATCGCGGCGGATGGGAGTGCGTCGGAAACGGCGCGATGGTATCGCAGCGTCCAAGCCCCTCGAAGACGGTTTGAGCGCCACGTATGATCGCGACGTGCTGCTCGCCATCGACGTCGGCAACTCGAACCTCACGACCGGGCTGTTCCGCAACGGCGCGCTGGTCGCGACGCGCCGGGCGGCGACGCCGCGCGGCGCCACGGCCGACGAGCTGGAGCTGCTCCTCGGGGATCTCCTCGGCCTCGACGACGTCACCACCGCCGACGTCGCCTCGATCGTCTGCGCGTCGGTCGTGCCGGCCGTCGACGCGGCGCTCGAGGTCGTCGCGGCGCGGCGCGAGCGGCCGCTCGTCATGGCGACGGCCGGGGTCGTGCCGCTCCCGGTTCGCGTCGAGCGTCCGTGGGAGGTCGGCGCCGATCGATTGGTCAACGCGCTCGCCGCGCTCCGGCTGCACGGCGCCCCGGCGATCGTCGTCGACCTCGGGACGGCGACGACGTTCGACTGCGTGGCGGGTGACGGCGCCTACATCGGCGGGGCGATCGCGCCGGGCCTCGAGCTGGGCCTCGAGGCGCTCGCGGCGCACACCGCGAAGCTGCCGCGGGTCGAGCTGCGGACACCCGACCGGGCGATCGGCCGAGACACCGTGGCGGCGATGCAGAGCGGCGTGATCCTCGGCTACCAGGCGCTCGTGGCCGGTCTCCTCGGTCGGATGCGGCGCGAGCTCGCCGACGCCTCGGACGTGTCGCCCGAGACGGTCAAGGTGCTGCTCACCGGTGGGCTGTCCGCGGCGCCGTGGGTCGCCACCCTGCACGGGATCGACGTCGTCGACCCGGAGCTCACGCTTCGCGGCCTCGCAATCCTCCACGCCGAGCTGGCCGGCGGTGAGCCGCTCGAGCTCGGCCTCGGCGGCGAGAGATCGGCGGCCGAGCCGTGAGCGGCCGCCTCGAGGGCCGCCTGATCGGCCTCGGCGTGACCGGCTCGATCGCCGCCTACAAGGCCGTCGAGCTGCTGCGCCTGCTGACCGCGGAGGGCGCCGACGTCGTGGTGCTGCTGTCGCCCTCGGCGACCCGCTTCGTCGGACCGCTCAGCTTCGCCGCGCTGTCGCGGCACCCGGTCGAGACCGAGGTCCTGGATCTCCTGCCGGACGGCCGGATCGGCCACATCGTCACCGCCGACAGCGCCGACGCGATCGTCGTCGCCCCGGCGACCGCGCACTTCCTCGGCGCGATGGCCAACGGCCTCGCCGGCGACGTCGTGACCGCGACCTGCCTGGCGAGCAGCGCGCCCGTCGTCGTCGCGCCGGCCATGGACGGCGACATGTGGACTCATCCCGCCACGGTCGCCAACGTCGCCCGGCTGCGCGACGCGTTCGGCTACGTGGTCGTGCCGCCCGGGACCGGCCCGCTCGCCTCGGGCCAGCGCGGCACCGGGCGCCTGGCCGAGCTGGCCGAGATCGTCGACGCCGTCGCCACGTCCGTCGCCGGGCGACCGATCCGCCAGGCCGACCAGGCCGCGCGGCCACCGCTCGCGACCGATCGCCCGCGCGAGGCCGATCTCGTCGGCCGCCGGATCGTGGTTACCGCCGGCGGCACCCGCGAGCCGATCGATCCCGTCC
>QKHE01000065.1 GCA_003250155.1 Chloroflexota bacterium | reverse complement strand
GGGGGTTTCCAGCCGGCGATCGGCTGCAAGACCGAATGGGATCCCAACTGTCTACGTTCTCTGCTCCAGGACCCCGACGGAGACGGAATCCATGCCTGGCCTGGAGGCGCCGCCAGGCGAAGCGGACCGAGGCGAAGGCGAGCATCCAGCGGCTCCGAAGCCGGAACGCGACGCCGTGCCGAGCGTACTGGTAGAGCGAGACGAACACCCAGATCCCGAGCAGCAGCAGCGTCAGGCCGACGACCGGACCCATGACCTGGTCGACCCACGGCGGGAGGATCGCGCCGAAGCCGAGCGCCAGCAGGCCGAGCACGGCGACGACGGCCGCGTGACCGAGCGCGTAGAGCGAGCCGAGCAGCAGCGCCCGCCGCTGCTCATCCACGAGCCGCGGCGCGGGTGTCGTGGGCGGGTGATCGGCATCCTCGTGACGTCCCCCGTGCGCCGTCACCTCCGTCGGGCCGCCGTGGGCGTGGTCATGCGGGTGGCCTGCCTCGTGGACCGCCTCGTGCCCCAGCACCGCGACATCCGCGGTCGCGCTGGTCGAGGTCACGTCGGCGATGGCGGCCAGATGGTCCCAGTCGAACCCGTGGCGGATCCCGAGCACGAGCGCCGTCGAGATCAGCCCGAGCGCGCCGCCGGCTACGACGTCCGAGAGACCGTCCACGGCGTGATCATGCGGCTAATCACAACTCGTTGCAACAACGAGCACGGACTCGGCCGAGGACGCGGCCGTCAGCCGCGGAGGCGCCCGTACCGGCGCATGACCTCGACGAGCCGGTCGTGTGGCAGCGCGTGGGCCGTGATGTCGTCTCGGCCCGTCATCGTCTCGGCGGCCACGAGCGCGTTGACGATCGCCTCCTCCGTCGCCTCGACGGTCGCCTCGAACAACGGGTCGAGCGCGGTGTCGACGAGCGCGCGCAGCTCGATGACGCCGTGCGTCTCCGGCGGCACCTCGCCGGCCGGCAGGCCGCGGTTGCCGGTCGCGAAGGCGATGAACAGGTCGCCCGACGACGTCGCGCCGAGGCCGCCCGTCCGAGCCAGCCCGAGACCCGCGCGCTGGGCGAGACGGGCGCACTGGTTGGGCAGCAGCGGCGCGTCGGTGGCGACGACGATGATGATCGAGCCCCCCCGGCCCGACAGCCCCTCGTCGAACGCGATGCCGGCCCTGGGTCGGCCCCACGGCGACGGAACCTCGCCGACGGGGATCGCCTCGCCGACCGGCACGCCGTCGACGCGCAGCAGGCCGCGCCGACCGTAGTTCGCCTGGACGAGCACGCCGACCGTCCAGCCACCCATCGACGGCGGGACGAGGCGCGAGGCGGTTCCGATCCCGCCCTTGAACTCGTGGCACAGCATGCCCGTGCCGCCGCCGACGGCTCCCTCGGCGACGGGGCCGCCGCGCAGGTCGGCCAGGGCCGCGTCGACATGCTCGGGGCGCACGTGCTGCCCGGCGATGTCGGACAGGCGGCCGTCCCAGGTCTCGCCGACGACCGGCAGCGACCAGTAGGCCGATCCCGCTGGTCGGGTCCGGATCGCGTGGCTGATCAGCGCGTCGCGGACGACGCCGACCGAGTGGGTGTTGGTGATCGCGATCGGGCTGTGGAGCAGGCCCGTGTCGCGAATCCACTCCAGCCCGGTCATGTCGCCGTTGCCGTTGAGGATGTGGCAGCCGGCGAACACGGGCTCGGTCCAGATGTCGCCGGAGTGCGGATCGATGACCGTCACGCCGGTCCGAACCGGGCCCCGCCCGACGACGAGCGGACCGTCGCCTTCGATGATCGAGACGTGCCCAACGCGGACACCGTCGACGTCGGTGATGGCGTTCAGCGGGCCGGGGCTCCCCTCCCCGATCCGGATGCCCAGGTCGCGCGCCCGGGGGCGGCCCGGCATGCCGCGCGCCCCGTCAGTCGGCGTGGGACGTCGATAGGATGTCGACGCCATCGACCGTCGCGATCACCTCGAGGGCACCGGCGATCGCCGTGGACGACCGACCACGGAGCGTCAGATCGACGCGGTACGCGTTCCGCCCGTGACGGTTCGTGGCGATCTCCCCGATCTCGAGCTTGTGCTCTCGAATCACCGCCGTGATCTGGCCGAGCACGTCGATCCGCTCCAGCTCGAGGCGCAGCTGGAGCTCGGGATGGGCCGTCCCATGGAGCCGTTCCGAGAGCACGTTGATCGGCCACAGGCTGATCAGGATCACCGCCGCCGCGACCGTGGCGATCAGCTGCTCGCCGGCGCCCGCGGCCATGCCGACGGCGGCCGTGGCCCACAGGCTGGCCGCGGTCGTCAGCCCCCGCACGACGATGCCCTCCTTGAGGATCGCCCCGGCCCCGAGGAAGCCGATGCCGCTGACGATCTGGGCGGCGATCCGGGTCGGGTCGACCGGCGTCGAGCTGGTGCCGTGGCCGAAGCCCTCGGCCGACAGGACCGTGAACAGGCCCGCTCCGAGCGACACGAGCATGTGCGTTCGGAGCCCGGCGGGGTGGCCGTGGATCTCGCGCTCGAAGCCGATCGCCAGGCCCAGCAGGCTTGCGATGACGAGGCGGAGCGAGAGATCGAGCTGGAGCCCGAGATCGATCATGCGCGGCCCCGGGCCAGATGGCACCGCATCACGGAATCATCGCGCAGTTGTCGACACGCTGCGAGGCCACCGAGGCGGGACCGGTTCGTCGGGCGACACGGAGCCGTCATCTGCGTCGCCTACGCTGGGCCCGTGGAACACGAACCCCGATCGTCCGTGCCCGCTCGATGGCCTGCCCTCGCCGGCATCGTCGCCGTGGCCGCCGCGCTGGCCGCCGGCGAGCTCGTCGCCGGGATCCTGCCGAGCGCCGGCTCACCGATCCTCGCGGTCTCGCGCCTGATCGTCGACCTCCAGCCGCCGGGCGCCAAGGACATCTTCGTGGCGCTCTTCGGCACCGCCGACAAGATCGCGCTCCAGGTGATCATCGTGCTCGTGGCGCTGCTCGTCGGCGGCGCGGTCGGCCGCCTGGCGGTCCGGCGGCTCGAGATCGGCGGCGTCATCGTCGCCGGCTTCGTCGGCGTCGGCTTCGTGGCCGCCCTTCGCGACCCGAACGTCCAGCCGGCCCTGGCGGCGGCGAGCGCCGCCGTCCAGGCGATCGTCGGCATCGAGCTGCTGCGACGCCTGGTTGCGCTGGCGACGGGTCCCGGCGCCGCGCCCGCTACCGCCGAAGCCTCCGCCGACGGCGAGGACACCCGGCGCGCCGGCGGGATGCCGGACTGGGGCCGCCGCTCGTTCCTCCGCTGGTCCGGCGTGATCGGCGCGACGTCGGTCGCGGCCGCGGTGCTCGGGCGAGGGCTGTTCGATCGCCAGTCGGCGCCACCCCCCGAGAGCGTCACGAACCCCGAGCCGGGCGAGCCGGCAACGCTCCCAGAGGGGGCCAGCATCGCGACCGACGAGCTCACCGCGGCCGGCCTGACCCCGATCGTCATGCCGAACGATCGTTTCTACCGGATCGATACCGCGTTCGTGAACCCGAACGTCGAGCGCGAGGACTGGCGGCTGCGCGTGACCGGCCTTGTCGATCGCGAGATCGAGCTGACCTGGGACGAGCTCGTGCAGCTGCCGATCATCGAGCAGTACGTGACGATCGCCTGTGTCTCGAACGAGGTCGGTGGCGGGCTCGTCGGGAATGCCGCCTGGACCGGCGTGCCGCTTCGGATGGTCCTCGACATGGCCGGCGTTCGACCGGAAGCCGATCAGCTCGTCGGGATCTCGGCGGACTCGTTCAGCGCCGGCATGCCCGTCTCGTGGGTCATGGACGAGTCGCGGGTCCCGATGATCGCGATCGGGATGAACGGCCAGCCACTCCCGCGAGAGCACGGCTATCCCGCTCGGCTCATCGTGCCCGGGCTGTACGGCTACGTGTCGGCGACGAAGTGGCTGACGGAGCTGCGACTCACGACCTTCAGTGACTACCAGGCGTTCTGGATCGTGCGCGGCTGGGCCGACAAGGCACCGATCCTGACGCAGTCCAGGATCGACGTGCCGCGGGCCGCGGCGCGGCTGTCGGCCGGTCGCGTGGCCGTCGCCGGCGTTGCCTGGGCCCCCGACCGCGGCGTCCAGCGGGTCGAGGTCCGGATCGACGAGGGCGACTGGCGCGAGGCGCGGATCTCCACGCCGATCTCCGACGCCAGCTGGGTGCAATGGGTCTACGAATGGGACGCGCCCGTCGGCAATCACCGGCTCGAGGTTCGCGCGACCGACGGCACCGGCGAGCCGCAGACCGACCGGCGAACGCCGTCGTTCCCGGACGGGGCTCGCGGCTACGACCGCGTCGACGTCAGCGTGGCCTGACGGCGTCGACGCCGAGCTCGCTCGGCCGCGGCGGCCCGGACGGCCGCTCCGCCCGCGATTCGCGCTAGAGTCGAACCATGCCACGCCGACTGTTCGTCTTCGACTTTCCGGACCGGTTCGCCACGGGCACGGTCGGCCAGCCCGGTCAGCGAACCTTCTTCCTGCAGGCCCGTGATGGCCGCCGCGTCATCAGCGTGTCGCTCGAGAAGACGCAGGTCGCGGTGCTCGCCGAGCGGCTCGGCCGGCTCCTGGTCGAGCTGGACCGCGTCGGCGTCGTGCCCGATCCCCCGGCGCCGATCGAACCGGACGAGCAGCCGCTGGACGAGCCGATCAACGAGGCGTTCCGGGCGACGACCCTGACCCTCGGCTGGGACGGCGAGGCGGAGCGGATCCTGATCGAAGCCCGGGCGCCGAGTGAGGCGGACGAGGACGAGGAGCTCGAGATCGACGACGACGACGAGGACGGCCCGGATCTGCTGCGGGTTCACCTCTCCGCGTCTGCCGCACGGACGTTCGTGGAGCGCGCGTTCCGCGTGATCCGCGCCGGTCGTCCGCCGTGCCCGCTGTGCGGCCAGCCGCTCGAGGCGACCGGGCACATCTGTCCGCGGCGGAACGGCGGCTACGTCCACTGAGCCGCCTCGCGACCTGATCCGGCCGGTCGACGAGGCCGCCGTGCTGGCCACCCTGCGCACGGGCGAGCTGGAGGTCGTCGGGCGACTCGTCGGCTCGTCGAACAACGCGATGGTCGTGGTCGTCCGACCGGGCGCGATCTACGCGGTCTGGAAGCCGACGCGCGGCGAGCGCCCGCTCTTCGACTTCCCGATCGGGACGCTCACCCGGCGCGAGGTGGCGGCGTACCTCGTCTCCGAGGCGCTCGGCTGGGGCATCGTGCCACCGACCGTGCTTCGCCAGGGGCCGTTCGGCGAGGGCAGCCTGCAACGCTTCGTCGAGATCGACCCCGACGCCGACGTGATCGCGCTCCTGGAGGCCGCGGACCCGCGCCTGCGTCGGGTGGCCGTCTTCGACGCGATCGTCAACAACACCGACCGCAAGGCCGGCCACCTGCTGCCGGTCCCGGGCGGCCACCTGTTCGGGGTCGATCACGGCGTGACGTTCTCCGTCGTTCCGAAGCTGCGGACCGTCCTGTGGGCATGGGAGGGCCTGCCGCTCGACGAGGAGGAGCGAGCCTCGCTGGCCGGGCTGGCGGATGCCCTGGCCTCCGGCTCGCTCGCCGGCGAGCTCCGCGAGCTCCTGTCCGACGCCGAGGTCCAGGCCACGGCCGATCGCGTCGGGCGGCTCCTCGATGCCGGCGTGTTCCCGAGCCCGAGCCCGGACTGGCCGGCCGTCCCCTGGCCGCCGTTCTGACCACGAAGCCGGCGAGCCGCGACGCCGCGCCTCGGCTACTGTCTCGCTGGCGTGACTAGCGGCGTGCGCGACCACCTCCTCGCGATCGACGTCGGGACGCAGAGCGTCCGGGCGCTGCTGTTCGACCCGGCCGGCGCGCTCGTGTCGCAGGGTCGGGTGCCGATCGAGCCGTACGTGAGCCCGCGCCCCGGCTGGGCCGAACAGGATCCCGAGGTCTGGTGGGCGGCGATCGGCGACGCCTGCGCCAGGCTCTGGGCGGCCGCGGCCGCCTCCGCGGGCCCGGGCCCGGACGCTGTGGCGGGCGTCGGCCTGACCACCCAGCGGGCCACGCTCGTCGTGGCCGACGAGACCGGGCGGCCCCTGCGCCCGGCGATCGTGTGGCTCGACCAGCGGCGGACCGACGGGCTGCCGCCGGTCGGCGGGCCGTGGGCCCTGGTGTTCCGGGCGACCGGCACGACCGAGACGGTCGCCCGCTTCCAGGCCGACTGCGAGGCCAACTGGATCGAGCGCCACGAGCCGGAGGTGTGGGGCGCGATCCGCCGCTACGGCGTCCTGTCGAGCTGGCTGACGGCGCGCCTCGTCGGCGAGTGGGTCGATTCGACCGCTGCCCAGGTCGGCTACCTGCCGTTCGACTTCAAGGCCTCGACGTGGGCCGGCCGCCTCGACTGGAAATGGCGGGTCGCGAGCTTCCGCAGGGAGTGGCTGCCGGCGCTCGTGGAGCCGACCCAGCCGCTCGGGACGCTGACGCGCGAGGCGGCGGACCATCTCGGCCTGCCGTCCGATCCCGGCGTGCCGCTCATCGCGGCGGCGGGCGACAAGCAGTGCGAGGCGCTCGGGGTCGGCGCGCTGCAGCCGGAGCTGGCGGCGCTGTCGTTCGGGACGACGGCCACGATCGGGACCATCCATCGCCGCTACGTCGAGGCGATCCCGCTCGTGCCGCCCTATCCGGCCGCCCTGCCCGACGCGTGGTTCCTCGAGATGCAGGTCATGCGCGGCTTCTGGATGGTCGAATGGTTCAAGCACGAGTTCGGCGCGGCCGAGGTCGCCCGAGGGGCCGAGCTCGACATCCCCCCGGAGGCGCTGTTCGAGGAGCTCGTCACGGCCTCGCCGCCGGGCTCGATGGGCCTGCTGCTGCAGCCGTACTGGATGCCCGGCGTCCGCTACCCGGGCCCCGAGGCGAAGGGCGCGATCGTCGGCTTCGGCGAGGCCCATGGCCGGGCGCACGTCTACCGCGCCATCCTGGAGGGGCTGGCGTACGCGCTCCGCGAGGCCGCCGAGCGAATCGCCCGGCGCGGCAGGGTGCCGATCGCCGAGCTGCGCGTCTCCGGCGGCGGATCGCAGTCGCGGGCGGCGGTGCAGCTCTTCGCCGACGTCTTCGGATTGCCGGCGTCGACGCCGCACACCCACGAAGCCGCCGGCCTCGGCGCGGCGATCGACGTGGCGATCGGCGTCGGCATCCACGCGGATGCCGCGACCGCGGTTCGCGAGATGGCGCACGTCGCCGAGCGGTTCGACCCGGAGCCCGCGGCGATGCGCCTGTACGACGACCTCTTCCGCTCGGTCTACCTGCCGATGTACGACCGCCTCCGGCCGCTGTACCGCGAGATCCGGCGGATCACGAACTACCCGCCGCGGTAGGCCGGGGCGACGCTACGCGCGGACCTCCTGGCGCATGAACCGCGCGTAGGCCAGCGCGAAGCAGCCGACCGTCGCCCCGAAGAGCGTCACGACGTGGGGCCAGATGAGCAGCACGCTCTGCTCGACCGACAGCGCCGCGTTGGGGATCCGTGCCGCACTCTGGATCGCCTGGCTGAGGCTCAGGCTGCTCGCCGTGGTCGCGACCTGGGGATCGAGGAGCACCGAGGTGACCTCG
The DNA here is from genome assembly GCA_003250155.1 of Chloroflexota bacterium. Taxonomy (GTDB): domain Bacteria; phylum Chloroflexota; class Limnocylindria; order Limnocylindrales; family CSP1-4; genus UBA5189. The sequence goes on along the minus strand of QKHE01000065.1, from coordinate 1,678 downwards.
AAGTAGAGCGTGCTGGGCAGCAGCCGCTGGAGCAGCTGCTGGGTCGCCGGATCACCGGTCACCACGCCGCCGACGAGCCCGAACAGCGCCGGGCCGAAGTACGGCACGGCCACGAACAGCCACAGCCCGACGCCGATCAGCGCCGACGTCGCGGCGCCGCGGATGACCACCGACAGGAGCACGCCGATGGCCAGCCACAGCGCGACGTACAGCAGCGTGACGAGGAACCACAGGACGACGCGCAGGATCTCGCCCTCGCCCGGCACGACGCCCAGGCGCAGCAGCCCGAAGCCGGTGATGACCAGCACGACCGCCAGCAGCACGAGGGTGATGACGCCGAGCCCGGCGACGAACTTGCCGTTGATCACGTCATCGCGATGGATCGGCTGCGAGAGCAGCCGCGGCAGCGTGCCCTCGTGGCGCTCGCCGTTGACCGAATCGAAGGCGAATGCGATCCCGAGCAACGGAGCCGTGATGCTGACCCACAGGTCGACCCGCAGGATCCCGAAGTCGGGCGGGCTGACCCGGAACAGGTACAGGAAGATCGCCGGGACTTCGCTGGCGACTGGAGCGACCGACCGAATGCCCTCGGCCGCGAAGTACAGCGGGATCAGCGCGGCGACGCCGAGGATCAGCAGCAGGACGAGGAAGCGCGCGCTGAGGATGTGATCGGCGAACTCCTTCGCCGCCACGATCGTCCAGCCGGCCGGGTGCCGCGGCGTGGACACGTGGCTCCGCGAGGCCTGTGTCGCGCCGCTCATTCTTCGTCCCTCCGCTGTCTGCGCGCGCTTGGTCGGCGTCCCAGCGTCCGGCCCGCGCCGGGTCGACCGCCGGTCGGCGGCGGCGGGCCGGGCGTTCGAACCTGCCCGGGCGCGCGCCCCGACGTGGCGCTCGGCCTGCCGGCGGCGCGATCGGCGGCCCTCGGCGGCCGGACGGCCGCCCGGGCATCGCCGGCCGACAGGCCCTGCTCCTGCAGCGCCCGTCGGTAGATGTCGTCAAGCGACGCCGGCACGTCCCGGATCGAGCTGAGGCGGAGCGATTCCGAGGCCGAGACCGCAAGCACCGCCTCGCGCACCCGAGCGGCCGCGTCCGGCGGCCGGACGAGCAGCGTCCACGGCTCCGTGGCGACCTTGCTGGGTCGAACGTCGACGACCCCATCGATCCCGGCGAGCGCCTCCGACGCGCGCGCCGCGGCGGCGGCGTCGAGGCCCTCGAAGCCCGCCTCGACGCGAGACGTCTCCTCGCCGAAGCGTCGGGCAAGCTCGGGCACCGTACCGACGCCGATCAGGCGGCCGGCGGCGAAGATGCCGACGCGGTCGCAGACCGACTGGACCTGGTTCAGGAGGTGGCTCGACAGCAGGATCGCGAGGCCGCGCTCGTGGACGAGCGTGCGCAGCAAGTCGAGGATCTCGGCGACGCCGATCGGGTCGATGGCGGCGGTCGGCTCGTCGAGGATCAGGACCGAGGGGTCCTTGACCAGCGCGTCGGCGATGCCGAGCCGCTGGAGCATGCCTCGCGAGTAGGTCTCGACCTTGGTGTCCGCCCGCGCGGTCATGCCGACCTGGTCGAGCACCTCGACGATGCGCTCATCTGCCACCCGGCCGCCGAGCCCGTTCAGGCGTGCCGTGTAGCGCAGATTCTCTCGCCCGGTCATGCCGCCGTAGAAGCCGACGCTGTC
>QKHE01000052.1 GCA_003250155.1 Chloroflexota bacterium | reverse complement strand
GAGGGCCGGCAACGGCGTCACGCGCTCGCCGCGGCCCTGAACCAGCGCGAGCCCGCCTGCAAGGAAGAACGGCACGTCGGATCCGACGGCGGCCGCGATCTGGAGGCGCTCAAACGGCTCGAGCGGCGCATCCCAGGCCTCGAGGGCCGCCACGAGCGTCGCCGCCGCGTCGCTGCTGCCGCCGGCGAGCCCGGCCGCCAGCGGTATCCGCTTCTCGAGGCGGACCGCCAGCGCCACCGCCTCGGCTCGCCGGCCGACCGTTCGCCGCGCCGCGTCGATGGCGCGCGGCACCGAGTCGTATCCCGCCGGGTCACGAATCTCGCCTGCCGGGCCGACGACGTGCAGGCTGTCGCGGTCCCCGGCGGCGGGCGCCACGCTCAGCCGATCGGCGAGCTCCAGCGGCGCCATGACCGAGTGCAGCTCGTGGAAGCCGTCGCTGCGGCGACCGACGACTGCGAGCGTCAGGTTGAGCTTCGCCGGCGCCAGGCGGATGACGGGCGCGAGCCGGTCGGTGCGGGAGGTCATCGGAGTGCCTCGAGCAGGCGCAGCCACTCGGCGACGCCGAGTGTCTGCGGCCGCCGGTCGCCGGCGATCGCGGCCGCCTCGAGCGCCGCTTCGACGCGCTCCGCCGGGTACGGCAGCTGCCGCGCCAGGACGTTGTGGAGCATCTTCCGCCGCTCTCGGAAGCCGGCCTGGACGAGTCGCCACAGGTCGTCCTCGCGGGCCGGCTCGAGGGCCGTCGCGGCGCGGGGCCGGAGGACGACGACGGCCGACTCCACCGCGGGCGCCGGCTCGAACGCCGCCGGTGGGACGCGCATCGCGACCTGGGCATCGGCGTGGTACTGGACGAACACCGAGAGGTAGCTCATCCGGCCGGGCTCGGCGGCGATCCGGTCGGCCACCTCGGCCTGCAGCATCAGGACGAGCCGCTCGGCCCGCGGTCCCGCACCGAGGAGGCGGTGCAGGATCGGGCTCGTGATGTGATACGGCAGGTTGGCGACGACTCGGTAGGGCGGCGGTACGAGGCGGACCAGGTCGAGGTCGAGCGCGTCGCCCTCGAGCAGCACGAGCCGACCCGTCGCGATCGGTTCGGCGAACGTCTCGCGGAGCACGCCGGCGAGGCCGGCGTCGAGCTCGACCGCGGTCACGGACGCCCCGGCCCCGAGCAGCCCGCCGGTCAGGATCCCGAGACCGGGCCCGATCTCGAGCGCCCGGACGCCGGCCGCCGGCTCGGCGAGATCGAGGATGTCCTGAAGGACGTCGGGATCGGCGAGGAAGTGCTGCGATCGCTCGTGGCGCGCCCGCAGCCCGGCCCGCTTCAGCGTTCGGCGCACCTCGAGCTGGTCGAGGCGGGGCGGGGGCGTCAACGGGCCGCCAGCGGCAGCGACGGTCGCGCCTCGAGGTCCGAGCCGGCTCGTTCGCCGGCCAGGAACCGCCGTGCGCCGGCTGCCCCGATCATGGCCCCGTTGTCGGTGCACAGGCCCGGGCGCGGCACGATGACTGGGATGGCCAGGGATTCGGCCTCGGCCGCCAGTCGCTCGCGCAGCGCGGCGTTCGCGGCGACGCCGCCGCCGAGGACGATCGAGCGCGCGCCCACGTCGCGCGCCGCCCGGATCGTCTTCACCACCAGGACGTCGACCACCGAATCCTGGAAGCCCCAGGCGAGCTCCGACGTCAGCGGCGCCGGGAGCGGCTCCTCCGCGGCCAGCCGGGCGTCGACGCGCCGGGCCTCGACCGTCCGCCGGGCGGCGGTCTTGAGCCCGGAGAAGCTGAAGTCGAACGAGTCGCCGAGCCACGCCCGGGGGAAGGCCGCGTCGTGCCGCACGGCGTCCTCCGCGGCACGTTGGATCGCCGGTCCGCCGGGGTACGACAGGCCGAGCAGGCGGCCGACCTTGTCGAACGCCTCACCGGCCGCGTCATCGACGGTCGCCCCGAGCAGCCGGTAGGTGAGGTGGTCGCGCATCTCGGCCAGGAAGGTGTGGCCGCCCGACACGACCAGCGCCACCAGCGGGAAGACCGGGTCCGGCAGGTCCTGCAGCGCGTCCTTGAGCCACGCCGCGTAGATGTGGCCCTCGAGGTGGTTGACGCCGACGAGCGGCTTGTCGTGCACCCAGGCCAGCGTCTTGGCGACGTTGATCCCGACCAGCAGCGAGCCGGCGAGGCCGGGGCCGCGGGTGACGGCCACGGCGTCCACGTCGGACCACTCGACGCCGGCGGCCGACCAGGCCTCGTCAAGGACCGGCAGGATCCAGCGCAGGTGTGCCCTGGCCGCGACCTCGGGCACGATGCCGCCCGCCGGGGCGTGCAGCGCGACCTGGCTGGCCACGACGTTGGCGTGGACGGCACGCCCGTCCTCGACGAGCGCGATCCCCGTCTCGTCGCACGACGACTCGACGGCCAGCACGAGCGGCCCGCTCAAGGAATGCCACCCGGCTCCGGGTCGGC
>QKHE01000123.1 GCA_003250155.1 Chloroflexota bacterium | reverse complement strand
TCTCGGGACGCGGGCGCCGGCCGAGCTGCCGGGGACCGCCGCGGCCCGGCTTCGGATCGAGCAGGTCTCGGCCGTGGAGCACGCCACGGTTGCCGGCGTCCCGATTCGCGAGCCAGGCGGGACGGTCCGCATGGCGCCGGGCCTCGGCCGACCGCTGATCCTGACCACGCTCGAGGACGCGGAGGCGATGCGGGTCCTCGCGGCCGGCGAGACCGCGCGTCCCAGGCTGGCCGCGCTGCTCCTCGTCGTCGCTGCGCTGCTGCTCGCGCTCGGCGGCGCCTGGTGGATCGTCGAGCAGATCGGCGCGCCTTCCGTGGCGCTCGCCGCGTCGCCCGATCCAACGATCCTGCCGGGCTCCGACACCCGCAGCTCGGGAAGCGGCCCGGGGCTGGTCGGCGACCCGCTCTTCGCAGCCCTCGCCGTCCTCGCCATCGGCCTGATCGCAGCCGGCCTGGCACTCGGCTACGTCCGACTGACCGCCCGCGAGCGCCCCGGGTAAGGCGACGAAGCGGGCCACGACGCCGGCCCGCTGAACGTCCTCCGGGGCATCGAAGCGGACCGTGGTACTTCTTGCCCATTGGCAAGAAATGTGAGGTCCGTACAGTCAGGGCCGACGACCTCACATCTCTTCACGAGGGCAGCGTTGGCGAAGACCTCCCGTGACGTCGCGGGTCCGAAGGCGCCGATCCTTCGCCCACTCGACGCGACGTTGTCGGTCAGACGGGCGTCCGAGGTCCTCGGCGTCCACCCGAACACCATCCGCGCCTGGAGCGACGCCGGCCGACTCCGCTACTACCGGATCAATCCCCGCGGCGATCGGCGCTACCGCCTCGGCGACCTGCACCGGTTCCTCACGGCGCACGGGGAGACGGAGGCCGCCTCGACGGACTGGGCCCACGAGGCAGCGCCACGCCGTCGCGCCCGAACGGTGTCATCGGCTCAGCAGGAGGCCTTCCGAACCCTCGGTGGGAGCCTCGCCGCGGTGCTCGGGGACCTCGTCGAGGACGCGCTCGAGGATCCGGTCGGCCCGCTGGTGGCGGCCGCGGGTGCGATCCGGGAGGTTGGCGGGGCCGCTCTCGTCTCCATCTGGCGGCGCGACGTCGACGGCCTCACCCCGGTTGCCTCGTCTGGGACCGGCGACGCTGGCCTGGTTCCCTTGCCGGCGAGCTTTGGCGTGTTCGGAGAGGCGCTCGCGGCGGGCGGGCCCGTCGTGGCCGATCCCGTGCGGCACTTGCCGAGCACGAGCCAGGCGGGCCGCGAGGTCGCCTGCGCGATTCCCGGGGACGACGGCCCATGGGGTGTCGTCCTGGTCGTGTACGCAGACGGCGCCAGCGCGCCGGACGGGGAGCTCGAGCTGCTGCAGATGGCGGCAACCAGCCTCGGCGGCATCACTCGATCCACGGCCGCGGTCGCCGACGTGGCCCATCAGCTCCATCGCGCCGACGCGCTGCGGCGCGTCGCCAGCGACATCGGCAGCCGGCTCGACCTCGACGAGATCCTCGATCGGCTCGTCAACCATGCCACCGTCCTGTTCGGGGCGGATCACGCCGCGGTCTATCTCCTCGATGACGAGGAGCGGCGGACCGGCGCCTCGGCCGGCCTGTCACGAACCTGGATCGCGGCGGTCGAGACACGGGACGGCCCGACATTCGGCGACTCGGCCATCGCCGCGCGCCGACCGCTGTTCGCCGTCCACTACCGAGACGATCCGCGCGTCGGATCGCTGCGCGAGGCGGTCATCCAGGAGGGTTTCGATACCGCCTGCGTCGCCCCGCTGCTGGACGGCGACGAGCCACAGGCCCTCGGCCTGCTGAGCGTCTACCACGATCATCCCCATCCCTGGACTGACGACGAGCTGGAGACGATGGGAGCCCTCGCCACGCAGGCGGCGGTGGCGATCAAGACGGCCAGCAACTACGCCCAGCTGGCGACGTGGGCCGCCCAGCTGCAGTCCATCCAGCAGCTCGGCGCGAGGCTCAACCGGCTCACCAGCGTGCCGGAGATCGGCCGGGCGATCGCGACCGAGCTCCGCCAGCTGATCGACTACCACAACGTCCGCGTCTATCGACTGTACGGCGACGATCTCGTCCCGGTCGCGATGCTCGGCCAGGTCGGCGAGTACCAGGACGAGACGACCGAACAGCTCCGGGTCAGGTATGGCGAGGGCATCACCGGCTGGGTCGCCAAGCATGGCGTTGCCCAGCTGCTCGACGATGCCGCCTCCGACCCGCGGGCGAACACGATCCCGGGTACCGAAGACGACCTCGACGAATCGATGCTGCTGGCGCCGATGACGTTCGAGGACCAGGTCCTTGGCGTGCTCGTGCTGTCGAAGCTGGGTCTCCGCCAGTTCCGGACGGACGACCTGCGCCTCCTCGAGATCTACGCCAGCCTCGCCGCCCAGGCGATGGCGAACGCGGACGCGACCGAACGACTCCGCCAGCAGTCCGCCGCCCTGGAGCGGAAGGTCCGCGGCCAGCGTGAGCTCCTTCGGATCACCGAGTCGATCCTCGTGACGATGGACACCAGCGACATCCTCGAAACGGTCGCCGATCGGCTCGACGAGCTCGTCGGCTCGGACACCGTGGCGATCGAGCTGGTCGACCAGGACACCGGCCTCCTGACCCCGGTCGTCGCGAAGGGCCGTGACGCCGACTACTACATGCAGCCGTGGCGCGCCGGCGAGCGCGGCCTTGCGACCTGGGTCGTCGAGCGCAACGAGCCGGCGCTCGTCGAGGAGCAGTTCAGCGATCCGCGCGTCGCGCACGATGAGAACGGGCCGGTCCACGGGTCGCTGATCTGCGTCCCGTTGCGCGGGCCGACGGGCGCCATCGGGACGGTGACCCTCGACCGAACGGGCGAGGGCCGTCGCTTCACCGACGACGAGTTCGAGCTCGTGCAGCTGTTCACCGCCCAGGCGTCGATCGCGCTCCGCAACGCCGAGACGTACCTCGCCGTCCGGGTGCGCGCCCAGACCGATGTCCTGACCGGCCTGCTCAACCACGGCACCTTCGGCCAGCAGCTGGACGCGCTGATCGCGGCCGGCGAGCCGTTCGGCCTCGTGATGCTCGACCTCGACCAGTTCAAGGCCGTCAACGACCGGATGGGCCACCAGGCAGGCAACGTCCTGCTGCGCCAGGTCGCCGATGCGATCGTCGCCGCGAGCCGCGACAGCGACCGTGTCTTCCGCTACGGCGGCGACGAGTTCGCGGTCCTCGCGCCGCGCGCCGGGCCGCAGCACATCGACGCCATCGCCGAGCGCGTCCGGACCTCGGTCTCGTCGGTCGTCGGACCCGGGAGCGCGTGGCATGGTCGGGCCGGCAAGCTCGATGCCTCGGCGGGCACGGCCACCTACCCGGCCGACGGACCAACCGCGGACGAGGTCCTGCTGGCTGCCGATCGCGCCCTGTTCGTCGCCAAGCGTGCCGGTGGCGGACTGGTCGCGACCGCCGCCGAGGGCCTGTCCCTCGCCGGCGAACTGACCCTGCAGGCACCGACGCCGATCGATCCGCTGGCCTCACCGGCTTCGTAGGGCCCCGCTCCGTCACTGGAATCCGTCGCGAATCGCGGACCCCGCTCGTCACACTCCGGCGATGACCGACCCGCGCGAGCCGTTCCATGCGCGCCGAGCCCGCCGGCCCGGTGCCGGCAGCGTCATCGCATCCCCGTGGCTGGCGCTGGCGCTGGCCGGACTCGCCATCGTGCTCGTCGTCGCCATCGCCATCGTGCCCGGCCTGCTCGCGCCGCCGCGGCCCACGCCGACGCCCGCCGCCACGGCTGGCTGCCCGCCTGCCTGCCCGAGCCCAACAGCGCCGTCGCCATCCGTCGAGCCGACGTTCGTCCGCCCCACGCCGAGCCCGGCGCCGACGTTCATGAGCTACGTCGTCCGCTCGGGCGACACGCTGACCTCGATCGCGCGCCAGTACCGCACGACGGCTCGCTCGATCGCGTGGTGGAACCGGGGGACGTACCCGAGCCTGAATCCCGAATCGGAGGCCTACGAACCGAACCGCATCGACGTGGGCTGGACGCTCGTGCTCATCCCGGGCGTCACGATCGACGAGACCAACCCGCCCAGCCCGAGCCCCGGCCCGAGCGAATCGCCGGGTCCGACATTCACCTTCCTGCCGACCTTCTCGCCGGCGCCGAGCGCCACCCCGGTCGGTGGCGAGCCGGCCACCGTCGTGACCCATGGCGGCCGCAAGTCCGGCCAGATCGCGCTGACCTTCGACATGGGCGGCCGGCTCGAGCCTGCCTCGGACATCGTCCGCTGGCTCATCGATCACGACATCCCGGCCACCATCTTCCCGACCGGCAAGACCGGCTCGACGGTCGAGGACGGCATCGCCGCGCTCCAGCTCGCGGCCGCGCGGCCCGACCTGTTCGACTTCGGGAACCATTCGTGGGACCACCCCGACTTTCGGGGCCTGAGCGCGGGGCAGGTCGCCGAGCAGCTGCTGTCGACCGAGAACGCCCTGTACCCGATCCTGGGCCAGTCGACCAAGCCGTGGTTCCGACCGCCGTTCGGTGGCTGGAACGACCGGGTCCGGGCGCGGGTCGGCGCGGCCGGCTGGGCGTACCTCGTGCTGTGGGACGTCGACACCATCGATTGGCGCCCCGTCGAGGACGGCGGGCCGACCGCCGCCGACATCGTGGCCAGGATCCAGTCGGACGCCCGTGACGGCTCGATCGTGCTGATGCACCTCGGCGGCTACCACACCCTCGAAGCGCTGCCGGGCATCCTGGCCGCGATCGAGGGCAAGAACCTGCGGCCCGTCACCCTCGGCGAGCTGCTGGGCGGCTGACCGCGAAGTCCACAGCCGCGCGACCGATTCGTGCCCTAGCCGCCCAGGCGCTCTCGGACCGGATCCCACGCGGCCACCAGCAGGGGTACGAGGATGACCGTGGCGATGAGGTTGCCGACAACCGTCGGGACGTATTCCGTCGTGAGAACGGCGTTGAAGTCCATCTGGTCCTTGACCATGTCGTAGAACACGATCAGGAACCCGATGACGGTCGCGATGGAGCCAGCGAGGGCGCCGGCCACGGCCTTCTCGGCCAGGCTTCTGTTCAGCATTGACCCGAGATACAGCGGCGCGAGGCCCGCAAGGAGGCCGACGGCGCCGTTGGCGAGGCTCCAGTTGTAGGACGCCAGGGCGCCCAGTTCGGAGATTTGATCGCCGACCATGTTGCCGACCAAGCCGGTGAAGAACCCCACGACGGGTCCGAACACGTAGCCGAAGAACGGCACGAGGGCGAATACCGGGCGGACGTCCACATCGACCGTTCCCGGGATCGGGACTTCGAACAGCCCGACCAGAGCGCCGTACAGCGCGGCTCCGATCGCGCTGAACGCGATCACCCGGGAGTCGACGGCCCACAGCGATGATCGGGGCATGGACATCGAGGTCATCCGATCTCCTCCTTCCACGTATCAGTCGCGCACAGTCAGTTTCGCGATTGCCCCATGCGCTCGCCCGCCGTGCCGTCCAGCGAGCGCTGCCGCCGCGGGCGCGTCGGCGTCGAAGAAGGGCTCGCGGGGCTAGCGTCAGAATGGGCGTTGGCGCGCATCAGCGAGGTGCCTCGAAGGTTGCAGGCGGCCCCAGCGATCCGCATGCCCAATGAGCTCGGCCGGCGTGCCGTCGGCGACGATCGCGCCAGCCTGGAACAGCAGGATACGGGTCGCGCACGTCAATACAAGGTCCACGGCCGCCCGCCGTCAGGCCGGCTCGATCCGAACGGCTCGATCGACCCCGATCGACAGCCGCGCCGCGACGTTCGACTGGTTGTCGGCGTAGGCCAGCTCGCCGAACGAGTCCGCGTACAGCAGCGGACTCCCGGCCTGCACCTCGCCGAACGTCGTCGCCCATGGCACGACCTCGACGATCGGCGCCGATCCGTCGCCCGCCCCAAACTCGACCCGGACACGTCGCCCAGACTGCAGCGGCCCGATGGCCGCCGCGAGGTCGTCCGGATCGCCGGCCAGGCGCAGGTTGCCGAACGAGTCGACATACACGACCGCGGTGTCGAGGCCGCCGTCCCTGACGGCCGGCTCGGGAAACGGGATCTGGATCAGGGTCGCCGCGTCGATCGGCGGGCCGACCTCCTCGAACCTGCCGCCGGCGGCCACGTGCGCCCCCATCGGCGAGAAGATGTCGCGGCCGTGGAACGTCGCGCTGACACGCGGCAGCATCCATGCCGGGTTCTCGAGCGCGCGCACCTCGACGATGCCGCCGAGCCGATCCGCCGCGGCCGGCAGCAAGCCGTTGTCCGGCCCGATCAGGACGTCGCCCCGGCCGGTCCGGATGCCGACCGGCCGGCGGACGGTCCCGACGCCCGGGTCGACCACGCCGACGTGGACCCCGACCGGCATCGACGGCAGGGCGACCCACAGCAGGAACGCGCCGTCGCGGATCGCGTACTTCCTCACCGAATGGCTGATGTCGACGATCTGCGCGTCGGGGGCGATCGACAGCATGACCCCGCGACAGATCGCGGCCGCGGCATCCGCCCCGAAGTCCGACAGGAACGTGATCACGGGACGCATCGCGGCGATGGTATCGAACGCCGCGGGCGTCGAGCCCTGGACAAACCGAGACGGCGCCCGGAGGGGGCGCCGTCTCGAGCACTGTGGCGAGCGGAGGGGAGGAGAACCCTCGCCCGCTGGGAGATTCAGGTGCTGTTGCGTGAGGCTGGCCGCTTGGTGACGCTTACGGCCTCGAGCGCGTCGTCCGGTGAGACGGCATCGGTCCACGCCCGTCGGCGGACCACGAGGGCCTCGACTTCGCGGACCGACCAGTGGAGGTTCTCGCTCGGCAGGCCGTGCAGGAACGCGGTCAGGTTCGCCGCCTCGACCGGCTCCAGGCCGCGTGCTAGCAGGGAGCGGTAGGTCTCCCGAATCTCGCGCTGCTGCGGCTGGTCCATCCGTCGCCCCACTGCGGGTTGGTCCGGTGGCCGCATGGTCGGTCCGGGGTGGTCGAGCGCGCGATGACCCGCCGGTACCGGAGACCCCAGTACTTCCGGGGTCCGTGGGCCGTATGCTCCGCCGCGATGGACGACCTCGAGCCGGGGCGCGGTGGCGGCAAGCGCGACCGGACCGCGCGCCTGATGCGCGTCGCCAGCCTGCTGAGCCAGCACCCCGACGGGATGCGCCCGAAGGACATCGCCGAGCGCCTCGGGATGTCCGTCCGGAACGTGTATCGCGATCTGCGAGCGCTCGAAGACGAGGTCGAGCTGCCGACCTGGTCGGAGGGCGGCCGCTGGGGCGTGCTCGACGCGGCCTTCCTGCCACCGCTGAAGCTGAGCCTGCAGGAGGCGATGGCCGTCTTCGTTGCCGCGCGGCTGATGGTCCGCTACGCGGACAAGTACGACCCCGACCTCGGGTCGGCGTTCGAGAAGCTGGCCGAGAACCTGCCGCCGGCGCTGAGATCCCACGTCCAGCGCAGCCTCGACGTGCTGCAGGAGGCGCCGCATGACACCGACTTCACGAACCACGTCCACCTGCTGACGCAGGCCTGGGCGGAGCGCCGAGTCGTCGAGATCGAGTACGAGGGCGCCGCGTACGAGGGCCGGCCTGGCGAGCGGACCAGGCGGACGCTACGGCCCTGGCTGATCGAGCCGTCGCTCGAAACCCACGCCCTGTATCTGATCGCCTGGGACGAGGATCGAGCGGGGATGCGGACGTTCAAGATCGAACGCATCCGTGACGTTCGGCTGACGCCGCGCCAGTTCGAGCTGCCCGAGCCGGGGGGCCTCGAGCGCGAGCTGCGGCGGGGCTGGGACATCATCGCCGACCAGCCGCCGGTCCGGGTCGAGCTGCGGTTCTCACCGTCCGTCGCCGAGCGCGTCCTCGAGACGCGCTGGCACGCCCTCCAGGACACCGACCGTGAGGCCGACGGCTCGCTGCGCTGGCGGACCACGGTCAGCGGTATCATCGAGATCCGGCTCTGGATCCTGTCGTGGGGTGACGACGTCGAAGTGCTCGCGCCCCAGGAGCTTCGCGACCAGGTTCGCGAGATCCACCAACGAGCCGCCGACCGCAACTCGGGGTGATGCCCGCACGCACCACCAGCCTGGGCTGAGCCCCCGAACCGGACCATCGGTTCGTATCGCGGTCCGCCGCAACGGAGGTGAGATCCGATCGTGGCCGGCACGAGGGTTCCGGGGGCGCGCCTGCGACTCGCGTTCATCGCGGGTCTCGCGACGCTGGCCTTCGTCGTCGGCCCGCTCGCCCAGCCCGCGCCGGTCGCGGCCGGAACGGCCGACAAGATCGAGGCGAGCCTCCGGGCGTGGGTGAACGCCGACCGCAAGAACCTCGGCCTCGTGCCACTTCGGAAGTACGGCAAGCTGTGGAGCCTGGCCGGCGATCGGGCCGCGACCATGGCGTCGACCGGCGAGCTGAAGCATGCGAGCTGCCTGTCGTGCCTGCTCGACGCCCGCGGCATCCAGTGGTACCTCGACGGCGAGGTCATCGCCTGGACGAGCTGGCCGTGGGGCAGCCAGGCGGCGCAGAGCATCTACAACGCCTGGAAGAACAGTCCCGAGCACTGGGCGCTGCTGATGAGCGACCGCTTCAACTACTTCGGCATCGGCGTTGCCTACCGCAGCTCCAACGGCACGACCTGGGCCTCGATCGTGCTGACCGAATCGAAGGACCACACGAGACCGTGGGCCCGCATGACCTCGGTCAGCCGGAGCGGCGACGACGTGACCTTCACCTGGACCGGCGCCGACCGGCGGCTGCAGACCCACACCGCCGGCCTCAAGAACTTCGACGTCCAGCTGAAGCGCGATTCCGGGCCGTGGCGGACGATCCGGACCGGGATCACGGCGACCTCGATCACGCTCTGGAACCGCGCCAGCGGCCACGTCTACAAGCTCCGGGTGCGGTCCCGCGACAACCGCGGCTACGTCTCCCCCTGGACGACCAGGCTCCGGATCTGGGTGCCCTGAGCCCGCCCAGCGGCGTCAGTCGACCCGGCTGACCTCCCCCACCGCGAGCGACGGCAGCACTGCCAGCGGGTCGATCCGGGCGATCGCCCGATTCGGCAGCAACGAGCGCTCGGCGATCCGGCGGATCAGCTTCATCGACGCGGTCTCATGGGGGCTGAAGATGGCGTAGTGCAGCCGGCAGCTCGAGGCGCCGCCGGTCTTGCCCTCGGAGCCGAGCAGCTCGCCGGCCTGGACGCGCTGGCCGACCGTCACGACGATGTCCTTGAAGTGGGCGTAGATGCTGCGGTAGCCGTTGCCGTCGTCGATCACGACACCGATCGCGGCTTCCTTCCAGGCGCGCTCGCGATCGAGGCGGTCGTAGTACGCCTCGAGGTCGCCGAGCCAGCCGCTCGCCTCGCCATAGCGTCGGCCGGCGGCGATAACGACCCCAGAGTGGGCGGCCACGATCGGGTCGCCGCAGGTCGTGGCGAGATCGACGCCGTCATTGAAGCGGGCGCCGTCGACGTTGAACGAGCCGTCCGTGCTGGGCCCGTACTCGTCCAGCAGGATCGCACTCGGGAGCGGCCACTGGTAGCCGGTCAGCTCGATCGGCGGAATCGGGCGGCCCTCCCGGCGAACCCCCTCGCCACGCTCCTCGAGATCGCGGCCGGTTGACCACACGACCGGGCCCCCGGCCGTCTCGCCCCCGGCGGCCGCGCCGCCACCCGCGGCGGGTGCCGTGGCCAGCGGCTGGCGATCGGCGATCTGCTGGGGCTGCAGCAGGGCGTCCCAGGTTCCGAGCTGGCCGCTGGCGAAGATGACTGCAGCTGCGACGACCGACAGGATCGCGGCCGACCGGACGAGACGGCGGCGCGTCGCCCCGCGACGGCGACGTCCGCGGGAGGGCGCCGACCTGCCCCGATTCGAACGGGAGGATGCGCGCCGCCCGGCCCCCTCGGGGCCCATGCGGTGGGCATGGGTGGCCGAAGACCGCCGTCGCGTTGCCATTGCGCAACAGCGTAGCCGAGGCCCGTGCTCGAACGCCAGTTCGAAGTTTCGCCCGCGGATCCGGCCGGGACGGCTCGTCAGCCGGCCGACGCGCGCGGCCGTCCTGCCATACTCTTCCGGCGCGCGCCCGTAGCTCAGTGGACCAGAGCATGTGGCTTC
>QKHE01000016.1 GCA_003250155.1 Chloroflexota bacterium | reverse complement strand
CACCCCGACGACGTGGGCACGATTCCGGGGACCCCTGCCCCGACCCTCCACGTGCCCGTCATGGCCGACGAGGTGCTGGCTGCGCTCGCGCCAGCACCCCGCGGCCGCCACATCGACGCGACCGTCGGCGGCGGCGGTCACGCCGCGCGGATCCTCGCCGCCACCGCCCCTGATGGCCGCCTCCTCGGACTCGACGCCGATGGGGCGGCCATCGCCAGGGTTGCCGCCCGCCTGATCCCGGAGTTCGGGGACCGGCTGCGGCTGCGGCAGGCGAACTTCCGCGAGCTCGCCGAGGTGGCGCCGGCGGAGCACTTCGAGGCCGTCGACGGCTGCCTGTTCGACCTCGGGCTGTCGAGCGACCAGCTGGCCGACCGCCAGCGCGGCTTCGGGATCCGGACCGGCGGCCCGCTCGACATGCGCTTCGACCCGAGTCGCGGCGTTCCGGCCGCCGAGCTCCTGGCGAGCCTCGACGTCGCCGAGCTGACGGCCCTGCTCCGCCGGTACGGCGAGGAGCCGTTTGCCGGCCGCATCGCGCGGGCGATCGTCGATGCCCGTCGGACGGCGCCGATCGGGACGGCGGAGGAACTCGCCGAGGTGGTGGGCAATGCCGCCCCCGGGCGAGCACCGGGCCGACGCCGCGTGCATCCGGCGACCCGAACGTTCCAGGCGCTTCGGATCGCGGTCAACGAGGAGCTCGCGGCGCTCGAAACCGGCCTGGCCGCAGCCGTCGACCTCCTGCGCCCGGGCGGGCGGCTCGTGGTCCTCAGCTACCACTCCCTCGAGGACCGCATCGTCAAGCGCTTCATGCGTGCCGAACGGCGCGGCTGCACCTGCCCGCCCGAGGCGCCGCTGTGCGTCTGCGGCCGACGGCCACGGCTGCGCCTCGTGAACCCGCGCGGCGATGCCCCGAGCCCGTCCGAGATCGCCGCCAACCCGCGAGCGCGAAGCGCGCGCCTGCGCGCCGCCGAGCGCCTCGCCGCATGAGCCCCGGAAGCGAAGGAGGAGGCCCCCGATGAGCAAGCGCCACCACACCAGCCGCCGCCGCGCCTACGGCCGGCGACAGCACGAGCTGCACGAGCGCCTGGAGCGCCGCGAGCGGGGCCGATCGGAACGGACGTGGCGATTCGGCTTTGACGCCGAGCTGGAGCCCATCGCATTCGACGACCGCGCCGTGGGCGCGGCCGACGGCTTCGCCGACTGATGGCCGTCTACCAGGGAGCGCGACGCCGGTCCGGCGTGTCGCTCCGGCTGGGTCGCACGTCGCCGCAGGCTGGGGGGGCGGCAGACTGGCTGCGACGTGGCGCGGACGTGCCGGCCGGCGACGCCACGCGCGCGTTCGCGCGCTCGGCCGCACGCTCGGTGACGGCCGTGCGCGGCCGCGCACGGGGTGCCCCGTGGGTGGGCGTCGCGCTGGTCGTGATCGTCATCGCCTTCGCCGGCGCGTTCCTGTCGCTGAGCCAGAGCGTCCGGGTCGCCGCAACGGGCTACGACATCATCCGCCTGTCCTCGGAGTACGAGCGCCTCGTGGCCATCCGGGCGGACCTGCGATCCGACGTCGAACGTCTCCGGAGCGCGCCGGCAATTCGAAAGCAGGCGCTCGACGCCGGGCTCGGCCAGCTCGGCGCTCCGATCACCCTGCCGGCCCGCTAGCGCGAGACCCGAGCCGTGCTGGGCCGGACGGATTCGATGGGCCGCCTGCTGGTCGTGCTCGTCGCGTTCGTCCTGATCGCGAGCGCGCTGGTCCTGCGGCTCGGCTACTGGCAGATCGTCGAGCGCGACCGACTGGTCGACGGCGCCCGGCGCCAGATCTACGCCCTGACCGAGGTGCCGAGCCAGCGCGGCCAGATCTACGACCGCAGCGGCCTCGTCGTCCTGGCCGCGAGCGTCACCCGCGACCGCCTCATCACCTCGGCGTCCGATCTCGGGCCGACGGCGCGCGAGCAGCTGGCCAGCTTCCTGGCGACCGAGCTCGAGCTCGACCCGGTCGACGTCGAGGATCTCCGCGCCAAGCTCGACAGCGGCAAGCCGTACGTGATCCTGGCGCGCGACCTCCCGCCGGAGCGGACCGACGAGATCGTCGCGGCCGCCGAGGCACAGGGCATCGCCGGCCTGGCCGTCGAATCGGAATCGGCCCGCACCTATCCCCAGCCCGGCGGTGGGCCCGACAGCAGCCTCGCGGCGCAGCTGATCGGCTTCGTCAATCGCGACGGCGACGGCCAGTACGGCGTCGAGCAGCACTACGACGAGATCCTCGCCGGGACGCCGAGCGTCGTCGAAGCGGACCGCGACACGAGCGGCCACGCCCTCGTCGAGACGGAGCGGACGGTCGAGGGAGGCGTGCGCGGTGTGGACATCCGGCTGACGATCGATGCCGGCCTGCAGCTGGCCATCGAGCAGGAGGTCATGGCGGCCCAGGTCGCGAGCGGCGCCGCGTCCGTCTCGGCCGTCGTCCTGGACCCCTACACCGGCGAGATCTACGCCGAGGCGAGCTATCCCTCGTACGACGCGAACCACTACGCCACGGTCGCCGATGAGGACCCCGGCCGATTCGTGGACCCGGTCGTGTCGTACGTCTACGAGCCGGGCTCGGTGTTCAAGATGATGACGGTCGTCGCGGGCCTGGAGACCGGCACGACGACGCTGACGACCGAGTACCGCGACAGCGGACGGCTGAAGCTCGCCGGCGACACCAAGGTCGAGGATGCCGACCGCCGCGCGATGGGCGTGATGACGCTCGAGGACGCGATCGCCTACTCGCGGAACGTCGTCGCGGCCAGGGTCGCGCTCGGCTTGGCGCCGGACCTGGACACGGCTTCGTCGACGCTCCACGAGGTCTGGCGGCGACTCGGATTCGGAGCGCCGACGGGCATCGACGTTGCCGGGGAGGTGCGGGGCCTCGTCAACGACCCGGCGATCAGCCGCTGGCGCGAGATCGACCTCGCCAACGGCTCGTTCGGCCAGGGTGTCGCGGTCACGCAGATCCAGCTCGCCACCGCGTACGCCGCCATGGTCAACGGCGGGATCCTCGTCCAGCCGCACGTCGTTGCCTCGATCGACGGCCGCGAGCTCGACGCTCCGAGCCGGGGCCAGGTGATGGACCCGTCGCTCAGCCCCATGCTCGACGGCCTGCTGGTCCACGTCCTGAAGAGCCCGTGGTACGTCCACGACGCGAAGGTCAAGGGCTACGTGATCGGCGGCAAGACGGGCACCGCGCAGGTCTGGGATGCCGAGCACCAGCGCTGGGAGCCGAACCTCTACAACTTCTCGTGCGTCGGTTTCATCGCCCGCCGCAACGGTCATCCCGACCTCGTCGTCGCGGTCCGGATCAGCGAGGCCCGGCCCGTCCGCGCCGGTGGCGACCTGATCCTGCCGATCAACGCGACCGAGCTCTTCCGGCGCGTCGCGACCGACTCGATCGGCACGCCGGGCCTCCTGCCGCCGCTGCCCCCGGACGCGACCCGCGTCGCCCGGACGGCCTGGTGAGCGGGCGGGCCGCGGCGGCGACGAGGGAGCGCTATGCGACACTTCTGCCCGTGAGCGTGGAGGGCCCGCCCCCGATGACCGCGGGCGCCGGCTCGCACGATGTCGGTCGCCCCGCGCTGTTCGCCGATGACCTGCGCCGCCTGACCGGCGGGCGCCTGCTGCGGCGCTCTGAGCGACCGGTTCGCGGGGCAGCGGTGGACTCGCGCCTCGTCGAGCCGGGCAACCTGTTCGTGGCCCTGCCCGGCGAACGAACCGACGGTCACCGCTACCTGGCCGCCGCCGCGGCCGCCGGCGCCTCGGCCGTGCTGGTGACCAGGACGATCGGCTCGGCCGACCTCGAGCGGCTCGGCGACGTGACCGTGCTCGTCGTGGCCGACGGGATCGTGGCCCTCGGCGCGATCGCCGCCGGCTGGCGGGCGCGGTTCGATCCGCTCGTCGTCGGCGTCACCGGCAGCTTCGGTAAGACGTCCACGAAGGAGGCGATCGCCGCGGTGCTCGGCGCCGCCTACCGGACGCTTCGGAGCGAGGGCAACCTGAACAACGAGATCGGCCTGCCGCTGACGCTGCTGGACCTGGGTCCCGAGCACGGGGCGGCGGTCCTCGAGATGGGCATGTACGCCGGTGGCGAGATCGCCGATCTCGCCCGGTTGGCTCGGCCGCGGATCGGCGTCGTGACCGCCGTGGCCGGCGTCCACCTGAGCCGGATCGGGTCGCTCGGCGCCATCGAGAAGGCCAAGGGCGAGCTCGTCGAGGCGTTGCCGGCCGACGGCGTGGCCGTCCTCAACGCCGACGATCGTCGCGTCCGTCGAATGGCCGACCGGACGGCCGCACGAACCCTGCTCTACGGTTTCGCGGCGGAGGCGGACGTGACGGCCTCGGACGTGGCGTCGGCGGGCTTCTCCGGGATGCGCTTCCGGCTCCGCCTGCCGCCGGCGCGTGGCGGCCGGCCGGTCGAGGTGCCGATCCGGATCCCCGGCCTCGGCAAGCTCTCGGTCCACAATGCGCTCGCGGCGGCGGCTGTTGGACACGCCGCGAAGCTGCCGCCGGCCGTGATCGCGCATGCGCTCGGCGGCGGCTGGCCGGTGGCGCACCGCGGTCAGGTCGAGTCGGCGGGCGGCGTGACGATCATCGACGACTCGTACAACGCCTCGCCGCCCTCGGTCTCCGCGGCGCTCGACATGCTGGCCGGTCTGCCCGGCCGGCGGGTGGCGGTCCTCGGCGAGATGCTCGAGCTGGGGCGCGGCGCCGCGGCAGGCCACCGCGACGTCGGCGTCGCCGCGGCGGCGACCTGTGATCTGCTCGTCGTCGTCGGCACGGGGGCCGGTGGCATCGCCGCCGGGGCGCGGGGCGCCGGCCTGGATGCCGCACGGATCCTGGAGGTCCGGGATCCCGAGGCCGCCCTCGACGCGCTGCGCGCCCGCCTGCGCGGCGGCGACGTCGTGCTCGTCAAGGCATCGCGAGGGATCGAGCTGGATCGCCTCGTCGAGGCCCTGCTGGCCGAGCTGTCCGGGCGGGTGGGAGGCCTGCGATGACGGTCGAGCTCATCCAGGCCGTGCTCCTCGCGTTCGCCGTGATCGTGATCCTGATGCCCGGCTACATCCGCTTCCTGCGCTGGCTCGGCATGGGCAAGCAGATCCGCGTGGAGGGCCCGGAGACCCACCTGCAGAAGGCCGGCACCCCGACGATGGGCGGGCTGCTCGTCATCCTGATCGTGCTGCTGCTGTTCGTCCTGCTGCGGGGCTTCCCGCCCGGCGGCATCATCGCGCCGCTGGCGACGCTCCTGCTCGTCGGCGTGCTGGGGGCGTTCGACGACTACCTGAACGCCAAGACCGGTGAGGGCATCCGAGCCCGCCAGAAGATGCTGTGGCTCGTCGTCGTCGGCGGCTTCGCCGCGTACCAGATCCAGACGACGTACGCGATCGACCGGATCGCGGTGCCGTTCGTCGGTGACGTGATGATCGACCCGTGGGTCTACACGGCCTTCGCGGCCTTCGCGATCATCGCCTCCGCCAACGGCGTCAACATCACCGACGGCCTCGACGGCCTCGCCGGCGGCACGCTCGTGTTCGCCTTCGTCGCGTTCCTCCTCGTGTCGCTGCTCAACGAGCCGACCCAGCTGAACCTGGCCGTGCTGTGCGGCCTCATCGTCGGCGCCCTGCTCGGTTTCCTGTGGTTCAACGTCCACCCGGCCCAGGTGATCATGGGCGACTCCGGGTCGCTGGCGCTCGGCGCGACGCTCGCCGTCACGGCGCTCATCACCGGCCAGATCCTGATCCTGCCCCTCGTGGGGCTGATCTTCGTCATCGAGACGGGTTCGGTGGTCCTGCAAGTCGGCTATTTCAAGCTGACCGGCGGTCGTCGGATCTTCCGGATGAGCCCGCTCCACCACCACTACGAGCTGCTCGGCTGGAACGAGGAGAAGATCACCCTCCGCTTCTGGATCATCGGCATCATCGCCGGGCTCATCGGGGTGACCCTGTTCCTGGCCTCGATCAACCGGCTGACGTGAGCTCGATGACGGCGGAGCGGACCCGAAGCATGATCGAGCCGGACGAGCTGTCGATGGCCTCGATCCGGGACGGCGTCCTGTCAGACCGGACGGTGGCGGTCCTCGGGCTGGCCCGTTCGGGCGTGGCCCTGGCGCGATTCCTGGTCGACGCCGGCGCGCGGGTCAGCGTCTATGACGGGCGACCGGCCGACGAGCTGGAAGCGGCCGTCGCCGCGCTCGAGGGCCGTCCGGTGGAGCTGTTCCTGGGTCCCGACGTCGAGCCCGCGACGGCGTGGGACGGGGCCGCGCTCGTGACCACCTCGCCGTCGATCAACCCCGACTACCCGACGACCGAGCCGCGCCTGCGGTCCGCCCTCGCGGCGCTCGTCGCGCGCCGCCGCGCCGGCGACCACGGCGCGCCGGCGCTGCTGTCCGAGGCCGATCTGTTCCTGCGGCTGTGCCCCGCGCCGACCGTCGGCGTCACGGGCACGAAGGGCAAGACGACGACCGCCGCGCTGGCCCACGCGCTCCTCGCGACCGATCGCGACCACCCGGCCGTCCTCGGCGGCAACATCGGGGTCCCGCTCATCGAGCGCCTGCCCGAGCTGACGCCGCGGCACCGGATCGTCATCGAGCTGTCGGAGCTCCAGCTGCCCACGCTGTCGCGCGGCACGACGGTCGCGGCCTACACGAACGTGACCGCCGACCACCTCGACCGGCACGGATCGCTCGACGCGTATCGCCGCGTCAAGCGCCGCCTCGCCGAGCTCGTCGATCCGGACGGTGCGGTCATCCTGAACGCCGACGACCCGGTGGTCGCGTCGTACGCGGCCGGCGCGCGCGCGCGACCCATCTGGTACGGGCTCGGCGCTCCGCGAGCGGGCGGCCTCGGGGTCGTCGATGGCGCGATCGTCGCCCGCGAGCTGGCGCCGCTCGGCGGTGGGGAGGCCGCGGACGGCCCGATCGCTGCCGTGGAGGACCTCCGCATCCCCGGTCGTCACAACGTCTCGAACGCCCTCGCCGCGCTGGCCGCGGCGCTCCTGTTCGGGCTGCGGCCGGCGCCGATCCGCGCGGCTCTGGCCCGATTCGAGGGCGTCGAGCATCGGCTCGAGCCGGTCGCCACGATCGACGGCGTGCGCTTCGTGAACGACTCCCAGGGAACGCAGCCCGACGCGGTCGCGGCCGCCCTCCGGGCATTCGACCCGCCGATCGTGCTGATCGCCGGTGGTCGGGGCAAGGACGTCGACCTGGCCGGCCTCGCGGCGGTCGTGGCCGAGCGCGCGACCGGGGCCGTCCTGATCGGCGAGATGGCCGACCAGTTGGCGGACCTGTTCGCCTCGGCCGGCCTCGATCGAATCGAGCGGGCGGCCACGCTCGAGGAGGCGGTCCGGCGCGCCGACGCGATGGCCCGCGAGGCGACCTCGCCCGACGCGCCGGCCACGGTCCTGCTCAGCCCCGCTGCGGCGAGCTTCGACATGTTCGCCGACTACGAGGCCCGCGGCCGGGCATTCAAGGCCGCCGTCGCCGATCTGGCGAGCCAGCGGACGGGACGGGCCGAACGATGATCGAGGCGCTCCGCGGGCCGCGCGCGGGCAGGCGCGGCGACGGCGGCCGGCCGACGCCGGATGCCCGGGTGCGCACGCCGCGGCGTGACGGCGGCGACGGGACGTCGCGGCCCGCCGGGAGGGCTCGAACGGACGTCCTGAAGCGGGACCGCCACCCGGCCGACTACTCGATCCTGCTGGCGGTCGTCGCGCTCGCCGCGATCGGCATCCTGATGGTCTATTCGTCGTCCGCGATGCGGGCCTACATCGACCGCGACGACACGCTGGCGATCGTCGGCCCACAGATCGTGTGGGGCGCCCTGGGCCTGGTCGCGATGCTGGTCATGATGCACGTCGACTATCGGCTGCTGCGACTCGTGTCGGTGCCGGGCTATGCCATCGCGGTGGCCCTGCTGATCCTGGTCTTCGTGCCGTCGCTCAATCGCGTCGTCGGCGGGTCGGCCCGCTGGCTGGTGCTGGGGCCGATGCCGGCGATCCACCCAGCCGAGATCGCGAAGCTCGCGCTGGTCGTGTACCTGGCGCACTGGATGGCCAGCCGCGGCACGAAGATCAAAGCCGTCCGCAGCGGCACCGTGCCGTTCCTGCTGATCACGCTGCCGGTCCTGGCGCTGGTGTTCAAGGAGCCCGACCTCGGCACCACGACGGTCATCGGGCTGGCGGCGTTCATGATGTTCTTCGTGGCTGGCGCGCGGCTGTGGCAGTTCGCGGCGATGGGCGGCCTGGCCCTCGTCGGCATCCTGCTCGTCGGTCTCCGGGACTACCAGCTCGAGCGGATCCGGACGTTCCTCGATCCGTGGGCCGATCCGTTGGGCACCGGCTTCCACACGATCCAGGGCCTGCTGGCGCTCGGCCTCGGCGGCCTGTTCGGCAGCGGCCTCGGCGAGAGCAAGCTTGCCGGCGGCCTGTACCTGCCGAACGCCTGGAACGACTTCATCTTCGCGATCATCGGCGAGGAGTTCGGCTTCGTCGGGGCCGGTCTCGTGATCCTGCTGTTCCTGCTGCTCGGCTACGCCGGCGTTCGCACCGCGCTCCGGGCACCCGACACGTTCGGAGCGCTGCTGGCCGCCGGCATCACCGGCTGGTTGTGTCTGCAGGCCTTCGTCAACATCGCGGTCGTCATCGCGCTGATGCCGGTCACCGGCATCACGCTGCCGTTCATCAGCGCCGGGGGATCGTCGCTCATCGTCAGCTTCGCGGCCGCCGGGATCCTGCTGTCGATCTCGCGAGAGACCGTCGAGCCCGGGGATCGGAGGAAGGATGCGCCTGCTGATCGCGGCCGGGGGCACGGGGGGACACATCTACCCCGCGCTCGCCGTCGCGGCATCGCTGCGCCGCCGGCCGACGCCGCCTGAGCTCGCCTGGGTCGGTGGGCACCGCGGCCTCGAGTCGGCGCTCGTCCCGGAGGCGGGCCTGCCGCTTCGGCGACTTGCGCTTCGCTCGCTGCGTACCGTGCAGGCCGACATCCACGTCGTGCTCGACCCGGTGCGCCTCGGGCTGTCGATCCCGCAGGCCGCGGCGCTGCTGCTCGCCCACCGCCCGGCCGCGATCTTCACGACCGGCGGCTACGTGGCCATCCCGATTCTGATCGCCGCCCGGCTGCTGGGGATCCCGTCGCTGCTGTGGGAGGGCAACGTCGTGCCGGGCCGGAGCGTCCGGGCGACGGCCGCGCAGGCGTCAGCCTTGGCGGTGTCCTTCGGCCAGACCTGCGGCGCGCTCGGCACGACACGGCCGTGCTTCGAGACCGGCACGCCGATTCGTGACGTCGCGGCGCTCGACCGCGTCGCGGCGCGCGAGCGCCTCGGCATTCGCGGGCCGGAGCGGCTGCTCGTCGTCTTTGGCGGCTCGCAGACGGTGCGACGCTTCAACGATGCCGTCACGGAGGCACTGCCCGAGCTGGCCGAGCGGGCCGTCGTGATCCACATCACCGGCGCCGACGGCCACCACGCCGCACAGGCCTCGCGCGACCGCTTGCCGAGCGAGCTGCGAGCCCGCTATCGACCGCAGCCGTACCTCGGGGAGGGCCTCCTCGAGGCGCTCGCCGCGGCGGACCTCGTCGTCGGCCGGGCCGGCTCCTCGACCCTCGCCGAGGCCACCGCCCTGGGCCTGCCGATGATCGTCGTGCCGTACCCGCACGCGGGCGCGCACCAATCTGCCAACGCCGAGCTGGTTGCCGCTGCCGGCGCCGCCCGGCTGATCCCGGATGCCGAGCTGGACGGTGCCGCGCTGCTCGCCGCGACCGCGGTCCTCGAGCGGCCCGCCGAGCACGCGGCGATGGCGGCGGCGGCGCGCTCGCTCGGCCGGCCCGGCGCCGCCGCGGCCGTGGCCGATCTGCTGCTGGCGCTCGCGGAGCGAACGCCGCTGCCGACGCCGGAGGCGATCGCGGCCCGGGCGAGAGCGGCAGCGTGAGCGAGGGCAATGATGTGAGCGGGCGAGTCCGCGCCACGGAGGCCGCGAGCGCGGGGCGCGAGCCACGGCTCGTGGACTCGGAACTTGCCTCGCTGGCGTCCGACATCGCCCGCCGGATCGGCGTCAAGGCGGAGCGCCACGGCCGGCTGGCACGGCTGACCACGATGCGGGGCGGCGGTCCGGCCGACCTGCGCGTCGTGGCCCACAACAGCTTCGAGCTGCGGGCGCTCGTCCGCTTCGCGCGGACGCGCGGCCT
>QKHE01000035.1 GCA_003250155.1 Chloroflexota bacterium | reverse complement strand
GAAGTACGCCGAGATGTAGCCCCGGTCGAACTGCATGCCCTCGGTGTATTCCTTCTCGAGGCCGAGGCTCTGGCCCTCCTCGACGGTGATGACGCCGTCCTTGCCGACCTTGTCCATCACCTCGGCGATGATCTCGCCGACCTCGGGGTCGGCCGCGGAGATCGCGGCGACCGCGCTGATCTGGTCGCGGGTCTCGACCGGCCGGGCAACGGTCTTGATCTGCTCGACGACCGCGTCGACGGCCTTCTCGATGCCACCCTTGATCTGCATCGGGTTGGCGCCGGCGGTGACGTTGCGGAGGCCCTCACTGACCATCGCGTGGGCCAGCACGACGGCGGTCGTGGTGCCGTCGCCGGCGACGTCGTCGGTCTTGGTCGCGACCTCCTTCACGAGCTGGGCGCCCATGTTCTCGAACGGGTCTTCGAGCTCGATGTCGCGAGCGATCGTGACGCCGTCATTGGTGATCGTCGGGGCCCCGAACTTCTTGTCGAGGACGACGTTGCGGCCCTTCGGGCCGATCGTGACGCGGACGGCGTCCGAAAGGCGGTCGATGCCCTTCTTCAGCGAGCGTCGCGCGCTCTCATCGAAGCTCAGCTGCTTGGCCAAGGTTCAACTCCTCCGGTGGTGTCGTGACTGATGCCGTATGTCTTGGGGTCGAGGTCAGGCCTCGACGATGGCCAGGATGTCCTTCTGGCTGACGATCAGGAGCTCCTCGTCATCGAGCTTGAACTCGGTGCCGGCGTACTTGCCGTAGAGGACCTTCTGGCCGACCTTGACGTCCATCGGGCCGCGCTTGCCGTCATCGAGTACGGCGCCCGGTCCGACCGCCACGACGCTGCCCTCCTGGGGCTTCTCCTTCGCCGTGTCGGGCAGGACGATCCCGCTCTTGGTCATCTCCTCGCGCGGCGTCGGCTGGACGACGACGCGGTCGCCGAGCGGCTGGAGCTTGGTCTTGGTGGCCGTTGCCAACGTGCTTCCCTCCTGGGACGGCAGGCGCCGTCCGCCTCGCGGTCTTGGGCGGGGTTTCGCACCCCGCGATGGTGCCGTTGCGACGGGACGCGATCCTGCCCCAGCGGGGCTTCTGCCGACCTCGGCACTGCCTCCAGCCGGGCGTCGGCGATCGTCCGTCCACGTCGATTAGCACTCTCAGGTTGAGAGTGCTAGGAAGTGTACGGAAGCGGCTCGTGCCGTGTCAACACGCCGGTGGCGGGCGCCCGCAGGCGCGTTGCAGCGAGCTTCCTCCGCCTCGATATCCTCGCGCCATGGTCGTCCAGCTGGTCTTCGAGACCCACGCCATCACGACCGACAACGAGGCGGCGATCGCCACGGGCTGGTTGCCGGGCCGACTGTCCGAAGCCGGCCGCAGGACGGCGGCGGAGCTCGGCGAACGGCGGCGCGACGACGGCATCGCCGTGCTGTACGTCTCGGACCTGGCGCGGGCCCTCGAGACGGCCTGGCTGGCGTTCGAGGGCGCCTCGATCCCGCTCGTCGTCGACCCGCGCCTCCGCGAGTGCAATTACGGGGTCCTGAACGGCATGCCGCGCGATCGTCTCGAGACGGAGCGCCTGGCCCACCTCGACGAGCCGTGGCCAGCCGGCGAGAGCTACCGCGACGTCGTCGCGCGAACGGGGGCGCTGCTCGACGATCTCGCCCGGCAGTGGGATGACGCCCGGGTCCTGCTGATCGGGCACTCGGCGAACCGCTGGGCCCTCGATCACCTGCTGCTCGGCCGCGACCTCGCCGAGGCGATCGCCGCGCCGTTCGCCTGGCAGCCGGGCTGGGAGTACGAGCTCAGGACCTGAACAGACGGTCGTAGGCCGCCACGAGCGCGTCGCCGTGCTCGTTCGGATCGACGCCACGGCGCTCCGCGACCCACGCGGCCGTGACCCGCACCCATTCGGGCTCGTTGCGACTCCGCGGTGCGCCGGGCGGCGCCAGGAACGGCGAATCCGTCTCGACGAGCAGCCGGGCCGCGGGCACGAGGCGGACGACGTCGGCCGTCGGCTCCTCGCCACGGCGGAAGGCGAGGCCCGAGATCGACACGGCCAGTCCCAGGTCGAGCGCCGCCCGCCCGAACTCGACCGATCCGGAGAACGAGTGCAGGACCGCCGGCGGCCGATCGCCGAAGGCGTCCATCCAGCCGGCGCCCCCGACGCCGGCCCGACGCAGCTCGTCGAGCAGCGCGTCCTGGGCATCGCCGCGCCCGGGCTTCGAGCGAACGTGCAGGATCGCCGGCTTCGCGGTCTCGCGCGCGAGGCGCAGGTTGCGGCGCAGGTTGTCGTGCTGGTCCGCGACCGGCGAGAAGACGCGGTCGTAGTCGAGGCCGGTTTCGCCGATCGCCCTGACCCGCGCCCCGGCCGCCCAGCGCTCGATCTCGCGCCAGCCGGCCCGGTCGACCCTGGCAGCGTCGTGGGGGTGGACGCCGACGGCCGCATCGAGCCAGTCGAAGCGCTCGACGAGAGCGAGCGCCCGGCGCGACGAGGCGACGTTCCAGCCCGGGACCAGGATCCGCTCGACCCCTGCCTGCCGCGCCCGCTCGAGGACCGCCGCCACGTCGTCCTCGAAGCGGTCCGCGTTCAGGTGGCCGTGGCTGTCCACGAGTCGCATCACCCGATCCTAGCCGCCGCCGGTCGCACCTTGACATATGCAACCCTCAGGTTGCATAATGCGCGCCGTGGAAGCCGTCTTCGACGCCGTCGCCGACCCGACCCGACGCGTCCTGCTGGATCGCCTGCGGGACCGGCCGGGGCAGTCGCTCGGCGAGCTCGCGGTGGGCCTGCCGATGTCGCGCCAGGCCGTGACGAAGCACCTCGACACGCTGCGGCGTGTCGGCCTCGTCCGTGTCCGGCGCGCTGGACGCGAGCGCCTCCACGATCTCGACGCGCGACCGCTGGAGGGCATCGACGACTGGCTGCGACCCTACGCCGAGGCGTGGGATCGGCGGCTGGAGGCCCTGCGGACCCACCTGGAGGAGGACCGACCATGAACCCGAGCCTGACGATGCCCGCGATCGAGCGATCGCTGGTCCTGCGGGCGTCCCCCGAGCGTGTCTGGGCCGCCCTGACCCAGTCGGACGAGCTCTCGCAGTGGCTCGGCCAGGGCGCCGACGTCCGACTCGAGGTCGGCTACGACGGCTGGATCGAGTGGGACGGCCACGGCCGCTATCCCCTGCGGGTCGTTGAGGTCGCCGCGCCGAGCCGGTTCGCGTGGCGCTGGATGAACAAGCCCGCCGAGGTGATCGATCCGGACCGGGCGACGCTCGTGGAGTGGGATCTCGAGCCGATCCCGTCGGGTGGCACCCGCCTCCGGCTCCGCGAGAGCGGCTTCGACTCGGCCGACGGCCGGGCCGGGAACGCGATGGGCTGGCTGAGCGAGCTCGGTGACCTCCTCGAGTACGTCGCCGAGCAGCCGCGCGACGTCGGCGTGCGCCGGACCTGGCAGGTCGCGGCTCCGTCGGATCGGGTCTGGTCGGCGTTCTCGGATCCGGTTGGCCTCGCGACGTGGTGGCGCGACGCCCCGGGCTCCGAGCTCCGGGTCGAGAGCGTCGAGACCGGCACCTACGTCGCCTGGTTGTGGGCGCCGACGACGGACGCACCGGCCGACCCGAGCGACGAGGTGAGCGTGGAATGGGCGCTCGAGGACGAGGATGGCGGCACTACCAAGCTGCGACTGCTGATGACCGGCTTCGTGACCGGCGAGGCGCTGCGAGAGGCGGCGGCGTACGTCGACGACGTGGCCTGGCCCGGGCTCGAGCGGCTGCTCGCCGGATCTCAGCCGGGGTAGCGAGCGCAGCCCGGCAGGTGGTCGTCGACGAGGCCGACGCTCTGCATGAACGCGTAGACGATCGTCGAGCCGACGAATCGGAAGCCTCGCCGCTTCAGGTCCTTCGAGAGCGCGTCCGAGGCCGGGGTGGTGGCCGGGATGTCGGCCCAGCCGGCGCCCGCCGCCAGCCGGGCGGCCGGTCGCGGGATGATCGTCGCGAGGTAGGCGTCGAACGAGCCGAACTCGTCGACGAGCGCCAGGAACGCGCGCGCGTTGCCGATCGCGGCCTCGACCTTTGCCCGGTTGCGCACGATCCCGGCGTCGGTCAGGAGACGCGCCCGGTCGCGGTCGTCGAACGCCGCGACCGCCGCGGGCTCCCAGCCCCGGAACGCGGCGAAGAACCCGTCGCGCTTGTTGAGGATCGTCTGCCACGACAGGCCGGCCTGGAACGCCTCCAGCATGAGCCGCTCGAAGAGCGCCCGGTCGTCCGTCACCGGGATGCCCCACTCCTCGTCGTGGTAGCGCGTCATGGACGCCGTGCCGGTGGCCCACCAGCAGCGCGCTTGACCGTCCGCACCCACGACCACGGCGGGGCTCGCGAGGTCCATCAGGACGAGGTCGCCGGCGACTCTGATTCGAGGCGCGGGAAGAGCGGCGACGGGCTGCCCAGCGAGCCCGGCACGCCGGCGTGCCTCCCCCACTCCAGCTCGTCGAGCAGCGGCGGGCCGCCGTTGCCGTCGGCCGCGTAGGGATAGGCGTAGCCGAGCTGCTCGAGAACGCGCGGCGCGATCGACGGCAGGTACGGAGCGGCGGCCAGCGCGACGAGCCGGCAGGCCTCGATGAGGTCGCCGAGAACGTCCCGCAGTCGGGCGGCCGCGGCATCGTCGCCGCCACTGGCGGCCTTCGCGAGGGCCCACGGCTGCTCGGTCTCGACGAGCCGGTTCGCATCGCCCACGAAGGCCCACAGCCCGGCGAGCGCCTCGTGCAGCAGGCTCGCCTCGAGCCGCTCGGCGTACTCGGGCCGGGTGGCAGCCCACGTCGTCGCGAGCTCGGACGCGGCGACGGATCGTGGCTCCGGCCGTCCCCCGCCGAGATAGCGCGACGCCATCGTGACCGTCCGGTTCACGAGGTTGCCGAAGTCGTTCGCGAGATCGGCGTTGTAGCGGCGGACGAACGAGTCCCACGACACGTCCGCGTCACCGTCGAACGGGATCTCGCGAAGGCTCACGTAGCGCGTCCCGTCGGCGCCGAAGGCCGCAACGAGATCGGCCGGCTCGAAGAAGTTCCCGCGGCTCTTGCTCATCTTCTCGCCGCGGACGGTCATGAAGCCGTGAACCCAGACCTCCTTCGGCGGCTCGATGCCGGCGCTCATGAGCATCGCCGGCCAGATGATCGTGTGGAAGCGGTTGATGTCCTTGCCGATGACGTGGAGATCGGCCGGCCACCACTTCGCGAAGGCGACCGGGTCGTCGGGGAACCCGGCACCGGTGATGTAGTTGATCAGGGCATCGAACCAGACGTAGATGACGCCGGCCTCGGGATCCCAGGAACCATCCTCGCGCTGCGCCGTCTCGCCGTTCTCGGCGATCGGGAACGGGATGCCCCAGTGGAACGTCTCGCGGCTGATCGAGATGTCCTCGAGGCCCTGGCGCAGGAACGCCAGCATCTCGTTCTTGCGGTACTCCGGCTGCACCCAGCCCGGATGGGCCTCGTAGTGCGCCAGCAGCCGATCGCGGTAGGCCGATAGCCGGAAGAACCAGTTGCGCTCGGTGAGCCACTGCAGCTCGACGTTGGGATGGCTCGGACAGCGCATGCCGTCGGCGGTCTCGTGCAGGTCCGACGGGGCCTTGAAACCCTCGTTCGGGCAGTACCAGCCCTCATACGTGCCGAGGTAGACGTCGCCGTTGGCATACGCCCGGCGGACCATCTCCTGGCTCGCCCGGCGGTGATCGGGGTCGGTCGTCCGAATGAAGCGGTCGGGCGCGATGAGCAGCGCGTCCTCCGCGTCGCGGAACAGCTCGACCATCTCGTCGACGAAGCCCTTGGTGTCCTTGCCCAGCTCGGTCGCGCGCTGCGCGATGTTGACCGAGTGCTCGTCGGTCCCGGTCACGAAGCGCGTGTCGTCGCCCTTCATCCGGTGCCAGCGCGCGATCACGTCGGCGCCGATGACCTCGTACAGCGTGTGGAGGCCGGGCCGGTTGTTGGGATAGGCGATGGCGGTCGTCAGGTAGTAGCGCGAACGCTCGGCCATGGAGTCCTCGTCGTGCGGGGTCGATGGGTCGAGGGCGGCGCGCCGATCGCGGCGCGCGGATCGAGACGGCGGCCGCTCGGCCGTCGGGTCGACCCGGTCAGCCCCGCCGGCGGAACGCCCGCCGCGGCATCGCCATGCGGCTCCGCGGGCAGTTCACCCGCCGATGATCGCGGCGCGCCGGCCGATCGGTCAAGCCTCCGGTTTCACCGCTCCGAGGTGAAGGAACAGCGGCAGGCGTCGCCAGCGGCCTGCCGGCGGTTCGCTCGTGTCCGGCGGCTCCGCGACATGGTCGATCAACATCCCGGCCGCGAAGATCCCCCGGGCGATCCCCTCCAGGGGACGGTGAATGCTCGTGAAGGTCATCGTCAGCCCGGCGCTCTGGATCGTTTCCTCGGTCCGCCGTTCATCGAGGTACGAGCCCGCGATCTCGAAGATCGCATCCGGCTCGCGCGACGTGAAGTGCCCGGCCGAGTTCGTCGGATGGACGAGCGCCATCCGGAGCCGGCCGCCGGGAACGAGCACGCGGGCGACCTCCTGGAGCGCGCCGTCGAGGTCGTCGATGTCCTGCGGCGACATGAAGGCCACGACGAGATCGGCGCTCGCGTCGTCGAGCGGGAGCGCCGCCGCGTCTGCCAGGTGGTACTGGCCGTCGGGGTCGGCCTCGCGGGCTGCCTCGATGAGCGTCGGCGAGCTGTCGACCCCGACGACCCGGTGGCCGAGCCGCTTCAGATCCCGGGTCAGGCGGCCCTCGCCGCAGCCGACGTCGACGACGCGAAGCGGCGGGCCTGGCAGCCCGGCGAGGAATGCATCGCGGTGGAAGTGCCAGTAGCTGTCGTGATCCGGCGTTCGTGCCCATGCCAGCCAGTTGTGGGCCTCGGCCTCCCAGGCGTCACGGAGGTTCACGCGTCGCCCGCGGCGAGCTCGACCCAGGCGCGCGACACCCCCTCGTCGATCGAGCGCGGGACCGGCACGACGCACGACTCGGCGCCGACGCGCCCGAGCGCCACCGCCTCGAGGCACCGCGCCTGGAGACTGAAGCCGATGTCCATCGACTCGATCGAGTTGCCCAGCGGTCGCGGGCCGGCGAGATTGACCATGTGGCCATCGGTCAGCAGGTGGATCGACCGGCCGGTCGCGAGTCGCAGCGTGGTGATCCCATCGTCCGCCGGCGCGACGGCCTCGACAAGCGGCGACGCGAGCAGGCCAGGCACATCGATCTCGACCGGGAGGTGGCCGACGTTGACGAGGATCGCGCCATCCGCGAGCAATTCGAGGTCGTTCGGGCCGATCACGCTCTGTCCGGCGGTCGCCGTCAGCACGATGTCCGCGGTCCGCAGCGCGGCCTCGCGGTCGGGCACGGCGAACCCGTCCCACAGCGCCTCCATGCGCAGCACCGGGTCGAGCTCGAGCACGGCGACCTGCGCATGGTTGTTCCGGAAGTTGATCGCGATGCCCTTCCCCACGCCGCCATAGCCCAGGACGACGACGCGCCGGCCGTTGGTCGACATGTTCGTCAACCGCATGAACGACTCGACCGTGCTCTGGCCCACGGCGTGGCGGTTCTCGGCGAACTGCTTGATCGGGCTGTCGTTGATCACGAGGATCGGCTTGCGGATGCGCTCGCGCAGTGGCGCCAGCAGGATCCGGCCGCTGGTCGTCTCCTCGGTCCCGCCGAGCAGCTCGGGATACGGCCGTCCCAGCCAGCGGACGTACATGTCGCCACCGTTGTCGAGGATCAGCTCGGGCTTGCGGGCGAGGATCTGGTCGATCCAGGCGTTGCGCTCGGCAACGTCCTGGGTCGGGCCGCCGATCGCCTCCACGCCGTGCTCGTTGAGGTACTCGACGGCCCCGGGTTGGGTCGAGTTGAGGTTGCCGGTCGAGATCACGCGAGCGCCGCCGCGCTGGAGCGTCAGCATCAGCGCCACGCCCTTGGCCTCGAGATGGATCCCCGTCCCGATCGTCATGCCGGCGAACGGCCGCGTTCGCTCGAACTCGTCGCCGATCGCGCCCAGCAGACGACACTGGCGGATGACCCACTCGATCCGCGAACGCCGGTCGGAGCCCTCGATCATCGCTGGTGCCTCCAGGCCGTCCGGTCAGTGCCGGAAATGACGCCGGCCGGTGACGAGCATCGTCGCGCCGGCTGCCTCGACGGCGGCCAGCACCTCGGCGTCGCGCATCGAGCCGCCCGGCTGGACGATCGCGGTGATGCCCGCCTCGAGGAGGATCGTCGGACCGTCCGGGAACGGAAAGAACGCGTCGGAGGCGGCCACCGCGCCGCGTGCGCCGCCGGTGTCGGCCTGGAAGCGCTCGGCCTTGGCGACCGCCTGGCGACAGGCGTCGACGCGGCTCACCTGGCCCGACCCGAGCCCGACGAGCATTCCGTCCCGGACGAGGACGATGGCATTCGAGACGGCACCGCGGACGAGTCGCCAGGCCAGGTCCAGGTCGGTCAGCTCGGACTCGCTCGCGCCGCGGCTCGTCACGGTCACCCATTCCGCGGGGTCGTCCGGGCCGACGTCGGGCGCGGTCACGAGCACGGCGCCGCCGGCGGTGCGGATCGATCCCGTGTCGTCCACTCGCGGCGAGGACGGAGGCGGCCCGCCGAGCGACTCGTCCACGACCAGCCGCAGGTTCGGCTTGGCGGCGAACACCTCGAGCGCGTCGGGTGTGAAGCCCGGGGCGACGACGACCTCGAGGAAGATGCCGCTCATCGCCCGGGCGACGTCGGCGTCGATCTGCGCGGTGACCGCCACGACACCGCCGAAGGCCGCCTCGGGGTCGCCGGCCAGCGCCGCGGCCCATGCCTCGAGCATGCTGCCACGCTCGGCCGCGCCGCACGGGTTGGTGTGCTTCACGATCACGCAGGCCGGGCCGCGCAGGAGGCGCGCGAGGGCGGTCGCGCCCGAGGCGTCGAGGACGTTGTTGTAGCTGAGGGCCTTGCCCCGGAGCGGCTGGGCAGCGGTCGCGAACGGGCCATCGTCGGGCTGCAGGCGCCGATCCGTGCGCCGGTAGCGAGCCGCCGGCTGGTGCGGGTTCTCGCCGTAGCGCAGCGTCTCGACCTTGTCGAGCGACACGACGAGGGTCGGCGGGTAGGGATCCTCCGACCGCGGCAGGCCCGGCTCGGGCGGCAGCTCGACGCCGGCGGCATCCATCCGGCTCGGCAGCTCCGCGGCGATCCTCGCGTCGTAGGCCGCCGTGTGGCGGTACGCCTCGACGGCGAGCGCGGCCCGGAGCCCGAGCGGCACGGCGGCCCCGGGCGAGCGCAGCGTCGCCAGGACGGCGTCGTAGCGGTCCGGCGAGGTCACGATCGCCACGGAGGCGTGATTCTTCGCCGCCGCCCGGACGAGCGTCGGGCCGCCGATGTCGATCTCCTCGACCAGCTCGTCGAACGTGATCCCGTCGCGCTCGGCCGCGGCTGCGAACGGGTAGAGGTTCACGACGACCAGCTCGAACGGCTCGATCGCGGCCGCGGCGAGGGCCTCGCGATGCTCGACCCGGCGGAGGTCGGCCAGGATCCCGCCATGGATCCGCGGGTGGAGCGTCTTCACCCGCCCGTCGAGCATCTCCGGGAAGCCGGTGATCGCCGCCACGTCGGCCACGGGCAGGCCGGCCTCGCGCAGGGCGCGCGCCGTGCCACCGGTCGAGACGAGCTCGAAGCCGAGGGCGACCAGGCCACGGCCGAGCTCGACGAGCCCGGTCTTGTCGCTGACCGACAGCAGCGCCCGCCTCGGCCGCGGGAGTCGCTCGACGACGGCGCGCGGGTCGACCGTCGTCCGCCGCCCGTCGACCGCGATCGCGCCCGCCAGCAGCAGTGCGATCGCCCGGGGCAGGAGGCGATGCTCCGCCGCCTTGATCCGCTCGTGCAGCGAGCCCTCGTCATCGCCGGTCAGCACGGCCACCGCCTCCTGGGCGACGATCGGTCCCCCGTCGAGCGTCTCGTCGACGAGGTGGACCGTGCAGCCGGTCACCGCCACGCCGTGCGCCAGCGCATCACGGACCGCGTGGCCGCCGGGGAACGCCGGCAGCAGCGACGGGTGGGTGTTGACGATGCGGCCGCCGAAGGCCGCGAGGACCGCCGGGCCGACGATTCGCATGTAGCCGGCGAGGGCCACGGCGTCGATCCCTGCGGCAGCGAGCGTCTCCGCCAGGGCCCGGTCCGCCCCGGCTCGCTCGTCGGCGTCCCTGGCGGCCAGGCCCGCCAGGACCGCGGTCTCGATCCCCTCGTCCGATGCCCATTCGACCGCTG
>QKHE01000055.1 GCA_003250155.1 Chloroflexota bacterium | reverse complement strand
CCGCGGCGACGCCGAGCGGCGGCCACGCCACGAGCGCGAGGCGGAGGCGTCGCAACGGGTCGTCCGCAGCGCCCCCGAGCAGCGGCCATTGCGACCCGTCCTCTGCCGCGTCCGGCTCGGCTGCCGTCGCTCGGGCGCGGTCCCCGGGATGTGCCGCCGGGGCGACCCGTGGACGCTCGGGCACCGGGACGGGCGGGCGGCCGGACGAGGGCTCGGCTCGCGATCGCGGCGCGCGGTCGGGCGGGGCCGGGTGGGACGGAGGCCGCGATTCCTCGAAGGTGAAGTCCGCGGCATCCGGCCGCCCCGATACCGGCTCGGCCGGCGACACGCCGGCCGATGCAGCCTGGGCGGACGAAGCCTCGGCAAACGTCGCCTCGGCGGAGGTCGCCTCGGCGGACTGCCGGATGCGGGCCTGATAGGCCGGACCGTGCTTGCGCGGGTCCGCGTACTCGCGGGGGTTGATGATCCAGTATTCGCCGGTCGTCGGTCCGTACCACGAAGCGCCGCTCCAGGTCGCGTCAGAGCGGTCTCGCGCGTCGTCATAGCTCGTCGACCCGAGCGTCGCCTTGCGGGTGGCGGCTCGTCGCCCGCGGCTCCCCTCGCGCGATCCACCATCGCGACCCGCGTCGTCGGCATCCTTCGCCGATCCGGCGCGCCGCGTGGATCCGGCGGTCGAGCCGGCACGTCCGCTCGACTCGCGGCCGGCGGCACGTTGCCGCGTCGCCCTCGCCCGCGCCGGGTCCGCCCGCCACGGCTCGCGGGCCGGCGACGAGCTCGCCGTCGGGCCACCCGCCCCGGGCAGGACTCGTCCCGTGGCGATCCGCTCATAGGCCGCGTGAATCGCCAGGAACCGGGGCAGCGCGGCGGCGCCGGCAGAATCGGGGTGGAAGGCCTTGGCCAGTCGTCGGTACGCCCGCTTGACCTCGCTCAGCGGAGCCCCCGACGGCAGCCCCAGCGTCGCGTACGGATCGGCCGAGATCGCGTCGACCGATGATGGTCCGGCTCGTCGCTTGTGGGAATCTCCGGTCACGCGGCAAGCGTACGCGGTCCGTGTGCGATGCCAGCCCGGCGCCCGGCACGGCCGACCGCGAATCGGCGGCGGCGAAGATCAGCCCAGCAGCTCCCCCACGGGTGCCAGCTCGAAGTCCGGGATGGCCTCGGCCGCAGGCCTTCCGTGCGGGTCGATCGAAACCGGGCGATGGTATCGACCGAGGACCCGCAGCGGCTGCCCGTCCAGCACCCCGGCCTGCGCCAGCGCCTCGACCGAGGCCGCCCAGGTCCCGCGATCGTAGCCGTCGCCGTCCTCGATCTTGACCGCCATGCCCGAGGCGCCGGCCGCATCCGACCGACCGCGCGGCCCAGGCAGGATCGCCAGCCCCCGCAACGCCTCCATGCCGCCCTTCGAGACCACCCGCCCCGGCAGCGCCTTCATGATCGACGTGTCGAGCCGGTCGCGCGTCCCGGCGATCATCTCGGGGTTGGCGAGGCAGGCGTCCCGGATCACGCCCAACGCCGGCGCCAGCGGCGCGCGGGCGTCATCCGAGGCAACCGCCTC
Organism: Chloroflexota bacterium; assembly: GCA_003250155.1. Classification (GTDB taxonomy): domain Bacteria; phylum Chloroflexota; class Limnocylindria; order Limnocylindrales; family CSP1-4; genus UBA5189. The sequence goes on along the minus strand of QKHE01000055.1, from coordinate 1,188 downwards.
CGGGTTGGCGAGGAAGGCATAGGCACGGGCGATCTCGCGCAGCGGGAACGCGTAGGTCGGGATGCCGCAGCCGTCGATGCCCAGCCGCAGCCGGCCCGGCGTCGTTCCGAAGGCCTTCGCCACGACCGCCCGATAGGCAACCTGGGCGGGGTGATCGTCGAGCCAGTACTCGTCGGTCCGCCAGCCGTTGAGCTTGGCCAGCAGCAGGAAGATCGAGTGCTGGCCCGAGCACATGTGGCGAATCGGGCCCGGTCGCTCGCCGTCGCGCGCGAGGCGGGCCGCGGTCAGGGCATCGAGCGGCATGCCCTCCGTGCCGCACGCCAGCGCCGCCTGGCTGATCCCGGTCCGGCGGTACAGCGCCTGCAACGTCCGGACATGGAGGTCCTCGCCGGAGTGGCTGCTGGCCATGATCGCGATCTCGGCCGGCTCCAACCCGAGCTCGCTGGCCCCGCTCGCCTCGAGCAGGGCGGCGACGCCGAACGGCTTGACCGACGATCGCAGGTAGACGACACGTTCGGGGTCACCGATGAGCCGGAGCATCCGGCCGGCGACGTCGACCTCGACGATGTCGCCGCGGTGGACGCTCTCCTCGACGCCGTTGCGGATCTGCCGGACGAGGATCGGCGGGGCGCTGCGGCGGCCTCGACCGACGCTCGACCGGACCCCCGGGCGCGACGTCTCGGGGCTCGCGTGCGGAACCGTCCGGGTGGGCACATTCGAACGGTACGAAGGCCCGCTGGGAGCGTCAACCGAGCAGGTGCCAGTAGGCAACGGCTGCGGTGCAGGCGGGCACCGCGAGCGGGGCCGATGCTAGGCTGACGGCCGATGGACCTCCCGTCGACCCTCCACATCTCCACCCACCCGGCGGTTCTCCACAAGCTCGCGATCCTGCGCGACGAGGCGACCGAGCCGAAGAAGTTCCGCGAGGTCGTGCGCGAGCTCTCGTGGCTGCTGGGCTACGAGGCGCTCGCGGATGCGCGGGTTCGCGGCAAGCGGGTGACGACGCCGCTGGAGGAGATGGACGGCCACGAGCTCGGTGACCGGATCGGGCTGGTGCCGATCCTGCGGGCCGGCCTGGGCATGGTCGACGCGATGCTCGAACTGATGCCCACGGCCCAGGTGTGGCACCTCGGCCTGTTCCGCGATGAGCGGACGCTGCGGCCCGTCGAGTACTACAACAAGCTGCCC
>QKHE01000080.1 GCA_003250155.1 Chloroflexota bacterium | reverse complement strand
GTGCCGATGATCACGAGCCGCCCGGCCACCGCGAACCGGATCTGGAGCGGCTGATCGGCGGGCAGGCCGGCCGCCGCCGCCAGGGTCACCGTGGTGACCTCGACGCCGTTGATCGTCGTCGTCTCGAGCTCGACGGCGCCGCCGAGCGCGGCGAGCGCGAGCAGGCTTCGGACGTTCTCGACGCGAGCCACGGCGGTCGCCTCGTCGGGCGCAAGCAGGAGCATGCCGACCGCGAGGTCGCCGAGCCCCTCGAAGCCGTCGCTGGTCACGACGACGCCGGCATCGTCGACCCAGCCGAGCAGCTTCTCGATACCGCCGAACCCGATCAGGACCTGGTCGAGCTCGCCGATCGGCTCGGCGAACATTGGCTCCGTGCCGAGGAGGGTCAACGCGTTGACGAGGCTCGGGCCGGCGCCCTGGACCTCGGCGTAGGCGATCGCGGTGCCGGGAACGTGGCGCGTCAGCTCGCTCGGGTGGGCCGGCGCAACGCTCAGCAGCGAGGGCGCCGCGCTCGGCGGGACCAACGGCGCCGCCACCGAGTCGACGACGAGGGCGTCGTCCTCCGCCCGGACGCCGATGATCGTCCAGTCGGGCAGGCTCGCCCCGAACGGCAGGGCCGGCATCGTGGGCGTGGCGCCGCGCAGCTCGGCCAGGCGCTCGAACGCGTCGCCGGCGACGAATGCCGTCGCGAGCTGATCGCCGGACAGCGCCGCGCGTGCCGTCATGTACCGCTCGCTCACCGCAAGGCCATCCCCGCGGGCGCGCGCCTGCAGCCCGGCCCTGACCGATTCGAGGTCGCCGGCCAGGACATACCGATCGTCGACGACGCAGGCCGTCGCGCCGGAGAACGCCATGCTGCCCAGCACCCGGATCTCGAAGCCCTGGTAGAAGTCGGACGTCGTCGTGCGGCCCTCGAACAGCTCGTCGCAGCCGACGGCGCCGTTCGTCGTCGCGATGAAGAGGCCGCTTGGCTGCGTCATCAGCCGTCCCGACGTCCCAACCCCCCGGAAGGCCGCGTACAGCGGCCCGCTGACCCAGGCCTTGAGGTCGCGCGTGTAGCTGACCGTGCCGTTCGTCAGCGCCTCGACCAGCCGATCGCCGGCCTCGTCGAGCTTCTGCGCCAGCGTCGACTGGTCGGCGAAGCCCGGGAAGTGGGCCAGCAGGTTGCCGACCTTCTGCAGCTGGTCGCCCGGCAGGTCGAGTCGCAGCTCCGCCACGACCACGGCGTCGGCCGGCACGTAGCGCAGACCCTCCGGGGTCTGCCGGCCACCGAGGACGAGCACGGCGATGACCGTGACGGCGATCGCCGCGCCGGCGACACCGAGCGCGATCAGCCACCGGCCGCGGCTCGCGCCCACGCCCGGGAGCGGCTGGACCGTCATCACCTCGGTCGCCCGGCCGGGTGCGGCGGGTCGTTCGATGGCGGGTCGTTCGTCGGTCACGTCAGCGCCGCCCGACCGGCAGGCCGCCGAGCATGCCGCGTCCGCCGCGGCCGGCCAGCTGCTTCATCAGCTTCTGCATCTCGGCGTGCTGCTTGACCAGTCGATTGACGTCGGTCAGCGACGTGCCGGAGCCGGCCGCGATTCGGCGGCGCCGCGAGCCGGTCAGGATCGACGGATCGCGCCGCTCTGCCCGCGTCATCGAGCGGATGATCGCCTCGGTCCGCTTCAGGTCGCCGCGATCGACGGCGGCCTGGGCGTCCTTGGCCAGCGAGCCCATGCCGGGGATCATCGACACGATCTGGCCGAGCGGACCCATCTTCTGGACCTGCTGGAGCTGGTCCAGGAAGTCCTCCAGGGTGAACTCGGCGCGCCGGAGCTTCTGCTCCAACGCCCGCGCCTGGTCCGCGTCGACGGCCTCCTGGGCCCGCTCGACGAGCGTCAGGACGTCGCCCATGCCGAGGATCCGGCCGGCGAGCCGGTCGGGGTGGAAGACTTCCAGCCCGTCCGTCTTCTCGCCCGTGCCGAGGAACTTGACGCCGATCCCGGTCACGGCCGAGATGGACAGCGCGGCGCCGCCGCGGGCGTCGCCATCGATCTTCGTCAGGACGAGCCCGGTCACGGGCACCGCGGCGGCGAACGCCTGGGCGACCGAGACGGCCTCCTGGCCGGTCATCGCATCGACGACCAGCAGCGTCTCGACCGGATCGACGGCGCGATCGATGGCGCCGATCTCGGCCATCAGCGCCTCGTCGACGTTGAGGCGCCCGGCGGTGTCGAGGATGAGCGTGTCGCGGGTCTGGCGCCGCGCGGCCTCGATCGCTCCGGTGGCGATGTCGACGGTCGGCGTCTTCGGTGGCGCGCGATGGACCGGGACGTCGATCGACCGACCGAGCGCCTCCAGCTGATCGGCCGCGGCCGGCCGGTACGGGTCGGCGGCGACGAGCATCGGGCGCCGGCCGAGGCGGACGACGTGGCGCGCCAGCTTGGCGGCGGTGGTCGTCTTGCCCGAGCCCTGGAGGCCGACCAGCGACACGATCGCCGGGCTGCCCTGCAGGTGGAACGTCCGATCGCCGGCCGACAGGACCGCGACCAGCTCCTCGTTGACGATCTTCACGACCTGCTGGCCGGCCGTCAGGCTGCCGATGATCTCGGCGCCGACGGCCCGTTCGCGGATCCGGGCGACAAGATCCTTGACGACCCGGAAGTTGACGTCGGCCTCCAGCAGCGCCAAGCGGATCTCGCGCGCGGCGGCGTCCACGTCCGCCTCGCTGACGCGGCCGCGGCCGGTCAGGGTGGCGAGCGTGTGGCGCAGGCGATCGCTCAGCTGGTCGAACACGACGAAGGACGACACTCCGATCCAGACCCGGCAGAGGGGCGCGGCGGTCTCGCCGCGGGGCGGCACGCGGGTTCTGGCGCACCGGCCGCGGGCAGTGTAGCCCTGATCAGCCGGGCAGGTTGAACGTGACGAAGGCGCGCTTCCTGCCGTCGATCGCGACGAGCGCGACCTCGCCGCTGATGCCGGCGGGGATCTCGAACCGGGTCCGCAGGTTGCGCTTGTTCTTGCCCGCCGCGATCAGCTCGATGGACTGGCTTCGACCGTCGGATCGGGCCTCGACCAGCGTGCCGTCCGGCAGGCGGAGGGCGACGTTCTCGCCGGTGAACGGAAACCCGCCGGGGAAGCTGCCCAGGAAGGCCGCGTCGTAGAACACGGTCAGGATGGCACGGTCGGCGGCCAGCTCCTGGGCCCAGTCCGGCAGGTCCCAGCGCAGCTCGGCGCTTCGCAGCCGCAGCCGGAGCTGGCCGGCGGTGGTGTTGCCGCGGAGCTCGAGCGCGACGGGCTCGAACGTCGCCGCCTCGCCGGCGACGGGCCCCAGCGGGACGCGCGGCTGATGCTCGCCGTCGCGGCCGATCACGATCGCCGCGGCGCTGGCCGAGCCGTGACCGATGACGTCGAACTCGATCGTCGTCGCGACCGTCGTGCCGAGCGCGACCTGGGGGATCACCGTCTCGCGCGTCGGCTCGAAGGCCTCGCCGTCGACGACGAGCCGGACCGGACCGGCGAGGCTGATCGGGTCCTCGCTGCCCTCGTTGGTCAGGCTCGCCTCGACGATCACCGAGCCACCGCGGCGGTCCAGGACCGCCACCGCCCGATCGAACGTCACGACGAGCCCCGCGTACCAGACGGACGTCGCGAGCTCGTAGGTCGTCAGCGTCGGGGTCGGATCCGGGGCCCGCGTCGGCGTCGGCGCCGCGCTCGGGACGGCGCTGTCGAGGCAGCCGGCAGCGATGGTCGCGATCAGCAGGAGGGCGGACAGGCGGATCGACCGCATCACGGCCGTTCGAACAGGGCCTCGAGGAAGGCCGCCGGGTCGAACTCGACGAGGTCGTCGATTCCCTCGCCCAGCCCGGCGAAGCGGACGGGCACGCCGAGGCGCTCCTCGATCGCGAACACGATCCCGCCGCGGGCCGTCGAGTCCAGCTTGGTGAGCACGATCCCGGTCAGCCCCACGGCCTCGTGGAACGCCGCGGCCTGCCCGAGGCCGTTCTGGCCGGTCGTCGCATCGAGCACGAACAGCGTCTCCGGGGTCGTCCCCGGCAGGCGCCGATCGATGATCCGCCGGATCTTCGACAGCTCGTCCATGAGGTTGGACTTCGTGTGCAGCCGACCGGCCGTGTCGGCGATGACGAGGTCCGCGCCGCGGGCGACCGCCGCGTCGAGCGCGTCGAAGACGACGGCCCCGGGATCGGCGCCGGAGGCGTGGGCGACCATCTCGACACCAGCCCGCTCGGCCCAGATGCCGAGCTGCTCGATCGCGGCCGCGCGGAACGTGTCGGCCGCGGCGAGCAGGACGCGGTGGCCGGCACGTCGCTCACGATGCGCCAGCTTGCCGATCGTGGTCGTCTTGCCGGTGCCGTTGACGCCGACGACCAGGACGACGGCGGGGCGCGTCTCGCCAACGAGCCGCCAGCCGGGATCGCGGGGCACGAGGAGCGCCGCGAGCTCGTGCTTCACGGCCTCGGTGGCCGTTCCCCGGACCGTCCGCGGCCGGGCCCGCTCGACGACGCGCATCGCGAGCGCGGCGCCGACGTCGCCGGCGATCAGCGCCTCCTCGACCTCGGCCCAGTCTGCCGCCGGCAGGACCTCCTGCCCGAGGACGTCGCGAAGGCGGGCCATGAAGCCGCCGCGGCTCCGGCGCAGGCCAGTCTCGAGCTCGTCCATCTCGGTCGCGCGGTCGTCCGCCACCTAGGGCCCGACGACCAGCGGCGTCTCCACCCGGTTTCCGTTCCGCGACGCGAGCTCGGTCGCCTCGTCGAGGCGGAGGCTGATCACGCGGCTCACCGAATCGTCTCCCACGGTCACGCCGTAGAGTGCATCGGCCGTCTCGATCGTGCCGCGGTTGTGGGTGATGACGATGCACTGGGTTCGGGCCGACAGCTCGCGCAGCGCGTCCGTGAAGCGGCCGATGTTGGCCTCGTCGAGGGCGGCGTCGACCTCGTCGAGCACGCAGAACGGGACCGGCCGGACCTCGAGCATCGCGAACAGCAGCGCGACCGCGGTCAGCGCCCGCTCACCGCCCGACAGCATCGCCAGGGCCTGCGGTTTCTTGCCGGGCGGACGGGCGGTGATCTCGACGCCGGTCGCGCTGAGATCCTCGGGGTCCGTGAGCGAGAGCTTCGCGAAGCCGCCGCCGAAGAGCTGCCGGAAGCGGTCGTCGAACGCTCGCTCGAGCGCGGCGAAGGTCGTCCGGAACTGCTCGCCGATGAGGCGCTCCAACTCACGAATCAGGGTCCGCGTCTGCTCGATCGCGGCGAGGAGGTCGGTCCGCTGGGCTTCGAGGCTGTCCAGCCGGGCCTTGACCTCCGCGTACTCCTCGACCGCGAACGGGTTGCCCGCGCCGAGCTCATGGAAGCGCCGCCGAAGGGCGGCGATCCGGCCCGGCGTCGGCGGCTCCGGTTCCGGCGGCCCGGCCTCCCAGCTCGCTGCCGCGGTCGCCAGCGCCGCCTCCAGCGCCTCCGGTTCCGGCTCCGGGCCGTCCGGCTCGAGCGGGTCCGTCCCATCGCCCGCGAGATGTCGCAGGCCGAGGGGCCCGAGTCCCGCGAGATCCACCAGCAGGCTCTCGCGCAGCCCCTCGAGCGCGAGCCGTGCCTCGAGCTCCTCCCGCTCGATGCCCCGGCTGTGATCCTCGGCGGCTCGCAGCCGCTCCCTGGCCTCGGTCGCCGCGGTCTCGGCGATGCGCAGCCGCTCCCGGTCGCCGGCATCCTCGCCGAGGACGACGGCCAGCGCGGCCTCGGCATCGGCGACTCCCTGGGCGGCGGCTGCCAGGTCGGTGGCCACGGCTTCGCGCTCGGCCGCCAGCGAGGTCTCGCGCTCGGCGAGGCCCGCCGCGAGCCGATCGAGCTCGCCGAGCCGCCGCTCCCCCATCGTCGCCTCGGCCTCGGCGCGGGCGCGCCGGCGCTCGGCCTCCGCCCGGACCGCCGACGCCTCGGCGACCGACGCCGCCAGCCGGTCGCGCCGGTTGCGGAGCTCCCGGACCCGCTCCCCGAGGGCCTCGAGCATCGCCGGGCGTTCGCCGTCCGCGTCCGCGCCGTGTCGCGCACCGGCCGGGTCGCCGTGATCGAGCGTCGCCGCATCCCGCTCGTCGACCAGCGACCGGAGCCGTGCCGCCTCGGCCTCCAGGCGCTCCGCCTGCGCCGCCAGCCAGGTCGCTTCGCGCGTCGCGCTCGCGGCGGCCCCGGCCGCGGCGCGATCCTCCTCCTCCATGCGGCGCCGCGTCGCGGTCGCCTCGGTCTCGGCGGCGCGCGCCCCCGCCAATGCGGCCGCCGCAGCGTCGACCGCCACCGCCGCCGTCGCGAGGTCTGCCGCCGCTGCCTCGGCGGCGGCGCGGGCTTCGCCGACCTCGGCGGCCAGCCGCTCGAGCTCGGCCCGCTTCCGCAGCTGCCCGCCGTCGGGCCGGATGGACGCCGTCAGCGCCCGGACGACGAGGCTGCCGTCCGCTGCGACCATGATCCAGCCGGCGGGCATCCCCGGCTGCAGCTCCAGGCACGCCGCGGCGTCCGGCAACCACGCCGCACGGACCAGCAACCGGCGTGCCGCACCACTGCCGTCGCGCCGCACGGCCTCGCTCAGCAGGCCGCCACCGCGCTCGCGGACCGCCCCGATGAACGCCTCGTCGGCCGCCCCGGCGCCGCCGTCGACCGTGCGCTCCAACGCTTCGGCGACGATCGCCAGCCCGCGCTGCTCGAGCAGTCGCGAGATTGCCGCACGTCCGACGACGACGCCTCGTCCCAGCTCGGCCAGGGCCGCGGCCACCGCGGGCGCCTGCGCCGGCTCGACGTCCAGCTCGCCGTCCACGGCCCGGCCGCCACTCTGCCGCGCGGCGACCCGGAACGCATCCGTCTCGTCCGCCTCGAGCTGGCGTCGCGCCTCCGCGAGCCTGGCCTCGCTGGCGGCGACGGCGGCCCGCGCGGCCGACGCCGCGTCGACGGCCGTTCGCCGGCCGGCCTCCGCCGTGTCGTGCGCAGCCCGCGCGGCCTCGCGCGATCGCCCGGCTCGGGCCTCGGCCTCCGCGGCCGCGGCCAGCCGCTCCGCGGTTGAGGTTCGCATCGTCGCGGCGTCATCGGCGCGCCGCGCCCCCGTGTCGGCCCGCGCCCGCTCCTCCGCCGCGAGCCGCTCTGCCTCCGCGGCCCGACGCACCGCGGCCTCGTGCTCTGCCGCCCGTGCCGCCGCCAGGCGGCGAAGCGCCGCCGCATCGGCATCGGCGGCCTCGCGGGCCTCGGCGCTCGACAGCTCGTCACGGGCGGCCGCGAGGAGCGTCTCCGCCTCGCCGAGCTCGCCGGACCGGTCCTCGGCCGTCGGCAGCGGCATCGCCAGGGCGTCGCGCGCCGCCTGCAGGTCCGCCTCGGTCGACGTCCGCTCCGCCCCGATTCGGTCTCGCTCCCGGGCCAGGCCGTCGAGATCCGCCGCGAGCCGGCCCTCGCGAAGCCGGAGCGTCGTCAGCCCCTCGCGCGCGCGATCGAGCACGCCGCGCCGCTCGCTCTCGGCCGCGGCCCGGCCAGCGAGGCCACTTGCCAGCTCCGACGCCGACCGCTCGTGCTCGCCCAGCACCGCCAGGGCCCGGTCGGTCGTGGCACGGGCGCGCTCCGCGGTGATCCTCGCCTCCGCGACCCGTTTCGCGGCCGCATGCCACCGGCCGTGCGCGGCGAGCAGCAGCGCCTCCGCAAGCTCGTCGCCCGCGCTCCGCCGGCTGGTCTGCTGCTCGGCCTGCTGGGCCAGCCGGCGGGCCTGCGGCCGCAGCTCGCCGAGGATGTCCTCGACGCGGGCCAGATTCGCCTCGGCCTCGGCGAGCTGGTCCTCGGCGCGCCGGCGACGGCGCTCCGGCCGGCGCACCCCGGCAACCTCCTCGAACAGCGGCCGCCGCTCCTCGGGTCGCAACGCCAAGGCCTGGTCGACCATGCCCTGGCCGATGAACAGGAACGCGTTCTCCGACAGGTTCGCGCCGTCGAGCAGGTCGACGAGGTCGCGCAGCCGAACCCGCTGGCGGTTCAGGAGATAGTCGTTCTCGCCCGAGCGGTAGAGCCGCCGACCGAGCTCGACGACCCCGAACTCGACGGGCAGCAGCGCGTCGGCGTTGTCGAGCGTCAGCTGCACGTCGGCCATGCCGAGCGCCGGCCGGCGCTCGGAGCCCGCCCAGATGACGTCCTCGGCCTTCCGCGAGCGCAGCGCGCGGCCCTGCTCGCCAAGGGCCCAGCGCAGCGCGTCGGCGAGGTTGCTCTTGCCGGATCCGTTCGGGCCGACGATCGCGCTGATGCCCGGCCCGAAGGCGACTTGGGTCCGCTCGGCGAACGACTTGAAGCCCTGCAGGCGAACCGACAGCAGCCGCGCCGGCGCGGTCATCGGCTGCCGCCCGCATCGACGACGGCCCCGGCGGCCGCGGCCTCCTCGGCCGCGGTCCCGCCGTCCGTCACGCGCGACTCGAGATGCTCCACCGCCTCGGCCGCGGCCGCCGTCTCGGCCATCCGCCGTGACGTGCCGGTCCCGACGCCCAGCACCTCGTCGCCGACGAGGACTTCGACCCGGAACGTCTTGTCGTGGTCGGGCCCGGCTGCCTCGAGCAGGCGGTAGTGCGGCCGAATGCCGGACCGCTGCGTCGCCTCCTGCAGCCGGCTCTTGGGGCTCTTCAGCAGGTGAGGCGCGACGCCGGCCTGGATCTCCGGCCCCGCGAGCTCGACGATCCAGTCGCGCGTGGGCTCCCAGCCGAGATCCAGGAACAGCGCCCCGGCCACGGCCTCGAACGCCGAGGCCAGCAGGGACGGCCGGCCGGCGGCGCGGCCGAGCTCACCCTCGCCGAGCGCCAGGTCGTCGGTGAGGTCGATCCGGTCGGCGAGCTCGGCGAGGCCGGTCGCGCTCACGATCGCCGCACGGCGCGCCGACAGCAGGCCTTCGTCCTCATCGGGATGACGCTGGAACAGGGCCTCGGAGACGGCGAGGTTGACGACGGCGTCGCCGAGGAGTTCGAGGCGTTCGTTGTGGCCGCGCGCCTCGCCGGGATGCTCGTGCAGCCACGAGCTGTGGGTCAGCGCCTGGGCCAGCAGCCCTCGATCGCGGACGGGGAGCCCGAGCCGTTCGGACAGTCGGTCGGCTCGCTCCACCGTGCGGGGCTGGAGGCTACGCTCGCGGGGTCGTCGCCCCCGTCAGGACATCCGCTCGTCGATGTACTCGACGGCGTCCCCGACGGTTCGGATCTTCTCGGCGTCCTCGTCGGAGATCTCGGTCCCGAACTCCTCTTCGAGGCTCATGATCAACTCGACCAGGTCGAGCGAATCGGCGTTCAGGTCGTCGACGAAGGACGCTTCCGGCTTGACCTCGTCCTCGTCGACCCCGAGCTGCTCGACGACGATCTTCTTGAGCCGCTCATAGGTGGTGGCCACTGACTCCCTCCTCGGAGCTGTTGGTCTGATCCGCTTGGGTCTCGCGTGCGATTCGCCCCAGGACGCCGTTCACGAGGCGCCGCATCGGGTCTCCACTGTAGATCCGGGCCAGCTCGACCCATTCGGCTATCGCCACCCTCGGCGGCGTGCGGGAGTGTAGCACCTCGCCGATGGCGCAACGAAGGATCGAGCGGTCCATCCGGGCCAGCTGGACGACCGGATACTGCGGTGCCGACGCCTCGATTCGGGCGTCGATTTCGACCCGGTGCTCGGCCACGGCGCCGACGATCGTGCGGGCCAGCTCGGCGGCCGCGACGTCGGCCCCCAGGTCGGCCAGCTGCCGCTCCAGGATCGCCGCCGCGGTCCGCTGCCCGAACTCGGCCTCGAACACCGCGGCGAGGGCGACGCGTCGACCGTGGCGCAGGCTTCGTACCCGGTCGTCGGTGTCCGGCCGACCCGTGCCGGACCTCGGCCGCCGCGCCTCAGCCACCGACGCCATCGACCAGCACGGTGACGTCGCCGACGCGCAGCCCGAGCAGCCGCTCGACGGCCGCAGCGACGGCCGTGCGGACCCGCGCCGACGTTGCCACGAGGTCGGCGCCGGGGCGGGCGACGATCCGCAGCCGGACGCTCACCTCGTCGCCCCGAACGCGGACCATGACCGGCGGCCCGGCGAGCACGGCTCGCCAGCGCGGTCCGCCGCGATCCACCCGCAGCACCTCCGGAATCTCGAGCGCCGCGAGCCGGGCGGTCTCGACGACGACGCTCCGGCCGACCGACAGGTCGGGCCGGCCCCTCGACTCGGTCACGCGGGCACCTCCGGGTCGCTCGTCGCATCGGTGGCCGCTCGATCCAGGCCGATACCGGCGGCGTCGGCCCGCAGGGCGTCCTCGTGGAGCGCCTCGGCGATGAGGTCCGGGACCCGCTGCCGGGCGATCGCCGCGGCGACCTCGCAGGCGAAGCCGACCATCCGCCGCCGTGCCCGGCCGTGGGTGATGATCACCGCCCCCTTCACCCCCAGCAGCGGCGACCCGCCGGCCCGCTCGTAGTCGAAGATGCCGCGGATCCGGCGCACCCCGGGCCGC
>QKHE01000025.1 GCA_003250155.1 Chloroflexota bacterium | reverse complement strand
GTCGATGGTCGCCCTCCACGCGGCGCTGCTCGCCCTGAAGTGCCGGCGCCCGGTGCGGATGATCTATGACCGCCACGAGGACATCTCGGCCACGACGAAGCGCCATCCGGCCGTGATCCGCCACCGGATGGGCGTCGATCGCGATGGGACGATCGTGGCCCAGGACATCGAGATCGTGATGGACGGCGGCGCGTACACGACGCTGACGCCGGTGGTCCTGTCCCGCGGCGCCCTGCACGCCGGCGGACCGTACCGCTGCCCGAACGTCCGGATCCGGGCCCGGGCGACGCGGACCAACACGCCGCCGAACGGCGCCTTCCGCGGCTTCGGCGCGCCGCAGACGGAGTTCGCGGTCGAGACGCACCTGAACCGCGTCGCCGAGGCGCTCGACATCAGCCCCGCCGAGATCCGGCGGCGCAACGCCTACGACGAGGGTGATCGAACGCCGACCGGCCAGGTGCTCCGTGACAGCGTCGCCGCGCTGGAGGTCCTCGAGGCGGCGGTCGGCGCGAGCCAGTTCGAGCGCCTCCGGTCGATCACCGCGGGCGACTCGAGGGCCCGCCGCGGCTCGGGAACGGTCCCCGACGAGCCGTACCGAACCGGCCCGGCGCGGAGCGCGCGTGGCGTCGGGCTGGCGCTGGGCTGGCACGGCGCCGGCTTCACCGGCTCCGGCGAGGTGCACCTTGCCTCGGTCGCCTCGGTCGAGCTGACGGCCGACGCGCGGATCCGGGTGCTGACCGCGCAGACCGAGATGGGCCAGGGCACCAAGACGATCTTTCCCCAGATGATCGCCCGGGAGCTGGGCGTGCCGATCGACTGGGTCGAGTACCCCGGCCAGGACACCGCCGAGGTACCCAACTCGGGGCCGACCGTCGCCAGCCGCACGGCGATGGTCGTCGGCGGGCTGTGCATCAAGGCCGCCCGACGGTTGAAGGAGCAGGTCGAGGGCCGCAGCGGGGGCGCGCCGTTCCACGAGGCCTTCCGCGACGACGCCGCGAAGCACGGCGCCACCCGCATCGATGAGCGCTTCGAGCCGTACCCGGGCGAGCCGTTCGACGAGGATCGCTACCGCGGTGACGCGTACCCGGCGTTCGGCTGGGCAGCGGCGGTGGCGACCGTCGAGGTCGATTTGGACACCGGCGAGGTCAGCGTCGAGGACGTGATCGCGGTCGACGAGGTCGGCGCGGTGATCCATCCGATCCTGTGCGAGGGCCAGGTCGAGGGCGGCACGTTGCAGGCCGTGGGCTACGCGACGATCGAGGAGATGAAGCTGCAGGAGGGCCGGTACCTGAACGACCGGCTGGCCACCTACCTCATCCCGACGGCCCTCGACGCGCCGCGCATCCGCGCGATCCTGCTCGAGGCGCCGTACCCGCACGCGCCGCACGGCGCGAAGGGCGTCGGGGAGCTGCCGATGGACGTCGGCGCGCCGGCCGTCGTGGCCGCGATCCATGACGCGACGGGCGTCTGGATCACCGAGCTGCCCGCCACGCCGGAGCGGATCCTCGCCGCGATGGCCGCGCCACCCACGGCGAGCGCCGCGTGAGCACCGTCCGCTTCCTCGTCAACGGCAGCCCGGCCGAGGTCGAGGCACCCGGCATGCGCCGCCTCCTCGACGTCCTGCGCGAGGACCTCGGGCTGACCGGCACGAAGGAGGGCTGCGGGGAAGGGGAGTGCGGCGCGTGCAGCGTGCTGCTCGACGGCCAGGTCGTCGACGCCTGCCTCGTCCCGATCTGCCAGGTCGAGGGCCGGATCGTTCGAACGGTCGAGGGGCTGGCGCTCGCCGCCCGGCAGCGCGGCGAGCTGGATACGCTCCAGGAGGCGTTCCTGGAGCACGGCGCGGCGCAGTGCGGGATCTGCACGCCGGGGATGCTCATGGCGGCTCGGGCGTACCTCGACGCCGGTGGCGGCGCCGACGGGCCGGCCATCCGCGAGGCCATCGCCGGCAACCTCTGCCGCTGCACCGGCTACACGAAGATCGTCGACGCGATCGCGGCCGTGGCGGAGCCACATGCCGGCTGAGCCGCCGATCGATACCCCGCGCACCCTGTTCGAAGCGTACGAGCTGCTCGCCGCCGGCCCAACCCGCCCGATCGCCGGCGCGACCGACGTGATGGTCCAGATCACCGGCGAGCTCGGCCCGATCCCGGAGCGGCTGCTGGACCTGTCGCGAATCGGCGAGTTGAAGGGCATCGATCTGACCGGTGACGGGCTGCTCGTCGGCGCGGCGACCACCTACACCGACATGCGTCGCTCGGCGCTGTGCCGTGAGCACCTGCCCGCGCTCGTGGCGGCGGCGGCCACGATCGGCGCGGCCCAGATCCAGAACCGCGGCACGCTCGGCGGCAACATCGCCAACGCCTCGCCGGCAGGTGACACGCTGCCGGTGCTGCTGGCCGCCGATGCCGTCATCCTCGTCGGCGGCCAGCGCGGCGAGCGCGAGGTTTCGGCCGGCGAGTTCTTCACCGGCTATCGACAGACGGCGCTGGCCCCTGACGAGCTGATCCTCCAGGTTCGCTTCCCGTTGCCGGTCGGCCGGCAGATGCGCTTCCGCAAGGTCGGGACGCGCCGGGCGCAGGCGATCAGCAAGGTCGTGCTGGCCCTCGCCTGGCGCGACCTCGGGCCTCGTGGCTGGGCGGACGTCCGGGTCGCTCTCGGCTCGGTCGCCCCGACCCCGATCCGGGCGTCGGGCAGCGAGTCGGTCCTCGAGGGCGCTCGTCCCACGCCCCAGGTCGCGGATCGTGCCGCGGAGACCCTCGCCGGCGAGCTGTCGCCGATCGACGACGTCCGCTCGACCGCCGACTACCGGCGCGCCGTCGCGGCACGCGTCCTCCACCGGCTGCTGCGCGACGCCGGAGGCTGGTGACGGCCGAGGCGCCGACGCTCGACGGGCGGACGCTCGCGAGCGCGACGGCGAGCGAGTTCGTCGCCGCAGTCGGGCCGCTGTTCGAGCACGCACCGGGGTTCCTATATCGACTGGCCGCTGCGCGGCCGTTCAAGACCACGGACCGGTTGTTCGAGCGGGCTCGCGAGATCGCCCAGGACATGCCGGAGCCGCTGCAGACCGAGCTCGTCGACGCCCACCCCCGGCTCGGCGCGGCACCTGCCGCGATGTCGGCACTGTCGCGTGGCGAGCAGGCGGCCGGTTCGCCGGCGACGGCCGACGAGGACGAGCGGGTCGCCCGCCGCCTCGACGACCTGAACCGCGACTACGAGGGCCGATTCGGCTTCCGCTACTGTGTCTGGGTGGCAGGCCGGCCGAGATCGGCGCTGATCCAGGAGGTGGCCGCCGCGCTCGACGCCGAGCGGGGCGCCGAGCTGCATCGCGCGATCGACGCCGTGATTGACATCGCGGCCGACCGGCTTCGGAGGACGGCATGACCTACACGCTCGGCGAGAACCGCTACGGCAAGTCCCGAGTCCGGCTCGTGACCGTGCGCCGCGGACCGGAACGCCATCACCTCCGCGACGTGACCGTCGACGTCGCCCTCGAGGGCGACTTCGGGGCCGCCCACACGGCCGGTGACAACGCCAACGTCATCGCCACCGACACGATGAAGAACACCGTCTACGCGCTGGCCCGCGATCGCTTCACCGGCGCCGCGGAGGCGTTCGCCCTGGAGCTGGCCCGGCACTTCGCCGGGCATCCGGTGTGCACCCGCGCGACGGTCGACATCATCGAGCACGAGTGGCGCCGGGTCCGTGTCAACGGCACGGAGGCGCCCGATGCGTTCGTCCGGCTCGGACAGCACTCGCGCCTCGCGACGGTCACGGCCGATGCCTCGGGGGGCCTCGAAGTCGTGGCGGGCATCGACGACCTGACGGTGATGAAGACGACGAAGTCCGGGTTCTCCGGCTTCGATCGCGACCGGTATACGACGCTGCCGGAGGTCGACGACCGGATCATGGCGACGAAGGTGCGTGCGACGTGGGGCTATGACGACGCCGCGCTCGCGAACGGCTCGCTCGACTTCGATACCGCCTGGAAGCGCGCAACGGTGGCCCTGATGGACTCGCTCGCCACCCACGCCAGCCCGTCTGTCCAGGCCTCGATCTGGATCATGGCCTCGGCGATGATGGACGCCGAGGACTCGATCGACTGGGTCCGGATGATCCTGCCCAACCTGCATCACTGGGCCGTCGACCTGGCGCCCTTCGGGCTCGACAACCCGGGCGAGGTGTTCGTCGCGACCACCGAGCCCCATGGCCTGATCGACGCGACGGTTCATCGGCGCTCCTGAGGGCCCGAGATGGACAGCGGTCGTCAGTCGCACGGCGTGCGGATCCTCGGAGCCCGGGTACCGGGGTTCGACGAGGTCCTGACCCCGGAGGCCCTCGAGTTCGTTGCCGAGCTGCAGCGCTCGTTCGGGGCGGTGCTTGACGCGCTCCTCGAGCGTCGGGCCGAGCGCCAGGCGGAGATCGACGCCGGTGCGCCGCTGACCCTCCTGCCGGATACGGCGGCGATCCGCGCCGACGCCTCGTGGCACGTGGCCGAGCCGCCGCCGGACCTCCTCGACCGGCGCGTCGAGATCACCGGGCCGGCCGAGCCGAAGATGATGATCAACGCCCTTAACTCGGGCGCCAGGGTCTTCATGGCCGACTTCGAAGACGCCCTGTCGCCAACCTGGGCCAACGTGATCGGTGGCCAGGCGGCCTGCGCCGAGGCCGTCCGCGGGGCGCTCGCCTTCGACTCGCCCGAGGGCAAGGCGTACCGGCTCGACGACCGCGGGGCGACGCTCCTCGTCCGACCCCGTGGCTGGCACCTCCCGGAGGCCCACGTTCGCATCGACGGCCAGCCGGTCTCGGCGAGCCTGTTCGACTTCGGGCTCTACTTCTTCCACAACGCGGCCGAGCGGCGGAACCGCGGCACGGGCATCTACCTGTACCTGCCAAAGCTCCAGTCCCACCGTGAGGCGCGGTTATGGAATGACGTCTTCGTCCAGGCGCAGGCGATGCTCGGCATCCCGCGCGGCTCGATCCGGGCGACGGTCCTGATCGAGACGATCCACGCCGCGTTCGAGATGGAGGAGATCCTCTACGAGCTGCGAGAGCACAGCGCCGGGCTGAACGCCGGCCGCTGGGACTACCTGTTCTCGTGCATCAAGACGTTCCGCGGCGAGCGGGCCCAGGTGCTGCCCGACCGTGCCCAGGTCACGATGACGGTGCCGTTCATGCGGGCCTACACCGAGCGCCTCGTCATGACCTGCCACCGGCGCGGCGCCCATGCCATCGGTGGCATGGCCGCGTTCATCCCGTCTCGCCGGGACCGGGCGGTCAACGAGATCGCGATGCGCAAGGTCAGGGAGGACAAGGAGCGCGAGTCGGCCGACGGCTTCGACGGCACCTGGGTTGCCCATCCCGACCTCGTGCCGCTGGCGACCGAGGTCTTCGACCGGGTGCTCGGCGACGCCCCGAACCAGCTCGAAGCCCGGGTCGCCGAAGCCACCCTTGGCGCGGAGGTTCCGGGCGACCCGGCCGCCCTCGTCGACCTCGCGGTGCCGGACGGCGCCGTCACCGAGGCCGGCGCCCGGATGAACGTCTCGGTCGCCCTGCAGTACCTCGATTCGTGGCTCCGCGGGAACGGCGCCGCGGCGATCAACAACCTGATGGAGGACGCCGCGACCGCCGAGATCAGCCGCTCACAGCTGTGGCAGTGGCGGACGTCCGGCGTCGCGCTCGACGACGGCCGGCCACTCGACGCGCCCCGCTACCGCGCGATCCGCGAGGCGGAGCTGGCCGCCCTGGCGGATACCGCTGCCCCCGGCTCCCGGACCGCCGAGGCCGCCGAGCTGCTCGATCGGCTCGTCCTCGACGACGAGTTCATGGAGTTCCTGACGCTGCCCGCATACGATCGCCTGGGCTGACCGCTCGGCATCGTGGAGGCGCCCGAAGCATGACCGTCGAGGCCCTCGGCCACGCCGCCGCCATCTACCGCCGCAGCGCCGACACGCGGGCCCTCGTCGCGCTCCTCGTCGCCAACGCCATCCCGCTCGGCGGCGTGCTGCTCTTCGGGTGGAGCCTCTGGACGATCCTCGTCATCTACTGGCTGGAGAACGGCATCGTCGGGTTCTGGAACGTGCCGCGGATGCTCCTCGCGAGTGGCCAGGTCGTGCCCGAGGCCGACCTCCGGCGGGCCCTCGAGACCGCCGAGGCGCCCCTGCAGAACGACACGCCCGACCGGCGCTGGGCCCAGTCGCGGCTCACGGCGGCGCTCCGATTGGGCCGCGTCGGCGTTCCCGGCTTCGCACGCGTCGGGTTGGCCGGCTTCTTCGTCGTCCACTACGGGATCTTCTGGCTCGTCCATGGCGTGTTCGTGTTCGCCCTGCCGGCCTTCGCCGGCGACACGGACACGCCGTTCGGCGAGATCCTGTGGGGCTCCGCGGCGTTCGCCGCGGTCGCGCTCTTCCTGAGCCACGGCGCGTCGTTCCTGTTCAACTACGTCGGACGCCAGGAGTACCGCCGGAACTCGCCGGCGGCGCAGATGGCGGCGCCCTACAGCCGCGTCGTGGCGCTCCACCTGGCGATCCTGTTCGGCGCCTTCGCGATCGCGTTCGTCGGTGCGCCGGTCGGGGCCCTGGTCATCCTCGTCCTCGTCAAGACCTTCTACGACCTGACGCTTCATGTGCGTGAGCATCGGGGCCGGGCCGCGCCCGGCTGAGCCACGATGGCCAGGGGCGTGTACCGCCCCGCTTGGCGACCCGATCACCCTCCCGCGCCGGTTCGCTCGACGAAGCGACCGAACCCTCGCTGGCCGACGAAGGCGCCGTCGCGGATGACGGCCTGCCCGCGGACGAAGACCGACCGCACGGCGCCCGTGATCTCGAACCCCTCGTACGGTGTGTAGTCGCTCGAGTGATGGAGGTCCGCCGCTCGAAGCACGCGCGGCGCCGAGGGGTCACACAGCACCAGGTCGGCATCCCGCCCGACCTCGATGGCGCCCTTCCGCTCCAGTCCGAACAGCCGCGCCGGTGTCGTCGCGATGAGGTCGACCATGCGCTCGACGGACAGCCGGCCGCGCGCGACGCCCAAGCCAAAGAGAATCGATAGCAGCGTCTCGATGCCGGGTGCGCCGTTGCTGATGCGATCGAAGGGCACGCCGCGCAGCGCTTCGGCCTTCTCGACCGACATCCGGTCCGGCACGTGGTCGGTGGCGACGAGGTCGAGCGAACCGTCGGCGAGCCCCGCCCACAGCGCGTCCTGATCCGCCGCCGATCGGAGGGGCGGCGAGATCACCGCGCCCGCAACCGTCGCCGGATCCGGCGCCGCATACCGCGCCTCGGTCAGCGCCAGGTAGTGCGGGCAGGTCTCGGCGTACGCACGGGCCCCGGCGGCCTTCGCCTCGCGAACGTGCCGCAGCGCGGCGGCCGCGGACAGGTGGACCACGTGAACCGGTGAGCCCGTGGCGCGCGCGAACGCCATCACGCGATGGGTGGCGACGGCCTCGGCCTCGGGGCTGCGGGTGCGGGCGTGGGCGGCCGACCCCGTGTCGCCGCTCGCGAGCGCCTCCGCCACGGCCGTGTCGATCATGACCGGATCCTCGCAATGGACCTGCAGCATCCCGCCTCGACAACCGCCGCTCGTCGAGGCGGAAGTCGAAGACCATGAACGCCTTCGCCGTCGACACGCCCGCCTCGACCACCGCCGGCAGTTCCGCGACCGGGTCGTCCATGCGCCCCGAGATCGCGAGCGAGACGGCGTAGTCGATCGCCGAATCTCGCTCCGTGGCGGCCCGCCACTCCCGCAGGCCCGCGAGCAGCGACCGCTCCGCGGCGGGCGACGATCCGGTGCCGGGGTTGTTGAAGGCCAGGAACGTCGTCGTGCCGCCGAACGCCGCGGCGACGGAGTCCTGGAAGAAGCGATCCGGCTCCTGGTCCGTGGCCACGCGCGTGTGGGTGTGGACGTCGACCGCGCCCGGCAGGACGAGGAGTCCGGTCGCATCGACGACCTCACCGGCCGCCGGCGCCAACCCGCCCAGGTCCGCCTCGATCGCCTCGATGACCCCGTCGCGGACGGCCAGATCGGCGCGTCTCGAGCCGCTCGCAGTGACGACCGTGCCGTTCCGGATCAGGACGCCGAGCACGTCTCGCTCGCGAACGCGCGGAGGAACCTCGTGGCGAACGGGTTCGGGTCTACGGGCCGCGTCCCCATGGCCGGCCGCGATTCGGCTGACTGATCATCCCGGCGTTCTTGTCGCGCAGGTCGTCCGGCAACCCCTCGACATATCGCTCGAGTCCGGGGCTCCTGGCCCGTCGCACTCGCCGGATTCCGTAGACGGCGCCAACGAACACGATGATGCCGAAGATCACGATCTCCATGGGTCAACCCCCTCTGCTCGGTCCCGTGCGCCCGGCGCCAGCGCGCGGCGGCCGATCTCGGGCGGCGCTTCGGAGCGGGCCGCGAGGCGGCGGATGAGGATGGACAGGCCGACGACCAGCACGACAACCCCCAACCAGGATCCGAGGATCGGAGGTGCCGCCAGTACCGGCATCAGGCCTCCTCCGCGATCCGGATGCGCTGCGCGCCCTGCCACAGCGCGCGGCGTCCCACCTCCCGCAGGCGGTCGGCCCAGCCATCGTCGGGCTCGAGCGTCGCGAAGTGATTCGCTGCCAGCTGGCCGACTTTCGAGGACGTGGTGCAGGCGCCGTACGGGAAGAAGATCTCGCACTCGCTGATGCCGCCGGGGTACATCGCCAGCTGGCCCGGAGCAGGGTGCGAGGTGTGGTTCTCGTAGTCGATGCCTGGCCGGAAGTCGCCGTACGGGATCCAGGTCGACTCGCCCGACCAGCGACAGTGGATCAGCTGCGAGTCGATCGGCAGCATCCGCCGGATCGCCGCGATCGTCTGCGGCGCGGCGTCCTCCCAGCGGGCGCTAAAGTGAAGGTCCTCTCCGACGGTGATCTGCAGCCTGCCCATGAGTGGAGGATACGTGGCCGACGGCGCGACGGGACCAACGATCTCGACCCACGTGCTCGACGTCGAAGGCGGCAAGCCCGCGGCGGGCATTCACGTCAGCCTGTACAAGCTCGCGGACGACGATCACCCGATCCGGGTTACCCAGGCGCTGACCGACGACGACGGTCGGATCTCGGACCTCCTCGGGCGACCCTTGTCGGCCGGGGTCTACCGGCTCGAGTTCAGCCTCGCCGGTCGAACGGCGCCGGATCCCGACGCCGAGCCGTTCTTCCAGCGCCTGGCGGTCGACCTGCGGGTCGATGACACTTCGCGGTCCTATCACGTGCCGCTGCTGCTGGCCCCGTTCGGGATGACGACCTACCGCGGCAGCTGAGCTCGCGCGCCGGGTTGTGACAGACGAGGTGGCACACGCCACCGTCACAGTTCGGCCCATGGAAGCCCGCATCGTCACCTTCCCCGTCACCTCTGAGGCCCGCGTCCGCGTCGTCGGCGAGCAGATCGAGGTCGACGGCCTGGCACTCGCCGACCCGGGACTCGCCGCGTGGCTGGCGGCCCAACCGATGGACGACCACGCGCTGCTCGTCGAGCGCGCCCTCAAGATCGGCCTGTCGGCGCTGCAGAGCGTCGGCGTCACGATCAACCTGGACGCGGTCCGCGCCGAGTTCGATCGCTTCGCCGACCAGAGCCGCGCCGCGAACGAGAAGGCGGCGCAGGCGCTCGAGCTGGCGCTGCGGACGAACTTCGGGGACGGCGACGGCCGCCTGCCCCGGACGCTCGAGGCATTCCTCGGCGACCGCGGCAAGCTGCGCTCGATGGTCGACGAGCTATTCGACCCGAAGCGCCAGGACTCCGCCGTCGGACGGATCGCGACGATGCTCGGCACCTACTTCGACGGCGACGGCTCGCGACTGGCCCAGCTGCTGGATCCGACGCGCATGAATTCGCCGCTCCACCAGTTCCGGACAGAGGTGGACGCCGGCTTCAAGGCGTTGCACGAGAAGCTCGTGGCGCTCGAGGCGGCGCAGGCCGCGCGATCCGGCGAACGGGCGAAGTCGGCCGCGAAGGGCGCCGATTTCGAGGACCTCCTCGAGGAACTGCTCGGCGATATCGCCCGCGGCGGCAACGACCTGCTCGAGCGGACCGGCACGGACGCCGGCGACGCGGGACGGTCGAAGAAGGGCGACTTCGTGCTGACGATCGACCCGGACCTGGCGCGCGGCTGCGAGCTCCGGATCGTCGTCGAGGCCAAGGACCGAAAGGTGTCAGGCCGCGAGATGCGCGAGGAACTGCGGGCCGCGAAGGCCAACCGCGACGCCGCGATCGGCCTGGTCGTGTTCACGCCGGCGCACGCGCCGGCCGGCATTGCCCCGTTCGACGTCCGCGCCGGTGACGTCTATGCGGTCCTCGATCCTGCCGACCCCGACCCCGCGACGCTCCACGCCGCCGTGCGGCTCGCTCGGCTGCTGGCGCTCGCGTCCGTCCGCGAGTCGGAGGCCGAGGTGGACGTGGCCGCGGTCGAGGAAGCGCTCGAGGCCATCCGCCAGGCGCTCGACACGGTCCGCGGCCTCAAGGTCCAGCTGACCTCGATCGGCACGACCTCGACCAACGTCTCGGCCGCGCTCGACAAGCTCCGCGAGGCGATCCTCGCGTGGCTTGCCCGCGCCGAACGGGAGTTGGCCGGCTCGAGCTGAGCGGTCGACCCGCGCCTATGGAATGGCGACCGTCGCCTCCGGGTTCGTGCACACGGCACCAGGCGAGCAAGGGGTCGCGATTCGCAGCACGCCCGGCTCCGGATTCGCAGCACCGATGAGCGTGATGTGCGTCCCGCCGGTGTACTTGACGGTCCACGCCCAGATCTGGCCCAGGTAACCATCGCTCCCCGAGCCGCCCGTGATGAAGATGTTGTCGGTCGCGGCGTACTGAACGAAGAACACGAAGCTGCTCGAACCGCCTGGCAGCGTCAGCTGGCGCCACTGGCTCGGGTTCACGTCGCACGGATCGGTCACTGCGACGTAGCACGCCGAGTTCTTCTGGACGATCAGCGTCATCGGGAGTGGCACCCGTCCGTTGGTCTGGACCAGGGTCCCGTCCCAGTTGACGGCGGCCGTGGCCGCCGTGCCCGTGCTACTCGGGTATGCCGCACCGGCATTCAGGACCAGGCGGTCGAGGGCGTTGCCCGTGAACTCGCATCCCGGATTGCACCTGTTCTTGAAGACGAACGCCACGCCCGGCATCCCCGGTTCGTAGCCACCGACGACCTGCATGTTGTTGCCGGGATGGAGCCCCTTGTCGAGGAAGAAGACGCCCGGCGAGAAGATCAAGGTCTTGACCGCGGCCGGATACACGCCGGGGTCATACGTGTACAGCCCGGGTTTGAGGCACTTGACCGAGCCCGCGTCGACCCCGGCATCGTTCACGGGGACGATCAGCCCCTGGGGGCCGTTGTAGCTGGCGGGGATCTTCGCGATCTCGGCCTTGCACGCGGCGCTCGTCATCTCGGCCGCGGCCGCATTCGCGTAGGTGATCGATGCATAGGCCGGGTCATTCGGCACCCGTGCCGGGATGGCGTACATCGGGTCGGGGATCGGCGCGGGGATCTGCCGATCAGCCGGCGCGCCTGACCAGCCCTTGTAGGTGTCGTAGCGGTCAACGACAGACCCGGCGTCAGGCAGTGAGACGGTCGAGCCGTTGGTGAGGGTCATGTTCGTGTTCGTGCCCATGTCGCCGTGGACGGTCAGGCTCGTCCCCGACCCGTCGAGCCCGATGTCGTCGTCGTTGGAATCACAGTTGGGGCTGCAAAGCGGGTTGCTGGCCCGGCTTGGCTTTGGAGGTCGAAGGGTGACGAATGAGTAGTTCGTCCCGCGATTGCGTTCCGCAACCGAGGTGATCGCCAGATTCCACTCGGTCTGACCGAACAGTCGGGCGAACGCCAGACCGTGACGCGGGTTGCGGATCGTGACCTGGACCGACCGCAGCGCGTCGCAGCCGCCGGCCGCGCAGGACGGAGCCGGAGCGAAGATCGAGACGTAGTACGGCGTCCCCGCGATCGGGCAATTCACGATGTCGGTGTCCGAGTCGTATGGCGGGCTGTCCCCCGAGCACGTCGGCAGCGGATCACCCGGGACGTAGCTCGGGTCGAGCTCGTCGACAATGTTCTGCATCGCATGCCCGAGGGCTCGGTCCCACTCCGGCTTGCCGACGTTGTTCGAACCCTGCCGGTAGGTATCGGATGCTCCCGCCAGGGACGCGGCGTCGGCGACGGCGCGCTCGAACCGCAGCTCCGAGTAGACGTTCGAAACGTCGATCGCGAGCGCGACCAATCCGAAGAGCACGACCACGCTCAGCGCAAACAGGACGAGGATCTGGCCTCGCGGCTCGGCGCGCATCAGCGCGCCGGCTCCATGCGGAACTGGACGGACGACGACAACGTGCAGCTGTCGATGTCACATGACGGGATGAGTGCACCGATGAAGGGGAAGAACAACGGCACCTCGTGGTGGGCCCGAATGTTCACGAACCACGCGATCTCGTTGGTGTCCGGCGGACAGTCGGTGTTGACCAGGCCGGGGGCGTCGGTGCTGATCGGCCAGGTCGTCTCGATCCCCTCTCGGGGCGCCGGCGAGACGTCAAACGCGTACGGAAGCCCCCCGTTGATGCCGGGCCATGTTCCAGCGGTGTATCCGAACAGGCTCGACGTCAGGGCGATCTCGTCCGCTTTCTGGACGAGCGCAGCCCCACCACCGTCGCAGGGCCGACTTTGCTGCGTGGCCGCCCAGCGGCCGGTGTCGCGGACCACCTGGGTCAGCGCGTTCTGGGCCCAGAAGACGAGCGCGAACTGGATGATCGCGGCGAGGATCAGGAACATGACGGGAAAGACGATCGCGAACTCCGCCAGCGACTGACCGCGCTGGCCCGCACGTCGGCCTGACGTCATCGGCCTCGACACCCCCTGAACAACCCCCGGCCGCGCTCGGCGCCTCCACGCGAGCCCAGCCGACCTTACGCCTCCCACCTTGCGGCCCGAATTGCCGGGGCGTCGCAAGTGCGGAGCCGGTGTGGTCACGGTACTTCCGTACGGCTGTTCTTGTCGACGACCATTCGGCACGCTGGCGCCATGAGCAAGCGCAGCCTCGCGACGATCCTGTGGTTCACGTCCGGCTGGACGTTCGGCGCCTTCCTGTCGTTCGTGTTCCATCTGCCGGGCGGCCTCGACATCGCGTTCAGCGTCCTCGCGGGCGCACTCGTCTGGTGGGACCCGGCAGGCGTTCTGTGGGCGAAGCAGCCGCGATCACTGAAGCGGCCGGCAGAGGCCATCCCGAACCAGACGCTCGCGCACGAGTAGTCCCGACCGTCGTCTCGCGCGGCCGCCTTGGCGGTCCCGTGCCACGCCCCGCGCGACCCCGTGGCGCGGCTCGATTGCGGCCGGATGGTATGGTCGCCTACCGGCTCGCGGCGAGAACGCGCGACAGCGCGATGCGAGCCCTAGCAGCGTGAGGACGTCCCGTGGCGCGCTCGATGTGGAAAGGGGCCATCCAGTTCGGCCTCGTCACGATCCCGGTCAAGCTGTACGTCGCGACCGAGGCGCGCGCCGGCGTGAGCTTCAACATGCTCCACGAGACCGACAAGAGCCGGATCCAGATGAAGATCTGGTGCCCCGAGGACGAGGCAATCATCCAGCGCTCGGAGACCGTCAAGGGCTTCGAGTACGCGCCCGATAAGTACGTCGTCATCACCGACGAGGACCTCGAGAAGCTGCCGCTCAAGACCGTCCGCTCGATCGAGATCGAGCAGTTCGTCGACACGGCCGAGGCGGAGCGCCAGACCCACTTCGTGAAGAGTGCCTACTACATCGAGCCCGATCGGGTCGGCCGCAAGGCATTCGCGCTCCTGAAGGCGGTCCTCGAGGACAAGAACCTCACCGCGATCTGCAAGTTCGTCCTCCGCGACCGCGAGGTCCTGGCGGCGCTCAACCCGTTCGAGAACACGATGCTGCTCTCGACGCTGTACTGGCCCGACGAGATCCGTGACATGGGCGAGCTGGACCTGCCCGAGGAGGAGCCGGAGATCAAGCCGGCCGAGCGCAAGATGGCGGCCCAGCTGATCGAGGCGATGACCGGCGAGTTCGACCCGAACCAGTACCACGACGAGTACCGCGAGGCGCTGATGCAGGTCATCGAGGCCAAGATCGAGGGTCGCGAGACCGTCGAGATCGAGGCGCCCGAGGAGGAGACGAAGCTCGTCGACCTCATGGCCGCCCTCCAGGCCAGCGTCAAGGCTGCCGCTGAGGCCCGGGACAAGAGCGAGAAGCCGGTCTCGGTGGAAGAGGCCAAGGCTCGCAAGACGGCCAAGGCGGGCTCGAAGGTCGCCGGGACCGAGACCGACGAGGCGAAGCCCGCCCGTCGCCGCAAGACGGCATAGCGGCTGACCCTCGCCCGCGCCTCAGCCGCCGAGGATCGCCTCGATACGGGTCGTCGCGTCGAAGGCGAGGCCAGACGGCGAGACCGTTGCCGACATCACGACCCACCGGGCTGGCGGCGATTCCGGCTCGAGAAGGGCGATCGACGTCGGCAGGCGACCCGCCTCGAGGTAGACCCCGCCATCGTGGACGCTGACCCTGGTCTCGAACGTCATGCCGACGGCATCGATCTCGATCTGTCCGTCCCTCAGGCGCACCGCGTCCGCCACGATGCCCTGATCGGCCAGCTTCGCGCGGACGAGCTGCTCGACGACGACCGCG
Organism: Chloroflexota bacterium; assembly: GCA_003250155.1. Classification (GTDB taxonomy): domain Bacteria; phylum Chloroflexota; class Limnocylindria; order Limnocylindrales; family CSP1-4; genus UBA5189. Next base: position 3,423 of record QKHE01000025.1, on the reverse strand, counting down.
TCGAGCATTCCCGTCGCCCGGAGGTCGTCCGAGGGTCCTCGCAATGCGAGCCGCCGGAGGGCGACCGTCGTCCCGTCAGCCACGCGGATTTCGACGTCCTCGAGCTGGCCGTCGACGTCCTTGAAGGTGCGGCTGAACAGGTCGAAGCCCGTCAGATCGAGCTGCAGCAACCCGATCGTCGTGTCCCCGCTCCGGAGGTCGCGGCCGCTGATAGCGATCGTCTCGACTTCCCCGGAGAGCAGGCTCGGGCCGATGTCGACCTCGACCGTGACCTCGCCTTGATCGATCGGCAACGCGTCCTGGACCAGCGACGCGATCACCGGCCTCGCGACCAGCGGTCCGACGACGAGCACCAGCGCCGCGACGAGCGCGGTGACGACGACCACGAACCCGACGAAGCTGCGCATCGGACCGCAGGGTAGGCGACACTGCCGACGATGCCTCTCGAGCGATACAAGCAGAAGCGGGACTTCAAGCGGACCCCGGAGCCGGCAGGTCGGCCAGCCGCGGCCGAGCCCGCGCGCCGGGCCGGCACCCGCGGCGGTCGCTTCGTCGTGCAGCGCCACCGCGCGACCCGCCTCCACTACGACTTCCGCCTGGAGATCGACGGCGTGCTCGTCTCGTGGGCCGTGCCGCGCGGTCCGACCCTCGATTCGACGGCCCGCCGGATGGCGGTCCACGTCGAGGACCACCCGATCGAGTACCTCGACTTCGAGGGCGTCATCCCGAAGGGCCAGTACGGCGGCGGTGACGTCATCGTCTGGGACTGGGGGACCTGGACCCCCGAGGCGGAGACCGCCGATCCAGGCCGGGCGGTCGAGGCCGGCGAGCTGAAGTTCACCCTCCGCGGTGAAAAGCTCGGTGGCCGCTACACGATCGTTCGGACAAGCGGTCGAGGTCGAGGTCGGGGCGGCCGCGACGACGGCAGCGGGCTGCCGTTCGAGGACGGTCAGGACCAGTGGCTGCTGATCAAGAAGCGCGACGACGCGGCGGTCGAGGGCTGGGACGCGGAGGACCACCCGAAGAGCGTCAAGACCGGCCGAACGAATGACGAGGTCAGGGACGATCGCGACGCGATCTGGATCAGCCGGGCGCCCGCCTCGGTCGCCGAGATCGACCTCCGCGGCGCCCGTCCCGCGACGATGCCGAGGTTCCTCCCGGTCATGGCCGCGACCTTGTCGGACAAGCCGTTCACGGACGACGACTGGCTGTTCGAGGTCAAGTGGGATGGCTACCGGATCGAGGCGGTCGTCCGCGACGGCGAGGCCCGGATCTTCACCCGCAACGGCAACGACGGCGAGACGTACTTCCCTGCGCTGCTGACGAAGGCGACCTGGATCGACGCCGGCGAGGCGATCGTCGACGGCGAGGTCGTGGCGCTGAACGACCAGGGCCGGCCGGATTTCAGCCTGCTCCAGGAGCTGACCGGGACGCGCTCGAAACAGCTCGTCTACCAGGCCTTCGACCTGCTGTACCACGACGGCCGGCTGCTCGTGGACGTGCCCCTCGAGGAGCGCAAGGCCCTGCTGGCCTCGCTCCTGCGTGGTGAGGACCGGCGGGTCCGCTTCGCCGACCATGTCGTGGCCGAGGGCAAGGCCTTCTACGAGGCCGTCAAGGCCAACGGCCTCGAGGGCATGATCGCCAAGCACCGCCGCTCGCGGTACGAGCCCGGGACGCGCTCACGAAGCTGGCTGAAGATCAAGGCCCGCCTGGAGCAGGAGCTCGTGGTCGGCGGCTGGACGCCCGGTGAGGGCGCAGCGAAGGACCTTGGAGCCCTCATCGTCGGGGTGTACGAGGATGAGGATGGGTCGAAGAAGCTGCGCTTCTCGGGCAAGGTCGGCTCGGGCTTCGACCGGCCGACCCGGAAGCGCTTGCGCCAGCAGCTGGCGGACATCGAGATCCCGGACGCGCCGTTCGATCCGGCGCCGCCGCGCGACTACCGTGGCCGCTGGGGCGGCGAGCTGAAGCGCGCCGTCTGGGTCCGGCCCGAGCTGGTCATCCGAGCCGAGATGGGCGGCTGGTCGCGCGACGGGATGGTCCGCCAAGCGGCATTCAAAGGCTTCGACGAGGACAAGGACCCGAACGAGGTCGTTCGCGAGCGAGCGGTCGCGACGGGCGAGACGGTCCGCGCGGTGGAGGCGACGATCCCGGAGGCGCCGAACCCGGTCCACGGCGGCGCGCCGATGTCGCCGATCTCGCCGTTCGCCCAGAGCGCGACCCGTGCCGAGCTCGATGCGCTCGCGACGATGAAGAGTGACGGCCTGTGGTCGGTCGGCGGCTTCGAGCTCAAGCTCACGAATCTCGACAAGGTCCTCTTCCCCGGCCGGTCCGACGACCCGGAGCCGGTCACGAAGCGCGACCTGGTGCGCTATTTCGCGCGGATCGCCCCGGCGATGCTGCCGCACCTCGCGGAGCGCCCGCTCAACCTCCATCGCTACCCCAACGGCTCGACGGCCCAGGGCTTCTGGCAGAAGGACATTCCCTCGACGTCGCCGACGTGGCTGCGGCTGTGGAAGGAGGTCGGGGTCGCCGAGCGCGACGCCAACGACCATCTGGTCGCCGATCGCGTCGCGACGCTGTGCTGGCTCGGCAACCAGGCCGCGTTCGAGATCCATGCCTGGACGTCGCGCCTCGACGCGCCCGACCGACCGACGTTCGCGCTCATCGACATCGATCCCGGTACCGACACGACGTGGGACGAGACGCTGGCGCTCGCCCGGCTCTTCCGAACGGCGCTCGGCCACCTCGCCGTGCGCGGCTATCCGAAGACGACGGGCCAGCGCGGGATCCAGGTCTGGATCCCGGTCGAGCCGCGGTACACGTTCCGGGCGACGAGCGAGTGGGTCGAGGCGCTGTCGCGGGCCGTCGCCTCCACCGTTCCGGACCTCGTGTCGTGGGAGTGGGCGAAGCGCCGACGTGGCGGCAAGGCGCGCCTCGACTACACCCAGAATGCCTCGATCAAGACGCTCGTCGCGCCGTACGCGGTGCGGCCCGCCGACGGCGCGCCGGTCTCGGCGCCGATCGCCTGGGACGAGCTCGACGACCCTGACCTGCGAAGCGATCGCTGGACGATCCGAACGGTCGTCGAGCGGGTCGAAGGGGTGGGGGACCTCTTTGCGCCGGCGCAGACCGACCTGCAGGTGCTGCCGCCGCTGTAGGTCCGCCGCGGCGCGGCCTGGCGTCCCACGACCGACCGCGACCCGCGCGGCGCCGCCCTGCGCCTACGCCGGAGACCGGCCGCTGAGCATTCCGATTCGAGACCTCCGGCACTGCCCTCCCGAACGACCCGGTCCTAGGGTCACGCGGAGGAGGCGACCGATGACCACGCTCGACGGCCGACGCGCCCGAACCAGCGCGAGGGGAGGTTCCCGGCCGCCGGTGTTCGGCCCGCCGGCGGGCTTGCCGCGACGTGGTCGGATCCGC
>QKHE01000056.1 GCA_003250155.1 Chloroflexota bacterium | reverse complement strand
AGCCCCTCGACGGTCTCGATCGTCGCGCCATCGGCCTGGGCGATCGGCACGAGGCAGGCCGCGACCTGGCGGCCGTCGAGGCGGACCGTGCAGGCGCCACAGTCACCGGCGTCGCAGCCGACCTTCGTGCCGGTCAGGCCGAGGTCCTCCCGCAGCACCTCGGACAGGCGCCGCATCGGCGCGCTCTCGACGGCCACGTCGCGGCCGTTGACGCGCACCGCGATCGGCAACCCGCGGGCCGGCGACGAGACGCTCATGCGGCCAGCGCTCCGATGGCGCGGCGGACGAGGACGAGTGCGGCCTCCCGGCGATAGTCGGCGCTGCCTCGAACGTCGTCGATCGGCGTCAGCCCGGCGACGTGCTCCGGTCGGGCGATCGCCGGCGCCTCGCGGAGCGGCCGATCCGCGAGCTCGGATTCCAGCTCCGGCATCCGCCGGGCGACCTCCGAGCAGGCGCCGACCGCGATCCGGGCGCGCACGATCCGCGCGTCCGCCCCGACCTCCAGGACGGCCGCGACCATCGCGATCGAGATGACGAGATAGGCCCGCGAGCCGAGCTTCACGAACGACGAGCGCGCGTCGGTCCCGGCCAGCGGCCGGGGCACGAGGATCGAGGTCACGAGCTCGTCGGCCGCGCGGACGGTACGCCGGTTGCCGACCACGAACTCGCCGACCGGCACGCGCCGCACGCCGGCGGCGGACGCCAGCTCCACGGCCGCGTCGAGTGCCAGCAGGTTCGGCGTCCCGTCGGCTGCCGGTGACGCGTTGCAGAGGTTGCCCGCGAGCGTCGCGCGGTTCTGGATCTGGAGCCCGCCGATCGTCCGCGCCGCGGCGCGCAGCCCGTCGAACAGCGGCGGCAGGCCGTCCGCCTCGGCGATGTCCGACCAGGTCGTCAGCGCCCCGATCCGCCAGCCGTCCTCGTCGCGCGCCTCGACGCCGCGCAGCCCGCCGATCGCCGACACGTCGAGGACGTCCTCGTCGACGACCCGGCCGACCCGCGCCGGGTAGTGATCGGTCGCCCCGGCGACGACCGTCCAGCCGGGCCCGTCCGGCCGTCCCCCGCCGGCGAGCGCATCGAGCGCCTCCGGCAGCGCGACCGGCCGGAGATACGCCCCCACGCCTACGCCGTCACGAGCGGCAGGACCCGCTCGGCCAGCACCTCGAGCGCGCCGGGATCCCAGTCGAGCGGGTTCAGGATCAGGTGGTCGACGCCGCCGAGCGCCTCGACCTTGCCGCGGATCCGCTCGGCGAGCGCCTCGGCCTCGCCGAGCAGGTAGAACTGCTGCCAGTAGTCGAGATCCATCCCCGAGTAGACACGGAACTTCGCCGCGGCCGACTCCGGCCGCTCGCCGGGCGCGAGGACGTGCACGAAGTTCGAGTAGACCCGGCCCATGGCGTCTGGATCCCGGCCGAGCTCGGCCATGTAGCCGCGGATCGCCGCCCAGTCGCCGGCGACCATCTCGGCCGTCGCGCTGCTGTGCGGCACCCACGCGTCGGCGTAGCGGGCGATGCGCCGAAGGACGGGCTGGATCGTGTCGACCTGCTGGGCGTACAGCTTCTCCGACGGCTGCGTCCCGCCCCCGATCCAGATCGGCGGATGGGGCCGCTGGGTCGGCTTCGGCTCGAGCGTCACGTGCTCGAACCGGTAGTGCTGGCCCTCGAACGAGACATCGTCACCCGCCCACAGCATCGTGATCGCCTCGAGCATCTCGGTCGTCCGCCGGCCGCGCTCGCGGTACGGGATCCGCAGCGCCTCGAACTCCTCCCGGTTCCAGCCGACCCCGACGCCGAGGATCGTCCGGCCGCCGCTCAGGACGTCCAGCGTCGCCCATTCCTTGGCCAGCGCCACGGGATCCCGGAACGGCAGCACGAGGACCATCGTGCCGAGGCGGATCGTGCGGGTCACGCCGGCGAGCGCCGCGAGGAGCGAGACCGGCTCGAGCCAGGCGACCCGGTAGGCCGGCGGCGCGACGAGCAGGTGATCGATCAGCATCGCCGTCTCGAAACCGAGGTCCTCGGCGCGGCGGAGGTAGGCGCCCATCTGCTCGAGGGACGCGGTGTCCGCGCCGAGCGCGAAGCTCGGCAGGCGTAGTCCGACCTTCACGCCTCAGTGCCCGGCCACGGCCGGCCCGCCGCCGCCCTCGACCTCCGCGGCGCGGGCGGCCGGCGGGGTGTTGCGGCTCCGGCCGATCGTCACGACCCCGTCGATCAGGACCATCGAGACGCCCGGCAGATCGCCGATCGACAGCGCCCCGAGGGCGCTCGAGGCGGACGACCCGATCGGCGCGTCGACGAGGACGATGTCGGCCGCCCGGCCGGGCTCGATGATCCCGCGGTCGAGGCCGTGGACCCCCGCGGTGTTGCCGGTCGCCATCGCGACCGCCAGCTCGGGCGCGACGCCGCCGAGGGACGCGAGGTGGGCCATGACGCGCAGGATCCCGAGCGGCACGACCCCGGTCCCCGACGGCGCGTCGTTGCCGATGATGACCCGGTCCAGGCCGCCGACCCCGTCCGCGGCCCGGAGGGCGTGGATCGCCGCGCGGCCGTTGCCGCAATGGACGATCTCGATCGCCATGTCCGTGGCGACGACCCGCTCGATGTCGGCGTCGGACATCGGCGTCGTGCCGCCGTTGACGTGGCCGACGATGTGCGGCCGTGCCTCGAGCACGGCGTCCGCCGCGATCGGGTTGGAGCCGGCGATCGACGGGCCACCGGTGTGGAACGTCACGGTCATCCCGTTGGCCTTCGCCCAGCCGACCATCGGCGCCGCCTGCGCGCCGGTCTTGACCGACCCAAGCCCGATCTCGCCGATC
>QKHE01000002.1 GCA_003250155.1 Chloroflexota bacterium | reverse complement strand
CCGCTCGCCTCGCAGAAAGGCATCGGCTTCGCCGCCTTCACCTACAACGGCGGGACGCCGGCCTGGGACTTCTACTCCCAGGCGTGGGCCGCTGCGCCGCACACCGCGGCCGCGGACGCGGACCCGACCGGCAACTACCACTACACGACCTACGACGTGCTCATCCAGACGGCCCTGGCGGTCCAGTACGGCGGCTCGTACAGGGCCAGTGACTGGGCCCCGGCGATGCACGCCGTTGGCGAGCCGCCCGGCTCGATCTGCTACACGTACGCCCAGTGCATGGAGCTGATCCGCGCGGGCAGGGACATCGACTACGAGGGCGTGACCGGCAGCGGCACGTACAGCGACGGCGGCGTCAACGACGTCCGCCAGGCATACACGCCGTTCAACCTCGACGGCACGCCGGGCGAGGCCGTGCTCCTCGATGCGAACCGCGCCTTCGAGGTCATCGAGCTGATCAAGGTCTCGGCCGACTGCACGCCCGAGAACCCACCCAACGTGTGCACGTGGTGACGGTCGCCTGACCGTCCGACACCGGTGACACCACGGCCCTCCGCCACCGGCGGAGGGCCTTCCCATATCTCGGGCGCGCTTGACCCAGCCCGATCATGGTCCTATTCTCGATAATCGATTATCCAGTCCGCCGAACGTCCACGGCCCGGCGAGGTGCTTCCGATGATCAAGCGCGTGGCCCGCTCCGAGGCCGAGATCCTGCCCCTGCCCGGCCGGACCTGGCACGGCTACTTCGGGCCCCACAACAGCGGCGCCCGCCAGGTCTCCATGGGCGTTTCGGTGTTCCCGCCCGGCAGCCGGCCGGAGGGTCACGTCCACCCCGCCGAGGAGGAGACGATCTACTGCGCCGCCGGGCGCGGCCGGATCGTGACGCCCGACGGCACCGCCGAGATCGAGCCGGGGGTCGTCGTCCACGTCACGCCCGGCACGTTCCACGCCACAGAGTCTGATGGTCCGGAGGCGCTCGAGCTCGTGTGCGTTTTCTCGCCGCCGGTCGTCTTCGGCGCGTATGAGACGCGCCCCGAGCCAGCTGCGGGTCGGGCGACATGAGCGGCGCCGCAGCGACGCCCGCCGTCCGGGCGCCTGATCTCGACGAGCTTCGCGAGGTCGCGCGACGGATCCGCGTCGAGGTGATCCGCTCGGTCAACCATGCCCGTGCCGGGCATATCGGCGGTCCGCTCTCCGAGGCCGAGATCCTGGCGGTCCTGTATTTCCACGTCCTGCGCATTCGGCCGGACGAGCCCGCCTGGCGGGACCGCGACCGCTTCATCCTGTCGAAGGGCCACTCGTCGATCGGCCTCTACGCCGCGATGGCGCTGCGCGGCTACTTCCCGCTCGAGGAGCTGCTGACGTTCGACGCCGCCCATTCGCGGCTCCAGGGTCACCCCGATATGACCCGCCTGCCGGGGCTGGACATGTCGACCGGCTCGCTCGGGATGGGGATCTCGGCGGCGATGGGCATCGCCCTCGGTGCCCGCCTGAAGGGCCAGGACGAGGTGCGCTCGTTCGTGCTCCTCGGCGACGGCGAGTGCCAGGAGGGCGAGGTCTGGGAGGCGGCCATGGCCGCCGCGCGCTACCGCCTTGACAACCTCATCGCGATCGTCGATCACAATCGGATCCAGCAGTACGGCTGGCCCGGCGAAGGCCCGGACGGGCGGATCCCGCCCCAGGAACCCGGTGAGCTGGCCGCCAAGTGGTCGGCCTTCGGCTGGCGAGTGCTCGAGGTCGACGGCCACGACGTCGACGATCTCGTCCGGGCGCTCGAGGCAGCCGCCGCCGGCGACGGCCGGCCGGTCGTCGTGATCGCGAGCACGATCAAGGGCAAGGGCGTGTCCTTCATGGAGGGCCACTGGTTCTGGCACACCCGGGCGATCAAGCCGGAGGAGTACGCCGCGGCGATGGCCGAGCTCGGTGAGCCCGTCCCGATCGACAACCCGGACAGCGAGCCCGCCCGATGACGCTTGCGACGCCACTCCCGATGGGCCGCCCGATGCGCGAGATCTTCGGCGAGACCGTCGCCGAGCTCGCGACCGAGGACCCGCGGATCTACATGCTCGACGGCGACGTCGGCAGCTCGACGCGGGCCGACATCTTCGAGCGGGCTCACCCCGACCGCTACCTCCAGATGGGCATCGCCGAGCAGAACATGCTCGGCGTCGCGGCGGGCATGGCGACGATGGATCTCATCCCGTTCATCAGCACGTTCGTCTCATTCGCGGTCGTCCGGCCACTGGACCAGATCCGGGTCCTGATCGCCCAGCCGCGGCTCAACGTCAAGATCACGCCCGGCTACTCCGGCATGTTCACCGGACAGACCGGCATGAGCCACATCGTCGTCGACGACCTTGCCATCATGCGAACGCTGCCAAACATGGTCTGCGTGGCCCCAGCCGACGACGTCGAGGCGCGCCTCGCCCTCCGCTGGGCGGCCGACTACGACGGCCCGTGCTACGTCCGCCTGGTGCGCGATCCGACCGCCCGGCTGTTCGGCGACGACCATCGGTTCGAGTTCGGGAGGGCGGTCTGGGTCCGAGAAGGCGGCGACGTCAGCCTGCTCGCGACCGGCGCCCAAACACCGCGCACGGTCGAGGCGGCCGAGCTGCTGGCGGCCGACGGCATCGAGGCCGGCGTGCTCCACGTCGCGACCGTCAAACCGCTCGATGTCGAGGCGCTCGTTGCCGCTGCCGAGCGGGCCGACCACGTCATCACGGTCGAGGAGCACTCGATCCTGGGAGGCCTTGGCGGTGCGGTCGCGGAGGCGCTGTCGGAGCATCGTCCGACGCGGGTCGACCGGATCGGGTTGCGCGACGTCGACGTCCAGTCCGGCCCGAACGCGGAC
>QKHE01000043.1 GCA_003250155.1 Chloroflexota bacterium | reverse complement strand
CACGAGCGCACGGCTGCGCGAGAGCGAGCGCCAGGGGGCCATCCTCGCCGAGCGCGATCGGATCGCCCGGGAGCTGCACGACAGCCTCGCCCAGGTTCTTGGCAGCAACCACCTTCGGCTGCGCACCCTGCTCGCTCGGCCCGAGGTCGCGAGCCGCGGCCGGATCAGCGGCGAGCTGGAGGATCTCGCCGCCGTGAACGAGGAGGCCTACCGCGACGTTCGCGAGGCGATCCTCGGGCTGCGCGAGGCGAGCCGGACGCAGGGCCTCGTCGAGGCGCTCGCCGCGTATCTGGACAAGTACGGCCAGCAATCGGGCCTGGCCGTCGAGCTGGAGTCGGCGATCGACGGCGACCCGGCGCTGCCGGTCGCCAGCGAGATCCAGGTGATTCGGGTCATCCAGGAGGCGCTCACGAACGTCCGCAAGCACGCCCGCGCGACGCGCGCCCACGTGCGGCTCGCGTCGGCTCAGCCGGGCACGCTGACGATCGTGGTCGAGGACGACGGGCGAGGCTTCGACCCGGCCGCGGCCCCGGCATCCCGCGATGGCGGCTACGGCCTGCAGACGATGCGCGAGCGGATGCAGCTGGCCGGGGGCAGCCTGCGGATCGATTCGCGGCCCGGTCGGGGCACGCGCGTGATCGCCGTCGTCCCCGACGGCTCACGGCCGCGGGGCGGCGCCGGCACGCTCGCGGCGTCGAGCTGAGCCCGTGGCGATGAACGACGCGATTCGCATCCTCCTCGTCGACGATCAGCCGCTGTTCCGTCGGGCGATCGCCACGCTCGTCGGCGACCAGCCCGGCCTGGTCGTGGTCGGCGAGGCCGAGAACGGGCTGCAGGGCCTCGAGCTGGCCCATTCGCTCAGACCCGACGTCGTCCTGCTGGACGTCGAGATGCCGGTGATGAACGGCGTCGAGGCCACCCGCCGCATCCGGGACGAGGTCCCGGCGGCGAAGGTCGTGATCCTGACCGTGTCCGAGGAGGATGACCACCTGTTCGACGCGATCCGCTACGGCGCCCATGGCTACCTGCTCAAGAACCTCCGGCCGGAGCAGCTGTACGAGCTCATCCGGGCCGTGGTCCGCGACGAGACGGTGCTCTCGCCGGCGATCGCCGGCCGCCTGATGCGCGAGTTCCGGGAGCGGCCCACTGGCCGCCGGGTCGCGACGCCGAGCTCGTCGGAGCCGAGCCTTACCCGGCGCGAGATCGAGATCATGCAGCTCGTCGCCGACGGCCTCAGCAACAAGGAGATCGGCGTCCGGCTCTCGATCACCGAGGGAACGGTCAAGAACCACGTCCACAACGCCCTCGAGAAGCTGCAGCTGGAGAACCGCATCCAGGCGGCGGCGTACGTCGTTCGCCACGGCCTGGGGCTGCGCCTGGGCAGCGAAGGCTGATCGCGGGCCCGGGCGCCCGGCTGGCCCTCTCGATACACCCCGCTCGGTACAGCGCCGGACCGTCCAGATGTGCCCACCAGCGGATTTACGGGAGCCTTCGACGGGACTAGTTTCGGACGCGACTTCGCTCATCACGGAGGCGGCGGTGCCTAGGAACGCACGGCGCGTAGTCATCCTGTACGCGCACCCGCTCCTCGGCGAGGGCCTGGCGCGCATCCTGCGCGGCGATCCGAGCCTGACGATCGAGGCCGTCCACGTCGAAGACCTCGAGGCCGCGGCGACGGTGCTCGGCGACGAGCCCGACGTGATCGTCATGGAGCGCGGCGCGCTCCAGGCCAGCGACCTCCTGGCACTTGCCCCGGCAGCCCTGCTGATCGACGTGGGCCTCGACGGCGGGTCCAGCTGGGCCTACCACCGCGACGAGCTGTCGCCGCTGCCCGAGGACATCTTCAACACGATCCGACGCTGCGCCGCGCGGACCCGCCGCGCGGCCCGTTCCTGCAAGCCTCGCGCCCCGCACGGGACCGCACCGCTCCCCTCCTGACCGCCCACGACCGGCCCGGCCACCTCGACCGGCCGATAGAGATCGGCGCCGCACGGGCGTTCGATCCGCTGTACCCGATTTCTACCGCTCGGCGGATGGGAAGCGGGCGCAATGCCGACGACCATGACAGGTGGACGAGTCCGTCCCGGGGCTCTCTTCCCTTCTCGCCCCGGGGCGGGCCCGCCCACGCAGTCGCGAACCGTACGCAGGACGTCCCAGATGAACGCCATCGATACCTTCCGGAACGCATCCGACGCCGACCTCTCGCGATGGACGAAGCGCGTGGCGCTGATCGTCGTGCTCGTCTTCTTCGGATTCATCGCCTTCTACGCCGCGGATCGCTGGCGGCCGGCGGCTCCGTCGATCGTCGACCAGCAGGTGGCGGCCCTCGAACAGGCCGTCCGCGACAACCCGAATGACATCGTCACGCGCGGCAGGCTGGCCGATGCCTACGTCGAGAAGCACCGCTTCGAGGACGCCGTCGCCCAGTACGACATCATCATCGCCGCCGGCGTCGAGCTGGAACCGGCCCACATGGGACGCGCCTCGGCGATGCTCGGCCTGAACCGCCTCGACGAGGCCGCGGCGGACTTCCAGGCCGTCGTCGACATCGCCGCGCCCGGGGAGATGGCGAACGTCGACCTGACCCTCGAGGCGGCGTACTACGGCCTCGGCTCCATCGCCCTCCAGCAGGCGCGGCCGGCCGACGCGATCGCCTTCCTCGAGAAGGCGCTCGCCATCAAGCGATCCGACGCCGACGCCGAGTACCTGCTCGGCCGGGCGCTCATCCTCAACGGCCAGATCGACGATGCGATCACCGTCCTCCGGGCGGCCGTCGTGTTCGTCCCGGTCGGCTGGAGCGAGCCGTACGTGGCGCTCGCCGAGGCGTACACGGGCGCCGGCGACGCGGCGCACGCCGCCTGGGCATCGGCGATGGCGAGCCTGGCGACTGGCGACGCGGCCGCCGCCGAGGCGGCCCTCCTCGGGCTGCGCGACGGGCCGGCGGCGCTGGACGCCGCGATCGGGCTCGGGCTCCTCCACGAGACGCGCGGCGACAACGCCGATGCGGCCGAGTGGTACGAGCAGGCGCTCGTCCTGGACCCCGACAACAATGCGGCCCGACTCGGCTTGAACCGGGTGGGTCCGATGGCGACCGACGCCGCGGGAGCGAACTGATGGCCGGCATCGACGCGACGGGCGACGGCACGATGGCGATCCCCGAGGCCACCCCGGCCCCCGAGGACGAGCCGCTTCCGACGCCGCCGCTGGGTCCGGACACGACCGACGAGGACGAGGACCGGCGGCGGCGGCGGTGGCTGCTCCTGTTCGTCCTGCTCGGCCTGCTGCTGATCCTGATCTTCCTGGCCCTGTGGTACTTCCTGTTCCGGCAGCCGCTGCCGGTGCCGCTGCCCAACACGATCGACCTGCCCGGCTATACGACGAGCTTCTACGGCGCCGACAACCCGATCGGCGTGGCCGTCACGCCCGATGGCAGCCGGATCTACGTCGCCCAGTCCGAGAGTGATCGCGTGGTCCTCGTCCTCGACGGCGGCGGCTCCCTCATCGCCGTCGCCGAACCGCCCGCCTCGACCGGGTCGGAGCACGTGCCGGTCTGGCTGGCCATCGATCCGCTGACGGCCGAGCTGTACGTGTCCGACCGGCCGACCGGCCAGATCCACGTCTACGACCGCGACGGCGCCTACCAGCGGACGCTGGCGCTGCCGAGCCCGATCCCCGGCTGGCAGCCGATGGGCCTGGCCTTCGATGCGGCCGGCAACCTGTACGTCACCGACCTCGGCGGCGCGGCCCCTCGGGTCGAGATGTTCGATCGATCGCTGACGCTGGTGCGGACGTTCGGCGAGGCCGACCGGCTGTCGTTCCCGAACTCCCTGGCCGTCGACCCGGCAGGCAACGTCTACGTCGCCGACAGCAACAACGGTCGGCTGATGGTCTACCGGCCCGATGGGTCGACGCTCGCGCAGGTCGGCCGGGGCAGCGGCAAGGGCGAGCTGGCCCTGCCGCGGGGCGTGGCGATCGACGGCCGCGGCCGGATCTACATCTGCGATTCGACCGGCCAGGGCGTCCTCGTCTACCGCCTGGTCGACGACCCGAGCCCGGAGCTCGAGTACCTCGGGTTCTTCGGCGGCTCCGGCATCGCCGACGGTCGCTTCGGCTACCCCAACGGCGTGGCAGCCGACGGTCGCGGCCGCCTCTACGTCGGCGACACCACCAACGACCGCGTCCAGATGTGGAGCTACTAGTGATGGCGTTCCAGCGAGGAGGTGCACTCGAGCGAGACGCAAGCGGCCGCAATTTGGGCGGCATCCCACACCAAGTTCCGCACGACAGAAAGGAGGTGGGAACAGTGAGACGATCGGCCCTGCTTTTCGCAGGGGCCACACTCTGGCTGTTCCTGGCCGCCGTCCCTGTGCTTGCGGATGGCGGCGTCCACGTGGCCTCGTCGAACTCGGGGGTCAGTACCCTGACGGCCGACAGCTGCGCTGGCTGCCACCGCGCCCACACTGCACAGGGCGAATACCTGATCAACCAACCCAGCGTTGAAGCGCTCTGCCTCAGCTGCCACGGCGCAGCGGCCACGGGCGCAACCGCCGACGTCATGACGGGCGTCCAGTACGCCCTCGCCGGCGGCTTCCGAAATCCCGCGATCCAGCTTGGCGCTCTGCGAGGCGGTGGCTTCGACGAAGCCCGGATCGACTCCGCGAACACGACGCGGTTGTCGTACCTCCGGAACGCCACGGCCGTGTCGCAACGGCCGAGAGTCGGCGTACTCGCCTCCAGCGAGCCCGTCAACTCGGCCCACATCGCGATGACCGAAAACGGTCTCGTCAACCCGGGCGTCGCCTGGGGCAACGGGGCCGTCGGCACCGGTGCCGGGCCGGCCGTCACGGTCACCTGCGCGTCCTGCCACAACCCGCACGGGAACGGGCAGTACCGCATCCTCCACAAGTTCCCCGAGGCCACCGGCGTCGATGACGCGTGGGTCGTCGACATCATCGCCACGTTCGCGGCGAACGATCGGCTCTATACCGACGTCTCGCACGGCCTGCTGGTCGGTGATGTCGTGACGATCGCGGGCACCGGGACCGCGGCCGACGGTGCCAACCGGACCGTCGCCTCGGTCGCCTCCGGATCCTCGGGCAGCTACTTCACGCTCACCGGCATCGACATCCTCGCCGACTCCGGCGTGGGTGGCACGGTCACCCGGACGAGCGGCGTTCCGGTCACCGACGCGAGCCTGCCGGCCGCGGGCGATGAGCGGAACTACACGGTCATGCAGGTGCAGGGCACCGAGGGCAACGAGTCGACGTACCTGCTCTATGCGAGCCAGGTCTCCGTCGCGGCGACCCTGGGAAGCTTCAACGGCATCGCCGGCGACTACACGGCAACGGGCGGCGACTACTTCGCCCGCAACGTGCCGTGGAACCCGCAGGTGAACAACCCGGCCTGCGACCCGACGGTCTACCCAGCCCCGGCTGGCTGCTCGACCGCCAACAGTGCGCCCAACGGGCGTCCGTCGACGTTCAGCGCGCAGATCACGGCGTGGTGCGCTTCGTGCCACACCCGGTATCTGACGAACTACAACGTCGCCGATCCTGCTGTTCCGACGAGTGCCGCGCACGGCTGGGCGAACCCCCGACCGGGCGAGGACATCTTCGTCCATCAGCACTCCACGAGCCCCGGCAGGGATTGCCTGACGTGCCATGTCTCCCACGGCTCCAACGCCGCGATGATTGGCTACGGTTCGACGAACTACACAGGCAACTACACCTATCCCGACGGGACGGTGTCGGCCTCGAGCCGCCTGCTGAAGGTCAACAACCGCGGGACTTGCCAGGCCTGCCACGACCCGACCGAGACCATTGCGGCCGGGACGTATCTCGGGCCGGTGGCTCCGGTTCCGTAGGACACCTGACGTGGTGGCCGGCGACCTCGTCCCGGCCACCACACCACCATCGAAGCCGTCGGGAGAGGACATCGTGGGCCGCGCCTTCGGGATCGGACCTCGCGCCACGGTCGCCGCGGCGACCGCGATCCTCGCCGCCTGGCTCTTCGTCGTCGTCCCGTCGACCGCGGCCGACGGCGGTCCGCACGATGCCGCGGCCAACTCCGGAATCAGCACGTTGGCGGCCGATTCATGCGCCGGCTGCCACCGCGCCCACACGGCGCCCGGCGAGATGCTCGTCGCCGCCCCATCGCCCGATGAGCTGTGCCTGTCCTGCCACGGATCCGCCGGCCTCGGCGCGACCACCGACGTCACGCTCGGGATCCAGTTCCGGGCGGCGGGGTCGCTGAGCGGCACGCCCCAGGACGAGACCGACCCGACTGCGGTCGCGGGCGCGCTCCGCGGTGGCGGCTTCCTGAGCGCCCGGATCGGCAGCGGGAGCGACGCTGACGCGGCGAATCGCCCGATCCGCATCTCCTACCCGCGCTGGGACGCCACGGCCGGGCGGCTCATCACGTGGTTCTCCACGAAGGTCCCGGTGCTGCCGGCCGGGCAGGACGTGACCTCTGCGCATCTCGCTCTCCCTGGCGCTGTCGCGGTCACCCCGACGGGCACGGCGTGGGGCAACGGACCGCTCGGCAGCGCCTCGACGGGTCCCGTGGTCGAGCTCCGTTGCGCGTCGTGCCACAACCCGCACGGCAACGGCAGGTATCGGATCCTCAACCCGATCCCCGCACCGGACGTCATCAGTGGGACGTTCACCGAGGTCGCGAGCCCTGGCGTCAGCGTGACGGACGCGACTCAGCCGCCGGCGGGTGAGATCCGCAACTACACGGTCATCGAGGCGCCGGTCCTCGGCGACGTCGGCTCCGACCCGACCGCCGGTGACTACTGGCGGACGTACCGGCCGTGGGATGGCGTGCCGACGTACGACCCGATCGATCCGCTGGCCGATTCACATGGCATCGTGCCCGCCACGGGCAGCTTCGGCGATCAGCCGGCCGGCACGACCGGTGCGACGTGGCGGACGCAGATGACAGCCTGGTGCGCCGCCTGCCACACCCGCTATCCGGCGCCCGGCAGCGCCGCCACGACGCCCAGCATCGACGCGGTCTACACGTACCGCCATCAGACCAACCAGACGGCCTGCACGGTCTGCCACGTGGCCCACGGCTCGAACGCCGAGATGCCAGGCACCATCACGGGGGACTTCCCGTACCCGGACGGCACGACCGCGGCGTCCAGCCGCCTGCTCAAGATCAACAACCGAGGCACGTGCCAGGCCTGCCACGACCCGACGGGCACGATTCCCTACACGGGTGTCGTGGATAACCCATGATCGGGCCGGCTCGCCGTGGCCGACGCCAGCCGAGCCTGCTGCTCGCCGTCGAGGCGGTCGCGCTGGTCCTCGTCCTGACGGCGACCTCGACGTTCACCGCCGGCACGGCGAGCGCCCTCGGGGATGAGGGCACCGCAACTCCGACGGTGCCGAGCCCGACGTCGCTGCCCGCCCCGACGGAGCCGCAGCCGTCGTCGCCGGATCCGAGCCCGGTCGCGACGCCGTTGCTCGACCCCTCCGCGGCGCCGGCGGCGACGGCGAGCCTGGATCCGACGGCGGGTCCGGCGCCGACCGTCAGCCCGGAACCGACGCCCGCGGGGCCGTCACCGGCACCCGAGCCGACCCTGCTCCCGGACCCGACCGCGACACCCGAGGTGACCCCGTCCCCGGAGCCGACCCTCGAGCCCGACCCGACCGTTCACGTCGGCCACGTGTGGGTCGATTCGATCGATCGCCGAACGGGCGCCCTCGTCGCGGGCGCCCTGGATGCGCCAGCCAACGGACTCGAGCGGAGCCGGATCTACGTCGTGCGCTTCCAGATCGTCAACGCGACCGCCGACGCCGTCGAGATCGATCCCCGCCTCCAGTTCGGACTGGGCGACGCGCCGGAGGACTGGACGCGGGTGCCGGCCGTCGATCCGGTCCCAGGCGTCCCCTTCTACACCAGCGCCAACGTCCTCCGCGGCCAGGCAACCGGCAGCAAGGTGATCCCGGTCGGGGAGCTTCGGCTGGCCGGCAGCGATCTCGCCGAGGACCTGGCCGTGCCGGGGACGGCGAACATCGGCCTGAACCCCGGGCGCCCGATTCGCCTTGGGCCCGGCGAGTTCACCGAGCTGTCCTTCACGATCCGTGCCACCGCGGGCGCCGCGTGGCTGACGAGGTATGCGGTCCGGCTGGTCGACGCCGGCGTGCCGATCGACGGGCCGGCGGCCTCGCTCCGCCTGCGTGGCCGGCCGCCGGTGCAGCTCAGCCCTGGCCAGCGGCGCGGCATCCCCGTCGAGGAGGGCCGCTCGACCGTCGTCCAGTGGCCCATCTCGGGAACGGGCGCGGCGATCGCCCGGAGCGCCGGGACGGTCCAGTGGGCCCTCGCCGCGACGTCATTCTCGTCGCCCCACTTCGACCTCAGCCTGACCGGAGACAGCTGCGCGGCCTGCCACGCCGCCCACACGGCCGACGGGGCGATGCTGCTCGCCCAGCCGGCTCCCCAGGCGACGCTCTGCCTGACCTGCCACGACGGGACCGGCGCGACCGCCGACATCGCCTCCCAGTACGGCGATCCGCTCGTCCCGGCGAACGACCCGTCGACCGGCTCGTACTACTCGCACCCGGCGACCTCGCTGTCCAGCCACACCAGTGACCGCGACGAGTCCGAGTTCGACGGGCTGCTCAATCGCCACACCGCGTGCACGGATTGCCATCAGCCACACCGCGCCGACGCGAGCCTGAGCGTCGAGACCGCGGCGGGCTGGACCGCCTCCGGCGCCCTCATCGGCGCCTCCGGGGTTGCCGTGACGAACGGCGCGGCCGGGGCGAGCCCGAGCTACGCCTGGCAGTCGACCTCGGATCTCGAGTACCAGCTGTGCTTCAAGTGCCACTCGGGCTTCACCGAGCTGCCGGCCCAGACCGGCGGGCCCTCGACGTGGGCCCTCGACAAGGCCATCGAGCTGAACCCCGCGAACGCTTCCTACCACCCCGTCGAGGCGGCCGGCACCAACGGCACGCTCCGCATGAGCAACAGCCTCGCCGGGACGTCCCCGTACAAGCTGTGGACGTTCACGACGACCTCGACGGTTCGCTGCGTCAGCTGTCACGGCGACCCACGGCTCGCGAACCCGGCCTCGCCGCCCGACCCGGGTGCGCGGTTGGCCCCGCACGCGGTGGCGAACCGCGGGATGCTGATCGCGAACCTCCGAGACCGGGCGCTCAAGGGGCCATCGGAAGCGTACGAGGCGGCGGACTTCGCGCTGTGCCTGTCGTGCCACGCGGAAGCGCCGTTCGTCGACACCAGCCAGGACCCGCGAGCCGACTCGGCCTTCCCCGGCCACGGCCTCCACAGCGCCGCCGTGGCGTCGTTCAGCGGCCCGGTCGGCGGCACGGTCGACGAGGACGGCGCCGGACACGGCAATGCCCTGTGCGCGGAGTGCCACTTCCGGACCCACGGCACGACCTACGCGGTGGACGGCCAGGACGCCGAGCCGCGGCTCGTGAACTTCGCGCCGAACGTGCAGCCGTACGGCGGCGGCAACCCGGCGCTGCTGGGCATGCTGGACTGGGATTCGGCGACCGGGACCTGCACCCTGACCTGCCACGGCGTCGATCACGGCGGCTGGGGCTACTGACCCTCCTCGGGCCCTATATCCCGGGCTATATCGACTGGCGAGGTCCCAAGCTCGCGGGCCGTTCGGCTCTATCTGAATCGTGCCCCTCGGCGGATGGTTGGGCCGACCACCCAACTCGACAATCGCCACATGGACACGATGCGTCTCCCGGGCATCCGCCCGCTGCTCATCCTCTCGATGGCCCTGCTGGTCGCGCCGATCGCCGTCGGCTGCGGCGGTGCGGGGGACGGCGGCTGGGCCGCCGCGCCCACACCCGAGCACACCGCGGCGATGCACGACATGACCCCCGATGCGGCGGCCCAGGCGGCGTGGAACTCGCGCCCGGCGTACGTCCGCAGCCAGCCGCGCGTCGAGGCGGCCTACGCGTACGCGCTCGCGAGGCCGGACGTGGTGTCCTGGATGCCGTGCTACTGCGGCTGCGTGGCGATGGACCACCGCAGCAACCTCGACTGCTTCTTCAAGCCCACGCAGCCCGGCGCGGCGCTGGAGTTCGAGGAGCATGCCTCGTACTGCGACGTCTGCGTCGAGACAGCGCTGATGGCCAAGCAGATGCTCGCCGAGGGCCACGGCCTGCGCGAGATTCGCGATCGGGTCGACGCGACGTTCGGCGGTGCCGCGCCGGGGACCGTCACGCCGCTCCCACCCGCCTGAGGTCGGCACCGATGCGCGCATCGTCCCACGACACCGAGCGCTCCCCGATCGCCGCCGACGCGCTTCTCGCCCGGCTCGGCCTCGACGGCTCCGCCAGTGACGACCAGGTCGAGGCGGCGCACCAGGAGGTCGTGGCGTTCCTGCTTCGGGCGCCGGGCTCGCTGCGGACATGGGCGCAGCACCGCCTCGCCGAGGTCGACGAGGCGTACGCGATCCTGCGCGGGCCTGATCGCGTCGAGGAGCCCGCGATGTCGGACTCGGCCGATCTCCTCGATATGCCTCCTGCCGCTCCGGCGCGCCCAGCGACGCGGCGCCCCGGCGGCGCCCCCGCGCCGCAGCGCGCCGTCGTTTCGGGGAACGGCCGGCGATCGCGATCGGCGATGCTCGGCGACGCGCTGGGTGGGGAAGCCTGGGACGAACCGGCCCCCGCGCCGGCGCGAGCTCGGCAACTGCCCAAGCGCGGAGCGCCGCTCGTCCAGGGCGGCGCTCGAATGCAGCCCGCGTCGGGTCCGGCCAGGCAGTTCAGCCTGCCGGTCCCGCGAGC
>QKHE01000074.1 GCA_003250155.1 Chloroflexota bacterium | reverse complement strand
CGGCGCGCGTCGATCGTCTTCTGGGCACGACGCTCGATGCCGACGCGCAGCGCGCGCTCCTCGGCCGGGTCGGCATCGAGACCCGACCCGCAGACGGCGCGACCAGCGTCGCGGTCGCGGCAGGCTCGGCCCCGGAGGCCGTGGAGGCGGCCGTCGGCGAGGCAGTCGTCGCGACGGTGCCGACCTGGCGACGCGACATCGAGATCGAGGCCGACATCGCCGAGGAGATTGCCCGGATCCACGGCTACGAGGCGGTCCCCGGACGACGGCCGTCGACGCCGATGCCGGGCTGGCGACCCTCGCCGCTGGGCGTCCGCGACGCGATTCGCGAAGCGCTCGTCGGGGCCGGTGTCAGCGAGGCGGTCACCTACGCCCTCGTCTCGCCGCGCCTGGTCGGCGACTTCTCGTGGACCGTCGAGGTCCCGCCGGCCGCGGACGAAGCGGCCGTCGCCGGGATGCCGATCCCGGTCACGAACCCGTTGTCGGCCGATCACGCGGTCCTCCGGCAGGCGCTGATCGGCAGCCTCACGGAGGCCGTCGCGGGCAATGTCCGCCGGGGCATCGGCGACGTCGCGCTGTTCGAGGTCGGCAAGGGCTACGGCCGCGTCGGCGATGACACGACCGAGTGGTGGCGTCTCGGGATCGCGCTCGCGGGCTCGTTCGAGCCGGCCGCCTGGAACCGGCCGGCCCGCGCGGCCGACGTCGACGACGCCAAGGGCCTGCTCGAGCTCGTGGCGCGGGTCCTCGGCGCCTCGCGCCCGACCTACGCGCCGCTGGCCGACGAGCCGATCCTCCATCCGGGTCGCAGCGCGATCGTGACGGCGCTGGACCGCGCCGACCGACCTGCGATCTCGGGCGTGGTCGGCGAGCTGCAGCCGCGGCTCATCGAGGCGTGGCAGCTCCGCGTCGAGCGGCTGGTCGTCGCCGAGGTGTCGATCGCCGGACTCGGCGGCGGCTCGCTGCCGGCCGTCGAGTTCGTCCCCCAGTCGCGCTTCCCGGCGGTCGAGCGCGATCTGGCGGTGGTCGTCGCCGAGGCCGTCCCGGCCGCCGGCGTCGAGGCGGCCATCCGGTCCGCCGGGGGCGCCGAGCTCCGCTCGATCGTCCTGTTCGACGTCTACCGCGGCCGTCCGCTGGCCGACGACGAGCGCAGTCTCGCGTACCGGCTGCATTTCGAGGCGGCGGACCGAACGCTCACCGAGGCCGAGGTCGACGCGGCCATCGCGGCGATCAGCGGTGCCGTGGGGCACCGCGTCGGGGGTCGAATTCGCAGCTGATCCTGCTACGCTTCGGCCCGCCACCCGCGCTCCGGCGCGCAGAGCAAGGGGGAGGGAGCCAGAGTGGAGCTCCAGACATTCGACCTCGTGATCTTCCTGGCGCTGCTGGCGATGTTCATCGTCGGCTACGCCCAGGGCCTGATCCGCCGACTGCTCGGAACCGCCGCGATCATCGTCTCGATCGTGCTGGCGGGGCTGCTGAGGCCGGGCCTCGGGGAGTATCTGGCCGAGCAGTGGACGACGATCCGGCCGGAATACAGCCACATGATCGCGTTCGGCGCGGTGTTCTTCGCGGCGGCCGTCGCGCTCAGCATCGGGATCCAGATCACCTACCGCCCGGCGCCGCTGCTGACGCGCTACCCGGTCCTCGACGAGATCCTGGGCGGGATCGTCGGCGTCATCGAGGGAATCATCATCCTCGTCGCGGTGATGCTGACGCTCGACCCGTACTTCACGATCCCGGCGGTGCAGGAGACCGCCGGACGGGGCGAGTTCGGCCTGCTGCGGACCCTGTTCGATTGGCTCGATCCGACCTGGACGGCCCAGGTCCTGCGGGATGTCATCATCCCGCCGCTGCTGGCGGTCTTCGGGTTCGTGTTCCCGGCCGAGATCATCGACACGTTCAGCTCCTGACGAACGCGGTCGAACGGTCCCGCCTCGGCCGCGAGCGCCTCGCGGCGCCGGCCCTCGAGGCCGCTCGCGCGCTGCTCGGCGCCCACCTCGTTCGAGCTCCCGATCGCGTGGGCCGGATCGTGGAGGTCGAGGCGTACATCGGCACAGAGGACGGGGCCTCGCATGCCCGCTTCGGTCGAACCGCCCGCAACGCCGTGATGTTCGGGCCCCCGGGCGTGGCCTACGTGTACCTTGTCTACGGGATGTACGACTGCCTGAACGTGGTCGTCGAGCCCGATGGCCGGCCCGCCGCCGTCCTCGTGCGCGCGGTCGAGCCGCTCGGCGGGCTCGACGCGATGCGCGACGCCCGGCGGCGGCATGCGGAGACGCGCCGGCGCCGTCCGCTCGTGCCCTCAGCGCCGGTTCCCGGTCACCGGATCGCGAGCGGGCCGGGCGTCCTCGCGGCTGCCTTCGACATCGACCGGTCGCTGACCGGGCTCGACCTGCTGAACCCGGTCGCTCCGCTGCGGCTGGAACCGGGCGACACCGATCGGGTGGGGGAGGTCGTCGCGACGCCGCGGGTCGGCATCGACTACGCCCCCGAACCGTGGCGATCGCGACCCTGGCGACTCGTCGTGGCGACGAGCCCATCGATCTCGGGCCCGCGCGTCCCGGGCACCGCCGCCGCCCGGCGATAGCCGTGGACCCGCGCTCGGTCGAGATCCTCGAGTTCCCGCTCGTCCGCGAGCGCCTGGCCGAGCGAACCGCGTTCGGGCCGAGCCGCCGCCTCGCCGAGGCGCTCGTGCCCGAGTCCGACCGGGTCGTGGTCGCTCGCGGCCTCGACGAGACCGATGAGGCCCAGGCCCTGCTGGCGACACGGCCCGGCGCCGGCGTCGGCGGCGCCCGCGACATCGGGCCGTGGATCGAGCGCGCGGCTCGCGGCGGGCGGCTCGATCCGGCGCACTTCCTCGAGGTCGCGGCGACGCTCGACGCGATCGCGCGGCTGCAGCCGATCCTGGCCG
>QKHE01000054.1 GCA_003250155.1 Chloroflexota bacterium | reverse complement strand
ATCCCGAACAGGCCCAGCGCGGCGCCCCAGACCAGCGAGGCCGGCAGCCGCTCACCGAGGCCGCGACTCAGCGGCCCCCGGAGGAAGACGGGGACGGTCGGGAGCCGGATCCGCCCACCGGTCGGCACGATCAGGTCGCGCCACGCGAAGGCCGCGACGCCGGCGACGAGGAGGCCGGCGACGACGATGGCGACGATGGCGACCGACGGCCAGTCCCAGGCCCCGGCGATCGGCCGATGGACGGCCGTCAGCGCGAAATACGAGATCGGCTCGAGCGATTCGAAGAACGCGATCGTCGACGCGTAGCCGCTGATGATCCAGCTGGCGAACAGGGCCAGGCCGCCCACGCCCAGCGCGCCGCCGCGGCCGAGGAACGGGCCGGCCGCGAAGGCCAGCGCACCGGGGACGAGGGCCATCACGAACAGCCACACGGTGTGGCCCGCGACCGCGTCGAGGCCGACGGGATCGTTCGGCAGCGTGCCGAAGGCCGCGATCGAGAGGTACGCCGCGACCGCGAACGCGACGCACGTGATCGCGAGGGCGAGGCTGAAGCCGCCGGCCTTCTCGAGCGCCAGGCGGGCCCGCGTCCGCGGCGTCGCCGCGAGGAAGTCGAGGCTCCCACGGGCGAGCTCGCCGGCGAGCAGGCCGGACATCGCGACGACGGTCCAGATCCCGAGGATGATCGGCAGGAAGTTGATGGCACGCCACGACAGGAAGCCGCCGATGCGGTCGATTCCGATCATGTCGCCGAGCATGCCCTGGAAGATCGCCGGCAGTGCGGCCATCTGGATCGCGATCGCCAGCCGCTTCTGGGCGGTATCGAACTCCGCCGCCACCGAGGCCGCCGTGACGACGAGGACGAGGGCGATGACGACGCCGAGGGCCAGCGCGGTTCGACGGCTGTCGCGGAAGGTCTTGCCGAACACGGACCCGAGCCCGAAGAGGCGGGCAGCGAGGTCGGGGGTCGGGAGCGCGACCGCGCGGGCAGGCGCGGCGCGAGCGGCGCTGCCCATCACGCGGCGCCGGCCGAGGTGCCGGCCTGGCGGGTGGCGTACTCCGAGAGGAAGACCTCCTCGAGCGACGGCTCGCGGCTCACGAAGTCGACCAGCTCGTGCTGGCCGGCGAGGCGGACCACGGGGGCGATCGGGCCCGTCACGAGCATGCGCAGCGTGCGGCCCTCCTCGACGACGTTCGTCACGCCGTCGATGGCCTCGAACGCGGCCGCCGGCACCGGAGCGGCGAACCGCAGCTCCACCTCGTGGGCGGCGAGCGCCCGCACGCCCTCGACCGTGTCCACCCGGACGAGGCGACCCTCGCGGATGATGGCGACGCGGTCGCAGGTCCGCTCGACCTCGCTGATGATGTGGGACGACAGGAACACCGTCCGACCCTCGGCCTTGGCCTCGAACAGCAGTTCGTTGAAGCTCTGCTGGACCAGCGGGTCGAGACCGGCGGTCGGTTCGTCGAGGATCAGCAGCTCGGGCTTGTGCTGCAGCGCGACGACGAGCCCGACCTTCTGCTTGTTGCCCTTCGAGTACTCGCCGAACCGTCGTGACGGGTCGAGATCGAGCCGCTGGACCAGCTGCGCGACGAAGCCCGGATCGACGCCGCCGCGGAGGTTCGCGAAGTAGCGGATCGTCTCCGCGCCGGTCAGCCGGTCGTAGAGGTTCCACTCCCCCGGCAGATAGCCGATCCGGCGGTGGATGGCGACCGGGTCGGCGGTCGTCTCGACGCCGAAGACGGTCGCCGTGCCGGAGGTCGGCCGGATCAGGTCCAGCAGGACGCGGATCGTCGTCGTCTTGCCGGCGCCGTTCGGGCCGAGGAAGCCGAAGACCTCGCCCTCGTTGACCGTCAGGTCGACGTCGACGATGCCGCGGTGCGGCCCGTAGGCCTTCGTGAGCTTGTGGGTCTGGATGACGGGCGGCATCGAAGTCCTTTCGTGTGGCGGGCCGGCACTCGAGCCAGGAGCGGATCGTGTTCGGAATCGATGATGGCGAACCGCCGCGGTGGCGACACGCGGGCGGCGCGCCCGGGGCCACGCCCAAGTGCGCCGATCGCTCGAACGACCACCTCGACCACAGCGTACCGCGACGCGAATTCGGGCGGCCGGGGTCTTGACAAGTCGATGCCGGCGTGCAAACGTGCCGCCTGCACATATGTGCAGCATGCTGCTCAATTGTGCCAAAGCACAGAGGCAGGGCATCTTGGCGACGATGACGGCCGGGCGAAGCAGCGGGGGCAGCGACGTGCGCCAGATGGTGCGCATCACGCAGCTCTACTACCGCATGCACCTCAGCCAGGAGCAGATCGGCGACCGCCTCGGACTCAGCCGCTTCCAGGTCGGGCGCCTCCTCGCCAGGGCCCTCCGCGAAGACATCGTCAAGATCGAGATCGTGCACCCCGTCGCCCGCCTGGTCGAGCTCGAGGACGCGCTCGTCGAGCGGTTCGGGCTCCACAAGGCGGTCGTGGTCGACGTGCCCATCTCGTCCTCGGAGCGGGCGGCCGAGCAGGTCGCCCGGGAAGCCGTCGCGGGCGCCGCGGTTCGATTTCTGGCCGATCTCCGCCCGAGCGGCTCGATCGGGGTGTCGTGGGGCAGGACGATGCTCGAGCTGGCCCGCCAGCTGGAGCCGGGCTGGACAAGTGCCACCGAGGTCGTCCAGCTCAACGGCGCCACCTCCCGCTCGGCCGAGCCGACACGGGCCAACGAGATCGCCGAGCGGTTCGGCACGACGACCGGGGCCGCGATCCGGATGCTCGCAGCGCCGGCGATCGTCGGCAGCCCGGAGCTCCGACGGGCGCTCGAGGATGATCCCTCGGTCGGCACAACCATCGATGCCGCGCGAGGCACCGCGACCGCGATCTTCGCCCTTGGCGTCCTGACCACCGAGAGCGTCCTGGTCGGCTCGGGCTTCCTCACCGCGCGGGACGTGGCAGACCTCCAGGAGGCCGGGGCTGTGGGCGACATTGTCGGCCGGTTCCTGCGCGTGGACGGCGCCACGGCCTCACCGGAGCTCGACCAGCGGACCGTGGGGTTGCCCCTTGCCGACGTGGCCGCAAAGCCGATCTCGCTCGGCGTGGCGGCTGGCGCCGGCCGCGGTCCGATCACGCTGGGCGCACTGCGCGGCCGGTACATCAACGTTCTCGTCGCCGACGCCGACACGGCGCAGTGGGTGCTCGACCATGGCTGAGCGCGTCGTGCCGAGCGAGGAGCTCGTTCGGGAGCTCGTGGTGCGCGCGCTGGACCGGCACGCCGCCGCCGAGGCGACGACGCCCGCGACCGCGCAGGACGCCCCGGCCCACAACGCGACCGGCGGCGACGAGCGGACCGTCGCACTCGGCGCTGACCACGGCGGCTTCCCACTCAAGCAGGCCCTGGTCAAGGCCCTCGCCGACAAGGGCTACGCGGTCACCGACTGCGGCACGACCTCGACCGAAGCCGTCGACTACCCGGACTTCGCGTACGCCGTCGCCAACCTCGTGGCCAGCGGGACCTGCACCTACGGAATCGTCGTCGACGGGGCCGGCATCGGATCCGCGATGGTGGCCAACAAGGTACCCGGCGTCCGGGCCGCGAACGCCTGTGACACCTCGATGGCCCGCAACGCGCGCGAACATAACTACGCCAACGTCCTGACGCTCGGCGCCCGGATGATCGGCGAGGGGCTCGCGCTCGAGATCACGGATACCTTCCTCGCCACGCCCTGGGGCGCGGAGCGGCACGGCAATCGCGTGGCCAAGATCACGGCCATCGAACAGCAACACCTCCGAACTCGATTTGAGGAGCAGCCCACATGACGATGCTGCCCGAAACCCGGGACCTGCTGATCGAGGCCGTCACCCGCGAGGTGCTCACGGCCCTGTCAACCGGCGACACGTGCAGCGAGTGCGGCGGCTCGTGTGCCGCCCACTCGCCCGACAAGGTCCGCGACGTCGTGACCAACGGCGCGTCGCGCATCGCCTACCACGGGCGCGGCGGCGACGTCCCCCGCGACCTTGCCCCGTACATCGACCACACGCTGCTCCGGCCGGACGCCACCGCCGCGGATATCGACCAGCTGTGCGACGAGGCGATGGAGTATCGCTTCGCGGCCGTGTGCATCAATCCGACCTGGGTCCGCCGTGCGGCGGACCGGGTCCGGGGCACAGGGGTCGCGGTCGCCTCGGTGATCGGCTTCCCGTTCGGCGCCGCGACCAGCGAGGTCAAGGCGATGGAGGCGCGCCGGGCGATCCGTGACGGAGCCCGCGAGATCGACATGGTCATCAACATCGGGGCCCTCAAGAGCGGCATGCGCGACGTCGTCCGCGAGGACATCGCGAAGGTCTCGGATGCGTGCCATGAGGCGGGCGTCCTGAACAAGGTGATCATCGAGACCGCGCTGCTGACCGACCAGGAGAAGGTCGTGGCCTGCAGCCTCGCGGTTGCGGCCAAGGCCGACTACGTCAAGACCTCGACGGGCTACGCCTCGGGCGGCGCGACGGTGTTCGACGTCGCCCTGATGCGCGAGACCGTTGGGCCTCGCTTGGGCATCAAGGCCTCGGGCGGCATCCGGACCGCCGAGGACGTCCAGGACATGATCGCCGCCGGCGCGACCCGGATCGGTGCCTCGGCCGGCGTGAAGATCGTCACAGGAGAGGGGGCTGCGTGAGCAATATCGACCTTCGGGCGTACGTCTTCCTCGACAGCCTCCAGGCGCAGTACGCCGCGTTCCTGGGCACCGTCGCGCAGGGCTTCCTGCCGCTGGCGGGCGACGCCTCGCTCTCGGTCGAGGTGTCGCCGGGCATCGAGATCAACCGCCTGACCGACATCGCCCTCAAGGCCACGACGGTCAAGCCCGGCATGCAGATCATCGAGCGCTACTACGGCATGCTCGAGATCCACTCGCCCCAGCAGGCAGAGGTGCGCGCGGCAGGTGCGGCCATTCTCCGGGAGATCGGTCTCGAGGAGACCGACCGGATCAAGCCACGCGTGCTGTCGAGCCAGATCATCCGGCGGATCGACGACCACCAGGCCCAGCTCGTCAACCGGACGCGTCACGGCCAGATGCTGATCCCCGGCCAGACGCTGTACGTGCTGGAGCTGGAGCCGGCCGCCTACGCGGCGCTGGCGGCAAACGAGGCCGAGAAAGCGGCCCACATCAACATCCTCGAGGTCCGGGCGTTCGGCTCGATGGGCCGGATCTACCTGGGTGGCGAGGAGCGAGACATCGACGTCGGCTGGCGCGCTGCCCTGTCGGCGATCGAGGGGCTCGAGGGTCGCGAGGCGAAGGCCTAGCCCCTCCAACTGCAGGGATTCGAACAGGCGAAGGAGAGACTCAATGGCTGAAGCGCTTGGGATGATCGAGGCCCGCGGGTTCGCCGCGATGGTCGAGGCTGCCGACGCGATGGTGAAGGCCGCCAAGGTCGAGCTGGTCTCCTACGAGAAGACCGGCGGCGGCTACGTGACCGCGGTGGTCCGCGGCGACGTCGCGGCCGTGAAGGCGGCCATCGACGCTGGCTCGCGAGCCGCGACCAAGGTCGGCGAAGTGGTGGCGACGCACGTCATCGCCCGCCCGCACAGCAACGTGGACGTCGTCCTCCCGCTCGGCCGAGCCGAGGAGGCCCGCGGCGAGTCCGGCGCGGAGTGACGATCCAGGACTGACGATCCAACCCGGGTCGCGACCGTCTTGCGGCGGCCGCGACCCGGAACGGAGGAAGCCATGCTCCTTGGACGAGTGGCCGGGACGGTCGTGTCCAGCCGCAAGGAACCGTTGATCGAGGGTTGGAAGCTGCTCCTCGTGCGCCAGCTCGACGCCGACAACCACGACGCCGGCGGCTATGTCGTCGCCGCGGATGCGGTCGGCGCCGGCGTCGGCGAGGTGGTCCTCTACGCCACCGGCAGCTCGGCCCGCCAGACCGAGACCACCCGGGACCGGCCGTGCGACGCCGTGATCATGGCGATCGTCGACACCTGGGAGATCGGCGGTCGCGACGTGTACCGGAAGTAGCCATGAGCGAGCTGTCGGAACACGAGATCGCCGAGATCATCGAGCGCGTCCACCGGCGGATCGAGGCCGCGTCGGGCAGCCGGGCGGGCACCGCCCTGCGCGCCGAGGCAGAGCTCGCGGCCGCCTCGACCGCCGAGCTGGGTGACGGCATCCATGAGACCATCGACCAGGCGGTCGCGGCGGCCGGCGAGGCCTTCCGAACCTTCGGCTCGATGGGCCTCGACGGTCGCCGCGTCATCATCGAGGCGGTCCGCCAGTCGATGCTCGACCACGCCGAGCAGCTGGCTCGGATGGCTCACCAGGAGACGCACCTCGGGCGGTACGAGGACAAGGTCATCAAGAACCGCCTGGTCACGACCAGGGCCGTCGGGCCGGAGGACCTCGAGGTCGAGGCCGTGACCGGCAGCCTCGGGATGATGGTCACCGAGTTCGCGCCATTCGGCGTCGTGGCGGCGATCACGCCCGTCACCAACCCGACCTCGACGGTCATCAACAACACGATCAGCATCGTGTCGGCCGGCAATGCGGTCGTGTTCAACGCGCACCCCAATGCCAAGCGCTGCTCGGCCGAGACCATCCGGCTCATCAATCGCGCCATCGTCGGCGCCGGCGGCCCGCCCGACCTGGTCACGGCCGTCGCCGAGCCGACCATCGACAGCGCCCGGGCGCTGATGAGCCATCCAGACATCCGCCTGCTGCTGGTCACCGGCGGTCCCGCCGTCGTGCGCGAGGCGCTCAGGACGGACAAGCGCGCCGTCACCGCCGGACCGGGCAACCCGCCGGTGGTCGTCGACCAGACGGCCGACGTCGAACGCGCCGGGCGCGACATCGTCAGCGGCGCGAGCTTCGACAACAACATCATCTGCACCGACGAGAAGGTCGTGATCGTCGTCGAGTCGGTCGCCGACCGCCTCGTCCGGGCGATGGGCCAGCACGGCGCGTACCTGCTCAAGGAGCACGAGATCCGGCGCCTCGAGCGGGTGATCTTCCGCGAGCTCGGGGCGCCGGGCAAACCGGGCGTCATCAACCCGGCCTGGATCGGCCGTGACGCGGCAAAGATCCTCGCCGAGATCGGGGTGCAGGTCGACCCGGAGCCGCGGCTGCTGGTCGCGGAAGTGCCGCGCGACCACAGCCTCGTCTGGACAGAGCAGATGATGCCGGTGCTGCCGGTCGTTCGGGTCGAGACGGTCGACCAGGCGATCGACCTCGCGGTCCGCGCCGAGCACGGCTTTCGGCACACGGCCTCGATCCACTCGACCAACGTCGAGACGATCACCCGGATGGCCCGGGCCATGAACTGCAGCATCTTCGTCGCCAACGCGCCGAACTACGCCGGCCTCGGCGAGGGCGGCGAGGGCTTCAGCTCGTTCTCCATCGCCTCCCCCACCGGTGACGGCCTGACCCGGCCGCGCACGTTCTCGCGCGAGCGGCGAATCACCGTCGTCGGCGCGCTTCGGATCGTCTGACCGTGACCGGCCCGTCTCCGATCGCGCCGGCGCTGGCCCTCGTCGAGCTCGACTCGATCGCGATCGGGATCGAGGTCGGCGACGCCATGGCCAAGCGCTCGCCGATCGACGTCCTGTACGCCGGCACCGTCCATCCGGGCAAGTACCTGGTCCTCGTGGGCGGTGCCGTTGCCGATGTCGAGGAGGCGCTCGACGCGGGGCGCGCGGTGGCCGGGTCGTCGATCCTGGATACGGTGCTGCTGGCCGACGTCCACCCGGACGTCGTGGCGGCGCTGCGCGGTCAACGCCGGCCCGAGGCGAGCGAGGCCCTCGGCGTCATCGAGACGCAGACCGTCGCCGCGATCATCGAGGCGGCCGATGCGGGCGTGAAGGGTGCTCGAGCGCGACTCCTGGAGCTGCGCCTCGCCGATGACATCGGCGGCAAGGCGTACCTGTTGTTTGGCGGCCCGGTGGCGGACGTCGAGGCGGCCGTGGAGATCGGCCAGGCGAGCATCGGGGCAGCGGATCGGGCGATCGCCCGGGTGATCCCGCAGCTCCACGCTGAGATG
Organism: Chloroflexota bacterium; assembly: GCA_003250155.1. Classification (GTDB taxonomy): domain Bacteria; phylum Chloroflexota; class Limnocylindria; order Limnocylindrales; family CSP1-4; genus UBA5189. The sequence goes on along the minus strand of QKHE01000054.1, from coordinate 9,022 downwards.
CGCGCCAATCTCGAGGCGGACGCGCGCTTCCGGGAGCGCCTCGGCAGCAGCCCAGAGGCGTCCTGACGTGCAGCTGGCGCGGGTGATCGGGACGGTCGTCGCGACGCAGAAGGTCGCCGGCCTCGAGGGTGCCCGCTTCCTCGTGGTGCAGCCGTTGCAGCGGTCCGGGGCGCGCGCCGGCACACCCGTCGTGGCGGCCGACGCGACCCAGATGGCCGGCCCGGGTGAGCTCGTCTACATCGTGGCCGCCCGCGAGGCCGCCCTGGCCATGCCGGAGCCATTCGTGCCGGTCGATCACGCGATCGTCGGCCTGGTGGACGCCGTGACGACCGCCGATTCGCCCGGGCCCGCGCGGTGGGAGCGCCCGTCGTGAAGCTGGCGCGCGTGGTCGGTACGGTTGTCTCCACGATCAACGTCCCGGTCTACGACGACCGGAAGCTGTTGCTGTGCGACCTGGTCTCGTCCGACGGCGCGCCGGCCGGCGGCTACCTCATCGCCGTCGACACGGTCGGCGCCGGCGCCGGCGAGACGGTGCTGCTCATGGACGAGGGCAACTCCGCCCGCCAGATCCTGAGCGCCCGGGACGCACCGGTGCGCACCTTGGTCGTCGGGATCGTGGACCACGTGGAGCTTGCGGCCTCGGAGCGCGATACCGCGGCAGAGGCTCCGGTCGCTCGGCCCGCGGCCCGCGTGCGCAAGCCCAAGCGGCCCGCGGCCCACTGACTCCCACGGGATCCCTGCCCTCGCCGAGGCCCCGATCGGCCGGGGCGCGGTCGCCCGACCATGGCGGAGCTTGGTCGAATCGCTCGGTATCGGGAGCATCATACGCAGCGTGGCTGCCGAATCTGACGACCCCGAGCTGGCCGAGCGGCTGGCGGAGCTGGGCTGGCGAGGCCCCGGCTTCCCGACGCCGCCGATCACCCGGGTCGCGGCGTACGGCCTCGCGTGGCGCGGCGAGCGCGTGCTCCTCTGCCGCGTGGCACCCGGTCACCTCGGGTCCGGATCGTGGACCCTGCCCGGCGGCGGGCTCCGGTTCGGGGAGTCACCCGAGGCCGCGGTCGTGCGCGAGCTCGAGGAGGAGACCGGCCTGCGGGGCCGGATCGCCGGCTCGCCCGAGATCAGCTCGGAGACCGGGACGTGGCCGCTCCGCGGCGCGTCGGTTCGATTCCACCAGGTCCGGCTCGTGTATCCGATGGAGATCGTCGGCGGCAGCCAGCGAGACGAGGCGGCGGGCTCGACGGACACCTGTGACTGGTTCAGCGCGGGCGACGCAGCGAGGCTGAAGCTGACCGGGCTCGCCCGGACCAGCCTCGAGCCGCCGGGGGCGGCGCCCGACCGGGACAGCGAAGGAGGACGACATGCGACTGATCCGTAACCTGCTCGGGCTGGCCCTCAGGCTGCTCCTGCTCGGCTCGATCGCGTCGGCGATCGGGGCCGCGTTCCTGAAGGGCCGGCTCGAATCTCACGCCGAGCCCGGCGACGACGAGATCGACTACGTGGCGATCTTCGAGGGTCGCGACCTCGGCTCGACGGCGACGTCGTTTCGCGGCGGCTCGGTCCTGACGTGGTACGGCGGCGGGACACTGGATCTGCGGGCCGCGACGCTCGATCCGGGCGGCGCGACGCTGGACCTCAGGGCCCTGTTCGGTGGCTTCCGCCTGGTCGTCCCGGAGACCTGGCGCGTCGATCTCTCGGTCGTCGGCATCTTCGGCGGCGTCGGGGATGCTCGTGACCAGGGGCAGGTCGCCCTTGATGCGCCCACGCTGCGGCTGACCGGCTTCGCCATCTTCGGCGGCGCGGGGGTGGTGTCGGAGGCACCCGATCTCGACGCCGGCACCGCGCCGGCGGCCTGACCGACTCGATCCCGCGAGACGCGGCTAGGCGTTGAGCTCCAACAGCCCCGCCGCGAGCTCGCGATACCCGTCGAGGGCGGGATCGCTGGAGGACGCGACCCGAAGCTGGACGCACACGTGGTCCGCGCCGGCGTCCAGGTGGGCCTTCACCCGGCCCACGATCGCCTCGGCGTCGCCCCAGGCGACGACCGCGTCGATCAGCGCGTCACTGCCGTCGTTCGCGATGTCGTCATCGGACCAGCCGAGGCGCCGGAGGTTGTTGGCGTAGTTCGGCAGCGCCAGGTAGTGGCGGGCAAAGGCCCGACCGACGCGGCGGGCCTCGTCGGCATCGGTCGCCAGGACCGCGGTCTGCTCGACCGCCAGGCAGGCCACGGCGCCGAGGCGCTGGCGCGCGATCGGTGTGTGCTCGACCGGCACGAAGTAGGGATGCGCGCCATCGGCTCGCTCGGCGGCGAGCTCCAGCATGCGCGGGCCCAGCGCGGCCAGGACGAGCGGCACCGCCTCGGCAGGCTCCGGCGCGGCGTACTGGGCCGCGGCCATCGCGTCGAGATACGCGGCCATCTGCTCGATCGGCTTGCCGTAGTCACCCCCGCGCAGCTTGACCGACGGTGCGTGGCTGACGCCGATGCCGAGCACGAACCGGCCCGGGTACGCCTCCGCGAGCGCCTTGGCGCCGTTGGCCATGGCCATCGGGTCGCGGGCGTGGATGTTGGCGATGCCCGGCGCGACGATCATCTGCTCGCTCCCGGCGAGCAGGAGCGCCGAGTGGGCCATGACGTCCTTGCTGCCGAGGCTCTCGGGGATCCAGGTCACGGGGTAGCCGAGACGCTCGAGCTCCCAGACCGCCGAGTGTGCGTCGGCCGTGGCCAGGCGCTGCAGGGCGAAGCTCCAGACGCCGACGTGCCGCAGCCGCTCCGCGAGCTGGCGACCACCGAATCCACCGACGGGCATGCGCCAACGATACGGCAATGCGCCGGCCACGCGGAGGACGAGCCGACGTCGCCGCAACACGGATTTCGCCCGACCGGCGCGGTCGAGCCGCAGCCCGTATCCTGCCGGGATGCCCGACCATGTGCCTCGCTGGGAGCTGCGGTTTCGAGCGCCCGTCGTGTCCTTCCCGACGTGGGCTCCCGGCGCGCCCAACCGGATCCTCTTCGCCTCCTCCGAGAGCGGCACGTACCAGCTGCACGTCCTGGACCTGGACACCGGCGAGCGGCGCCAGATCACGCGCGAGCCAGTCGGTGTCATCGCGGGCGAGCTGAGCCACGACGGCGAGTGGGCGGTCTGGCATCGCGATGTGACCGGCGACGAATCGGGGACCTTCGTCGCGGCGCCGTTCGCGGGCGGCGACGCCGAGCCGCTCGTGGAAGGCATCCCGACCGGCTGGGACCAGGGGATCGCGCTCGGCCGGCACCGCACCGCGGCGGTCGTGGCAAACCGCGAGGGCTTCGGCGTCTACGTCTCGACCGACGGCCGGCCCGCGACGCGGCTCGCCTGGAGCCCTGAATCGATCGAGCTCGGCGGCGCGAACGCGATGGTCGGAGCCGGCACGGAGGCGGGGGCGCTCTCGGCGGACGATTCGCTCCTCTGCGTCGAGCACGCCGAGCACGGCGACCTCATCCACCCGGCGCTTCGCATCCTCGACGCCGAGACCGGCCAGGTCGTCGCCGACCTGCGCGACGAGGGCAAGGCGCTCAACGCGTTCGCCTGGTCGCCCGTGCCGGGTGACCAGCGCCTCGTGATCGGCCACGAGCGGAACGGCGAGAAGGCGCCCGCGATCTGGGATCTCGAGACCGGCAAGGTCACCGAGATCTCGCTTCCGTGGGACCGGTTGACCGAGGCAGCCGGCTGGTGGCCCGATGCCTCGGCGCTGCTGCTCGTGGAGACACGCTTCGGACGGCACCGGCTGCACCGCTACGACATCGCCAGCCGCGAGCTCACGGAGTTGCCCATCGGCGATGGCTCGCTGACCGGCGCCCGGGTCCGCCCCGACGGCGAGGTCTGGTACCGCCTCCAGCGCGGCGAGCATCCCGGCATCTCGTATGCCCTGGGTCGCGACGAGCCGGTCCTCGAGGCGCCCGGCGCCGCACCGCCCGGCCGGCCGTTCATCGAGTGGTCGTACGACAACGGCCACGGCCAGACCGTCCATGGCTGGCGGGTCGAGCCGGAGGACGTCCCGAAGCCCTGGCCGACACTGTTCCTGATCCACGGCGGGCCGACATCGATCGATCTCGACCGCTGGACGCCGGAGGCGCAGGCCTACGTCGACGCCGGGTTCCAGGTCGCGATGCTGAACTATCGCGGCTCGATCGGCTTCGGCGCCGCGTGGCGCGACGAGCTCATCGGCAACATCGGCTGGCCCGAGGTGGAGGACATCCTGGCCGGCCTCGAGGACCTGGTCGCCGCCGGGCTCGCCGATCCGGCTCGAGCCGTCATCGCCGGCTGGTCGTGGGGCGGCTACCTCACGCTGCTGATGCACGGCATGCATCCCGAGCGGTTCCTCGCCGGCGTGGCCGGGGTCCCGGTCGGCGACTACGCCGCCGGCTACGAGGACCTCAGCCCCCTCCTCCAGGCCTACGACCGGGCCCTGCTGGGCGGGGCGCCCGCCGACGTCCCCGAGCTCATGGCCGAGCGGTCACCGATCTCGTACGTCGACCACGTGACGGCACCGCTGCTGATCCTGGCCGGCGAGAACGACAGCCGCTGCCCGATCCGACAGGTGCTCATCTACACCGACCGACTCAAGGCGCGCGGGCAGCCCCACGAGCTGTACGTCTTCTCGACGGGCCACTCGAGCTTCGAGGTCGACGAGCGGACGCGCCAGATCGGAGTGATCCTCGACTTCCTGGCCCGGACGGTGCCGGGCATCCGGCGCCTTCCGGGGGTCGGCACGGCGCCTGGCGCGGGCAACGGGCCTCAGCCGCCCGGCACGACCGCGGCGGGGCGGATGGTCGAGGCGGTCGGGATCCCGTCGACGAAGTAGACGCCCGTCTCGCCGGAGACGAGGATGTCGAATGTGCGGCCGGCGGCGTACGGCAGCCACGACAGGGAGACGACGGCACTCCCATCGACGAGGTCGCCGGTCGTCAGCTCGGCGAGGGTCCGGCCGTCGGCCAGCGGATGGCCAGGCGACGCGGTCAGTGTCCGGCCGTCGGCCAGCTCGATGCGGATGACCCGATGCGTGCTCGGGGCGGTCATGCCGCCGACCGCGATGACCGTTGCGGTAACCCGACGCCCGGACCCGTCCAGCGTCCAGACCGCGTCTCCGGCCCGGAGTCGATCGACCGGCAGCGACACGGAGGGCGTGTCGATCAGGCTTCCCGAGACGAGGCAGATCGGGCAGATCGGCTCGCCCTCGGCCGTGCGCGACTCGATGGTGATCCGCCCCGCCGTGTCGATGATCCCGATGGTATGGACCCCTTCGGCGGCCCCGCCGACGGGCTGCGCGAGGTAGTCGAACCGGAACGCGTCGCCGCTCGGCACCACCTCGAACGGGATCGCGGCGGCGGGCTTCCAGAGCCGATACACGGCCAGCTGCTCCCGGGGGTCGAAGTCCTGGCCGAGCGTGAAGCCCAGGCGATCGACGACGGCCCCGAAGGTATCGCTGGCCATGATCTCGCTCCAACGCGCGAGCGCCGACTGCAGCTCATCCCGCCCGACCGGATACGAATCCGGGTCGCACCACCAGCGCGGTCCGAGCAGGTCGACCAGCCGCAAGCGCAGCTCGCCGGGGGTGAATGCCGGCCCGGACGTGGGGCCTGGGGTGCCGCCACCGCTGGGGACCGGGCTCGGGCCGGCACCGCCGCACCCTGCGGCCACGACGGCGAGGACGAGGAGGGCGAGCCGAAGAGCGATCACGGCGGGTAGACGCCAGGAGAGATCGTGCGGTTTCTCGAGCGAGCGCGACATGGCCGCCCGAGCGTACCTACCATCAACCTCGAATGAGCGATCAGCTGTCGCTGGAGCTCCAGCCGGAGCTGCCGGAGCTGCCGCGCGGCCTGCGGCCGATGATGGCCCGGCCGCTGGCGGAGCCGTTCGACTCGCCCGCCCACCTGTTCGAGCCGCTGTGGGGCGGCGTCCGGGCGCTGGCGCTGATCGGCCCCGCGGGAGCGCCGGGTGCGGGCGACGTGGCGCTGGTCCGCGAGGACGGCGGCGAGATTCGACCGCTGCCCATCGACCTGGCGGGGCTCCCGATGCGGGTCGACGCGCGCTCGGCCATCCTCGACGGCGAGGTCGTCGTGGTCGACGCGGCCGGGCGGCTCGACCCGTCGGCGCTGCGCCGGCGCCTCGCCGGCGAGACAGGTCGTCCGCTGTCGTACCTCGCCTTCGACCTGCTCCACCTCGACGGGCGGAGCCTCCTCGGGCTGGGGCTGGAGCGGCGCCGGGCACGGCTGCGGCAGGTCCTGCGGCCGGGCGACGAGGTGGTCGCCGTGCCCGCGATCGAGGGCGAGGGCCGGGCCCTCTTCGACGCCGTGACGGCCCAGGGCCTCCTCGGCGTGCGCGCTCGCCAGCGCGGCAGCCCGTACCTGCCCGGCGTCCGGAGCCGCCTCTGGCGGATCGTGCTCGCGACGCCTGCCGGCACGCCCCGGGAGGACGAGACGGGGCCGCTCTCCGAGTCGGCCGACGCAGAGCCGCTCACCGTCGGCCTGTCCGCGGCGCAGAAAGCCCGCGTCCTGGCCCTCATCCGGCGCCTGCCGCTCGAGTTCGAGGACGAGCCGCCGCCGGCCTGACGGAACTCCCGTCGCTCCGCGGGCCCCGTCAGGCGGGCGGGCGGAGGATCGCGGTGGTGATCGCGCGGACGCCAGGCCGCTGACCGTACAGGAGCACGCCCGCGGCGTAGACGCGCACGGCGAAGATCCCGACGACCGCGATCGCGAGGACCAGCAGCCCGAAGGCCAGCCCGAGCTCCCACGGCTCGGCCCGCCCGACCGTGAGCCGGGTCAGCATGATGAACGGGCTCCAGAACGGGACGTACGACGCCAGCCGCAGGAGCGGGTTGACCCCGCCCGTCAGGGCCATTACGGCCTGGAGATAGCCGCCGATGGCGATGATCGACAGCGGCAGCGCGATGACCTGGAGGTCCTCGGCACGCGAGACGAGCGAGCCGGCCGCCGCGTAGACCAGCGAGTACAGGACGAAGCCGAGGATCCAGAACCCGGCGTAGGCGAGCATCAGCCCCGGCGTCAGGATCTGCAGCGACACGCCGACCGAACCACCCGGGCCGAGGACGGCCGTGGCGATCTGGTCCTCGAGGACCAGCGTGAGCAGCGCCGGTGCCAGCACGGCGAGGTACTGCACCAGCCCGGCGAGCCCGATGCCGATGACCTTGCCGACCACCAGCTGGGCCGGCGTGGCGGCAGAGATCAGCAGCTCCATGACCCGCGACGACTTCTCGGCGACGACCCCCGCGGCGACCCACATGCCATAGATGACCAGCGTGATGAAGATCAGGATCACGAACACGACGCCGATGATCCGGCGGCCGGCGTATTCGCTCGCACCGATCGGCTGGCCGCCCGCCGACGGGCCGGCGATCGCGGCGATGTCCACCAGCGGTGCGATGAACGGCGTGGCGCTGGACCCCCGGTTCTCGAACGTGTACTCGAGGATCGCCACCGCGAGCGCTCCGACCTGGACGAGCTGGGCCCGATCGGCTCCGATCGCCTCGCCGGTCAGGAACTGGAACCCGAGGCCACCGCCGTCGCGCCGCGTGACGAGCAGCGCGCCGTCGTAGCGGCCGTCCGACACCGCTGCCGTCACGTCCTCGTCTGCCGCGGCGCGCTCGAAGGTGAACTGCGGCCGGTCGCCGGCCGACGACGGCTGGCCGAGGATCCCGGCCATGGTCAGGATCGTCCGCTCCGCGAGGTCGTCGTCGCTGGCCACGATCGCGATCGTCGACGTGGTGCCGCGGTCGGCGAATCGGATGAAAACCGGCATCAGGGCGACGAGGATCGCGAGGCCCGCCAGGAAGACCGTCGAGGCGAAGAAGATCCGGCTCCGGACCCGTTCGCCGTACTCGCGGCGAGCGACCAGCCAGGTGTTGGCGACGAAGCGGCCCTCGCGCGGCGGCAGGCCTGTCACGCCCCCACCTCGGTGTCGACCGCGGGCGACGTCGCCGTTCCCGGCCGGGTCGTCGCGGGCGATCGGGCCGAGACGACCTCACCGGCCGCGTCGACCTCGACGTCCGCCGGGTGGCCGACGTGCTCGATGAAGACCTGCTCGAGCGACGGATCGGCGACCTCGAAGTGGCTGACCCGTGCCCCCGCGGCGAGCGCCGCGGCGAGAACGGCGTCCGGCTCGACGTCCGACTCGAGCTCGATCTCCGCCCGCTCGACGCCGGGGCGAAGCAGCCGAGCGCCTCGCACCCCGGCAAGCCATGGCAGCCGGTGGTCGCCCTCGACCGAGATCAGGATCATGCGGCGGCCGGTCGAGCGCTTGACGTCCCGGAGCGTCCCGGTCACGACCGTCCGGCCGCGATCGACGATGGCGACCGATTCGCACATCGCCTCGACCGTCTCCATCTGGTGGGTCGACAGGACGATCGTCTTGCCGCGGTCGCGCATCTCCAGGATCGCCTCGCGGAGCAGGACGATGTTGACCGGGTCGAGGCCGGTGAAGGGCTCGTCCATCAGCACGACCTGCGGGTCGTGGATGACCGCGGCCAGGAACTGGACCTTCTGCTGGTTGCCCTTCGACAGCTCCTCGGCCCGCCGCTCGGCGAAGTCGGCGACGTGGAATCGGGCCAGCCATTCGACCGCCCGCGAGGTCGCGTCCGACGTCGCCACGCCCTGCAGGCCGGCGAAGAACACCAGCTGGTCGAGGACCGTCATCTTCGGGTACAGGCCGCGCTCCTCGGGCAGGTAGCCCCAGGTCTGGCGGGGCAGCGAGCGGTGGTCGACGCCGTTCCAGGTGATCCGGCCGCTGTCCGCCCGAAGGACGCCGAGCGCGATCCGCATCGTCGTCGTCTTGCCGGCGCCGTTTGAGCCGAGGAAGCCGAAGACGTGGCCCCGCGGGGCTTCGAGCGCCAGCCCGTCGAGGGCGCGCACGGACCCGAAGTCCTTGACCAGGCCCTCCACTGTGAGCGACATGCCCGGCGAGGATAGCCCCGAGGCCCGAGAGGGTCGGTCGCCCGAAGGTCCTAGACGGTGACGCCGAGGAGCGTCCCCACC
>QKHE01000014.1 GCA_003250155.1 Chloroflexota bacterium | reverse complement strand
GAGAACACGACCGGTGTCGAGGCGCTGGCGGATATCGTCGCCGGCCTCAACGCCGATCTCGGCAGCGGTGTCTACGACTACATCGACACCGGCACGATCGGGACCGACGCGATCAAGGTCGGGTTCATTTACAAGCCGGCGGCGGTGACGCCGATCGGTGACTTCGAGATCCTCGACTCGTCGGTCGATTCGCGATTCGACGATTCGAAGAACCGGCCGGCCCTGGCCCAGACGTTCGAGGAGAACGCCACCGGCGAGCGGTTCACGGTCGCCGTCAACCACCTCAAGTCGAAGGGCTCGGCCTGCAACGACGTCGGCGACCCCGACCTCGGCGACGGCCAGGGCAACTGCAACGTCACCCGGACGATGGCCGCCCAGGCGCTCGTCGACTGGCTGGCGACGGATCCAACCGGCAGTGGCGATCCGGACGTCCTGATCATCGGCGATCTCAACTCCTATGCCATGGAGGACCCGATCGACGCGGTCAAGGCCGGGCCGGACGACCTCGCCGCCTCGGACGATGACTACACGAACCTCATCGCCGAGTACCAGGGCCTGTACGCCTACTCGTACGTCTTCGACGGGCAGGCCGGCTATCTCGACCACGCCCTCGCCAACGCGGCGATCGAGGACCAGGTGACCGGCGCGGCCGATTGGCATATCAATGCCGACGAGCCGGACATCCTGGACTACGACACGAGCTTCAAGTCGGCTGCACAGGACGCGATCTACGCGCCCGACGCCTACCGCTCGTCAGACCACGATCCGCTCGTCGTCGGCCTGGAGCTCGATGCCCCGCCGACGATCGAGATCGTGGCCGGTGGGACGTGCTCGTCGAACGGCGGCACGTTCCTGGCGACGGTCGGCGATCTCCAGACACCGGCCGGCGACCTCGTGCTCTCGCTGACCGACAACACGAACACGAGCCTCGTCCCGAACGCCAACGTCGTGCTCGGCGGGAGCGGCGCGAACCGCACGATCTCGATCGCGGTCGCGAAGGGGCAGACCGGCACCGGCGTCCTGACCTTCAGCCTCAGCGACGGCGTGAACACGACCGAGTACGTGATCACCGTCATCGCCGGCGGCAACGGTCCTGACTGGCTCGCCGGCACGTCCGGCTCGGACCTGATCCTCGGCGGCAACGGCGAGGATGAGATCTGGGGCGGCGACGGCGCCGACCTCCTCTGCGGCGGCAGCGGCGCCGACGTCCTCTACGGTGGCGACGGCGACGACACGATCGAGGGCCAGCGGGGTGACGACTACCTGTCCGGCGGCGACGGCGACGACGTGCTGCGCGGTGGGCGGGGCGACGACACCCTGGCCGGTGATTCGGGAGCCGACGTGTTCGACGGCGGCCCCGGCAGCGACGCCCTGACCGACTTCACGCCGGGAGACGGGGATTCGGGATCGTAGCGGCGGCGCCGGGCGCCCTCCGGGGCGCCCGGCCGACCGTCAGTCGAACGTGAGCGGGGTCCCCCCGACGGACAGCGACGTCCGGACGATCTGGGCCTCGCGATCGAGGCCGAGCTCCTCGAAGACCGCCAGCGACCGGCGCAGCACCGGCTCGGCGTCGTCCGGCCGGCCCGCGGCACGCATCGTCTCGCCCCACGCCTGGAGCGCCCGCGCGAGGTAGGGCCGCGCGCCCTCCGCCTCCATGATCGCGACGCTCGCCTCGAAGTCCGCCGCCGCGCCGTCCCAATCCTTCCTGAGCGCCGCCACCTCGGCCCGCTTGGCCAGGATCTGGGCCTCGCCGAGTCGATTGCCGATCGATCGGGCGGTTTCCAGCGCCTCCGCGAAATCGGCGCCCTCGCCCAGCGCCGCCATCGTCGTGCCGAGCCACGCCGTGAGTGTCGGTCGCCAGACCTTGCGATCGACGAGGCTCGAGACCTCCGTGCCCCGCTGCAGGACCGCACGGGCCTCGGGGAACTGGCCGAGGCGATGGAACGCGTCACCAAGGATCCAGGAGCTGGCCATGACGCAGGCGGTCGCACCGGTCGCCTCGGCACGCTCGACGCAGTCGCGCGCGAGCGGCACGGCGAGGTCGAGCTCGCCTCGCAGGGATCGCACCATCGACTCGGCGATGGCGGCGTCGAGCTGCGCGATGAGGTCGCCACGCTCGGCGACCTGCTTGGCGTTCTCCGCCGCCTCCATGGCCGCGTCGAAATTCCCCAGGATCGCCTGGCCGATTGCCAGCGCGCCGCGCGCGAACGCGGCGCCGATCGTGTCCAGGCCTCGCTCGAGCCGCGGGACGGACGCCTCGAGCGCCTCGACGCCGACCCGTGGCGAGCCAGCGAACACCTGCGACATGCCGACGATCGCCATCGGCAGGGCAGCGACCGACGGATCCTCGAGCGTCGCGGCAAGGGCCTCGATTCGGGCCAGCGATCGGGTGACGTCCGGGTCGTCGGGTGGACGACCGCTCTGCAGCGCGCCCAGCGCGAGATTGACGTGGATCTGGAGCAGCAGGTCCGGATCGCCGAGGGCCTCGGCCTCGGGCACGATGGCGAGCAGATCTCGAGCCGTCTCGTCGTACGACCGGAAGCTGAAGCCGGTTTCGGCTCTGCCCAGCCCGATCTGGACTCGGGTCCGGCGGCGCGCGGCGTCGTCGGCGCCACCGGCCGCCGGGCCGGCCTCCTCGAGCAGCCGGGACGCCCGGACGAACGCGTCGTAGGCCTCGTGGATCGCGTACCGGCGATAGCCGTACTGCCCGGCTTCGATCAGGTAGGCGACGGCCTGGTCCGTGTTGCCGGCCTGCTCGAAGTGCATCGCCAGCACCGCGGCGAGCTCGGAGCGCCGCTCGGGATAGAGCGACTCGAGCGCCGCGGCGACCCGGGCGTGCAGGTCGCGCCGCTCCTGCTTCAGCAGCGACTCGTAGGCGGCGTCCTGGACGAGGGCATGACGGAACAGGTACTCGAGCTCGGGCTGCACGGCGGCGACCCGGATCAACCCCTTGGCCTCCAGGGTCTCGAGCTGGATGTCGCCGCTCATCCGGCGGCCTCCCCGGCGACCGGCTCGATGACGTGCTCGAGGACCCGGACCGGGAACTGGCGACCGATGACCGAGGCGACGCGGATGCTGCGCTTGGCCGACTCGGGCAGCTGGTCGATGCGAGCCAGCAGCAGACCGTGCAGCGTCTCGGGGATGGCGACCGTCCCGATGTCGTCCGTCGCGACCCAGCGATCCCCCTCGGCAACGATCGCGCCGCGCTCGATGAGCATCCGGACCGTCTCCTCGACGAAGAACGGGTTGCCCTCGGCGCGGCTCAGGATCGTGTCGCGCACCGCGTCGGGCAGCGACTCGATCTCGAGCAGGTTGGCAACGAGGGTCCGGCTCTCATCACCCGAGAGCGCCTCGAGACGGATCTCGGCGAGCGCTTCGCCGAACAGCTCGCGAGCGTGCGGGATCAGGGCCCAGCCGGGTGTATCGGCCTCGGCGCGCATCGCGCCGATGAACAGCACCGGGAGATGCGCGACGAGCAGCAGGAGCTGGCGCACGACGTCGACCGAGGCCTGGTCGGCCCAGTGGAGGTCCTCGCAGACCAGCACGATCGGGCCGCGCGTCGAGAGGGTCCGCATCACCCGGTGCGTCGCCGCGACGTAGCGGGCCTGGATGGTCTCCGGATCGAGGCTCGCCCGCCCCATCTCGTCAGGGCGGAGCGGCAGCGACATGAGGTGCGCCAGGTACGGCGCCGTGTCGACGCCCTCGGCACCGCCGGTGCCGGCCGGGACGTCCGCGTCCAGCAGGGCGTCGAGCGCGGCATCGAGCCGGTCGCGGGTCTCCTGCTCGGAGGCCAGAAATGGCAACCCGAGCATCGAGCGCACGAGCTCGATGAGCAGGTGGTACGGCAGGTTCCGGCCGTACGAGACGCAGCGGCCCTCGACCCACGTCGCGGCGGGTCGATCGCCGGGCGGGGCCTCCGGGGCGACCCTTCGCCGCAGCTCGGCCAGCAGGCGGCTCTTGCCGATGCCGGGCTCGCCGACGATGAAGGCCACGCGGCCGCGACCCGTCGCCGCGATGTCGTACAGCTCGGTCAGGCGCCGGAGCGGCTCGTCGCGGCCGACCATCGGGCTGTCCAGGCCGACCGCGGCGAGGCCACGCTTCCGGGCCGGCGCCTCCTTGCGGCCGATGACGCGGAACGCGTGGATCGGCTCGGTCTTGCCCTTGACCTCGATCGCCCCGAGGTCCTCGGCTTCGAACGTGTCGCCGGTGAGCCGGAGCGCCGCCTCGGTGACGAGCACGGTCCCGGGCTCGGCCGCGGTCTGCATGCGCGCCGCGACATTGACCGCGTCACCAAGCGCCGTGTACTCGTAGCGCAGGTCGGAGCCGACGTTGCCGACGACGACCGGTCCCGTGTTGATCCCGATCCGCAGCCGGAAGTCGATGCCGCGTGCGGCCTTGAGCTGGCGGGCGAACTCGGCCGTCGATTCGAGCATGTCGAGGGCCGCCAGGATGGCTCGATCCGGGTCGTCCTCGTGGGCGACGGGCGCCCCGAAGAAGGCCAGCATCGCGTCGCCCTGGAGCTGGGCGATCGTGCCCTCGTAGCGGAAGACGGCCCGCGACAGGAGGTCGAAGGCCTCGTTGATCATCGCCGTCCAGTCCTCGGGGTCCATCCCCTCCGCGAGGGTCGTCGAGCCGACGACGTCGACGAACAGGGCGGTCACCGGCTTTCGTTCGCCGGTGAGCTTGGCCGTGCGCATCTTCTCGATCAGCGGCGCCGGCGCCGCTGACGTCAGCCGCGCCTGGGCCGCCGCATCGGCGCTATCAGCGTCCAACGCCTGGCCGCAGTTCGCGCAGAAGCGCGCATCGGGGGCAACGTTGGCGTCACACCGCGGACAGCTCCGCGGCGGGGACTCGACGGTCATCGATCTCGCATCGTAGCGCAGGGCGCGCAGTCATCCGGCCAAACGTGCAGACTAGCTGCGACATGACTGCTGGACGCGTCCATGGGGAGCTGACCTACCGTCGCCGCGCGACGGTCGCCGCGCCGCCGGAGGTGGTGTTCGACGAACTGGGGCGGATGGGTGGGGCGCACGGCTGGCCGTACGCCGACGTCCTGTGGCGGATCAGGGGCTGGATCGACCGTCTCGTGGGCGGCGTCGGGATGCGCGGGCACCCCGAGCCCGGTGGTGGTCTCGTCGCAGGCCAGGTCCTGGACTTCTGGGCGGTCGAAGAGGTCGATCGACCGTCCCGGCTTCGCCTGCGGGCCGAGATGAAGGTGCCCGGCGCCGCCTGGCTCGAGTACGACGTCGAGGGCGACGGGGCATCCAGCACGCTGACCCAGACGGCCCGCTTCGCGCCGCGCGGCATCGCCGGTCAGCTTTACTGGTACGGCCTCTTCCCGATCCACGTCGCGATCTTCCGCGGCATGGTCAGGCGCCTCGCCGGACGCGCCGGACGAGCCGCCGCGCGAGCCGCCGTTTCGCGGGCCAGCGAGGCGAACGGGCCATAGGACTCTGGACAGGCGTGCTAGCCGGGCGATAGCAATAGCCGCAAGAAGTCCCAACGAGCGCATCCGAGGTGAGCCCCGTGAACGATGAGCGCACGTCCGGCATGCCGAGCGAAGGCGGGGACGCCGGCGCGCCAGAGCTCCGCGACGGATCGCGAGTCGGCATCATCGGCGGCGGACCCGCGGGTGCGATGTTCGCCTACTTCCTGCTCGACATGGCCAGCCGCGTCGACCTCCAGCTCGATGTCGACATCTATGACTCGCGCCGCTTCGACGATTCCGGTCCGGCCGGCTGCAACATGTGTGGCGGCATCGTGTCGGAGACGCTCGTCCAGAACCTGTCGGCCGACGGCATCCATCTGCCGCCGACGGTCGTCCAGCGCGGCATCGATGCCTACGTCCTGCACACCGATCTCGGTCACGTTCGAATCGCGACACCGACTGACGAGAAGCGGATCGGCGCCGTCCACCGGGGTGGTGGGCCGCGCGACCTGCTGTCGCCAACGTGGCAGGGCTTCGACGCCCACCTCCTGGGACTGGCCACCGAGCGCGGCGCGAGACTGATCCGCGATCGCGTCGACGACGTGACCCGGGTCGACGGCCGACCGTCGATCCACACCAAGGCCGGTGCCACGCAGGCCTACGACCTGTTGACCGTCGCGGCCGGCGTGAACACGCCGCTGCTCAAGGTCTTCGAGGGCCTCGGCATCGACTACCAGCGGCCGACCGTCACCAAGACCCTGATCCGCGAGTACCGGCTGGGCCGGGAGTCGATCGATCGGTCGCTCGGCTCGGCGATGCACGTCTTCCTGCTCGGGATCCCGCGGCTCGAGTTCGCCGCGCTGATCCCGAAGGGCGACTACGTGACGATGGTGCTGCTGGGCGAGGACATCGACAACGCCCTCGGCGACGCGTTCGCCGCGGCGCCCGAGGTTCGCGCGTGCATGCCGCCGGAATGGGATCCGAGCGTGCGCTCCTGCCAGTGCCTGCCGCACATCAATATCCGCGGCGTGACCCGTCCGTATGCCGACCGGGTCGTGTTCATCGGCGATGCCGGGGTCACGCGGCTCTACAAGGACGGCATCGGGGCGGCCTACCGCACCGCCAAGGCGGCCGCCCGGGTGGCGTTGTTCGAGGGTGTCTCGGCCGACGCGTTCGAGCGCCACTACGCCCCGATCTGCCGTTCGATCGCGGGCGACAACCGCGTCGGCCATCTGGCGTTCTTGCTGACCCGGCTCGCGAGGCGCGTGCGGCCGATCCGGCGGGTGATCCTCGACGTGACCGCCGCAGAGCAGTCCCGGCCCGACGACGCCGGACGGCTGAGCCGGATCCTGTGGGACATGTTCACCGGCAGCGCGCCGTACACGGACATCTTCCGTCGGATGTTCGACCCGGTCCTGGTGGGCCGCGCCGCGTGGGCGTTCCCCGGGGCGCTCCTGGGACTGGGTGGGCGCGGCGACATGAGCGGAGCCGAGATGCCGAAGAGGGAGACGAGCCGATGATGGAGCAGGGGTTGCTGGGTCACGTGTACGAGGACGGCGAGGTCATCGTCTGTCAGGGCGCGCTCGGCGACTGCATGTACGTCATCGAGGACGGGACCGTCGAGATCGTCGTCGAGCGCGATGGCAGCGAGACGATCCTCCGGACGGCGGGCACCGGGGAGCTCATCGGCGAGATGGCGATCTTCGAGCGCCGCCCACGGTCAGCCACGGTTCGGGCCCGCGGCGCGGCCCGGGTCCTGACGCTCGACAAGCGCAACTTCATGCGCCGAATCAGCGAGGACCCGACCCTGGCCTTCCGGATCATCGAGTCGATGGCTCGGCGGGTCCGCGAGCTCAGCGACGAAGTCGTCGCCCTGTCGAACGGATCCGGCACCTAGCCACCGGTCGAACGCGCGGGTGCGCTATCGTCTTCCGCGTTCGCCCGGGCGGGAGTAGCTCAGTTGGCAGAGCGTCAGCCTTCCAAGCTGAATGTCGCGGGTTCGAGACCCGTCTCCCGCTCCATCTCCTCCGCCTGAATCCTCGGGTGCCCGCGTACCATCCCGACTCGTGGTCGGCAGCGGGCTCCGGGATCGTGAGGACATCGCCCTCGACCTGGTCGGCGTCGTCGGCCTGACCGCCCTCGCCGCCGGGCTCGTGGCCCTTGCGCCGTCGACGGAGTTCGGCTTCGACGTCGCCGCGGCCGTCGAGGGTGTCGCCGGCCAGCTGCCCGTCACCCTGCCGGCCGCGGCCCTCGTCCTGGTGGTCACGGCGGTCGAGCTCACGGCCGGCTTCACGGTTGCCCGGCTTGCCAGGCGGGCGCCCTTCTCGTCGCTCGGCGAGGCAGTCCTGTGGGCGGTCGTCGGGACGCTCCTGAAGGATGTCGTCCTGCTCGGGATCCTCGGCGGCATCGGCCTGTTCCGGGCGCCCGTGCTGTGGCTCGTGGATGCCGCGCTCGTCGTCCCCGTGGCCGTCCAGCTCACTCGACGGGCGCGCTCCCGGGAGCCGGGCCGGAGGCCGGGCCCGGGCTGGCGTGACTGGCCGACCCGAATCGGGTCGCTGCCGATCGCCGGCCTCGTCGTGGTCGTCTGGAGCGGGCCGGTCATGCTGATGCTCGCCAGCCCGGTCGTGCCGTTCGTCGACGTCCTCCCGAACCACGTCGCGCCGGCGGAGCACCTCCGGGCGTTCGGCTCGTTCGATCCCCTGACGGCGACGCAGTCGCCGATCTACGGCCCGTCGCGTTCGCTGCTCGGCTACGTCGGCTGGCTCGGCGCGCTCACTACGATGAGCGGCCTGCCGGCGGCGCTCGCGATCTCGGCGTTCATCCTGCCCTCGCTGGTGCTCGTCGCCGCAGGACTGCATCGACTGGCGCGGGCGCTCGAGGGCCCCGGGCTGCCGCTCTGGCCGTGGATCCTTCTCGCGTTCGCGATGACGACGTCGTTCGCCCGCCTGGCCGACGGTCGCGGCACGGTCGTCGTGCTGCCGTTCGTGTGCGCCGCGTTCGCGCTGCTGGCCGATCGGGAGCGGCTGGCCGGCCGGCCGGATGCCTGGTGGCCGGGCACCGGGACCGTCGCCGGGCTGGCCCTCGGGGCGGCGGTCCTCGTCCACCCCGTCATCGGCGCGTTGGCCGTGGCGACGGTCGGGTTCGTGACCCTGGTTCGCCGGACCACGCTGGCCGCAGATGGGACGATCGCGTGCGTCGTCGCCTCGGTCCTGGCGCTGCCCCAGGGCGCGACCATGGCCGGCCTGGCGCTGCCGGCGGTCACGCTGGCGCTGACGGTCGTCGTCGCGGTCGGCGCCGGCGCCGCGCTCACCGGGATCCTTCGGCGCGAACGCGCGCAGCTCCTTCTCGATGCCATCCTGCGACGACTGCCGATCGTCCTCGTCGCGCTCGCGGGCGCCGGGGTCGTCCTCGTCCTCCTCACGATCCCGGACGCCATCCGCGGCGCCGGGCCGGACGCCGTTCAGAGCGCCGTCGGCCTGTCGTTCGAGGCGGTCCAGGTGCTGCTGATCGTCCTCGTCGCCGGCTGGGTGCTGGGCAGCGGCGCGGCTCGCTCCGCGATCGTCCTCGTCGCCGCCGCGGTCGGGATCACCGCGGCCGTCGTGACCCAGCTGATCCCGGACGACACGGGCCTGCTGGGCAAGGCTCTCCGATTCGAGCTGCCGAAGACGCTCTATTACTGGATCCCGGTCGCGATCGCCGTCGGGGCGGGCGGGACGCTTGCCGTCCTGCGGGTCGGTCCACGGCTTCCGTGGGCGGGCCGGGCGATCATCCTGGGGCTCTTCGTGATCGTCGCCGCGATGCCGCTTCGGGCAGACCCGATCGACGCGTTCCATCTCGGCGAGCGGCGCTGGAGCGAGGCGCTGGCGTGGGACCTGCGGACGGCCGGAGCGGGCTTCTGGCGCGGTTATCCCGACACTCGAACCGTGCTCGACGAACCGCGGCGTGAGCTCGTGGCGGCCGTGCAGGCCGAGATCGAAGCCGGGCGCCTCGGACCCGGCACGGCCGTCCTCCACGTGGCGCGCACCTTCCAGCAGTGGGACGCGACGCCGCTCGGCGTGTTCGCCGGCGTGAACGAGACGGACGTCAGCCCGGACGCCGAGTTCAGCATCCACACGATTGGCGGCCGTCTCCATCTCCTCGACGATCTCGACGGGCTGTTGGACTCGGGCGCCTTCGGCTACGTGCTGCTCGAGCCGTCCGTCGATCTGCCGCCCGACGTGCGGGCGCGGATCGAGGCAGCCGGATTCGAATCGACCTTCGTGAACGGACGCGGGGAGCTGTTCATCGCCGGTCCGTAGGTCGACGGAGCGGTACCGACCGGAGATGATCGGGCGCGGCGTCGCCCGCCGGCTCGGAGGCGCCGCGCAGTCCCGCGGCGAGGAGCTCGTGGACCGCCGGGGCCCCCACGAGTGGCCGATCCTCGCCGAGGGTCGGCCAAGCGGCCGGCAGGAGGACGAACGCGTCGGTCTGCCAGCCACCGAGCCCGCCGTGACTTCCAACCAGCTCCTCGAAGGCCGCCACCTCGCCGGTGTCCGTGTCGAGGCGAGAGTTGACCACGAGATCGCCGACGTTCGGCATCGCGTCCAGCCGACGCAGGTCATCGGCGGCCGACGGCCCGAACGGCCCGAGCGGGTCCTCGCCGTCGATCCGATCGGTCTCGAGATACCGGATGCCGGACGGTCCCACGACGATCGGCCCGACCCCTTCCGAGCGGAGCATGATGAACCCGATTCCATGGTGGCCCGCGAGCGCGGCCAGGAGACGGGGATGCCGCGCTGCAAGCGCCTCGAGGGTCAGGCGCGCCGGCGTCGCGACGAAGTAGACGAGGGCCAGGTTGCCGGAGGCGCAGACGACGATGTCATCGGCCGACCCATCCGCGGCGCTCGGTTCGTGCGTCGTGGCCTCGCCGACCTCGACAGGTTCCACCTCGGCCGGCCCGAGCTCGACGACGCCGTCACGAGATCGCGTCCGCAGCGCCCGGCCAACCACCCGACCGCTGACGCCTCGAGTCCGTGTCAGCTCCGACAGCAGGGCGTTGACGGGTCCCCAGGTCTCGACCGCTGCCGTCGCGCCGCGCACGTCGACGGCTCGGTCCGTGAGGTCTCGCAGCAGGCCGCCGAGCGTCTGGCCGTAGCGCTGCCGGAACGTCGCCCCAAGGCTCTGGCCATGGTCCGACAGGACCACGAAGCGGTAGGGCCGCGGAGCGTCGATCGCGACCTGCTCCAGCGCCCCGATCGTGTGGTCGACGCCGTCGAGCGCGTCGAGCGCCTCGCCCCGCTCCGGGCCGGCGTGGTGCGCGATCTCGTCGTAGTCGGTGAAGTCGACGTAGATCACCGGCACGCCGCGGAGCATCCGCTCTGCGACGAGCGACACCGAGACCTGCCGGAGCAGGACGTTCGTGACGCCCCGCAGCAGGGGATAGCTGCCGCCCCGATGGATCCGCGGCTCGATGCCCGCAGCCGCCTGGCGGCGCGCCTGCCAGACCTCCTTGGCGGCCTCGCCCAACGTGAGCAGCACCGCCCGAGCCAGCGCGAAGGGGCTGATGAAGAAGTAGAACCAGCTGCGGGCGGGCCCCAGCGCGGCCTCGGCGGCGCTGAGACGGGACATCGTCAGGATGCTCTCGGCGGCGTCGCCGGAGAACAGGTTGCCGATGCTCGCCCCGCCGCGAAGGAGCCCGTCACCACGCGACAGGCGGCGCTCGATCTCCGCCGCGTCGGCCGGCCGGTTCGAGACGAGCAGCCGGCCGGACGACTTCTCGTACCACCGGAACGCCGGGATGCCGTCGCT
>QKHE01000133.1 GCA_003250155.1 Chloroflexota bacterium | reverse complement strand
AGCGCGATCGGTTGCGCCGGATCCTTCGCCGGCTCGACGACCGCGAGCTGCGCCGCGTCGGCCGGGCTGTTCGCGACCTCCGCCGTGCCGTCGCGGCCGAGCTCGGCGCCGGAGACGGCGACGACCGCCCCCATCGCCACTACTTCACCGACGACCCGGCCTGACCGCGGCCGTCCCCCCAGCGTTCCGCGCAACCCCAGCGATCGAAAGGACCCGAATGACATCCGCACCCACAACCATGGATCAGCATGACGCCGGGCTCGACCTGCCGCGGCGCGAGAAGATGGAGATCCTCCTCGCGATCCTCCTCGCGCTGTTCCTGGGCGCCCTCGACCAGACCGTCGTCGGCACCGCGCTGCCGCGAGTCGTCACCGACCTCGGCGGCAACGACTACTACGTCTGGGCCGTCACGATCTACCTGCTCACCTCGACGATCACCGTCCCCTTCTACGGCAAGCTGTCCGATCTCTTCGGGCGCAAGCCGCTGCTCCTGTTCGGGATCGGCATCTTCCTCATCGGCTCCGCGCTCTCCGGGCTCAGCCAGGAGATGTGGCAGCTGATCCTGTTCCGCGGCATCCAGGGCGTCGGTGCCGGCTCGCTGTTCCCGATCGCGCTGGCGGTCATCGGCGACCTGTTCACGCCGGCTGAGCGGGGCAAGTACCAGGGCCTGTTCGGTGCCGTGTTTGGGCTGTCGTTCCTGGTCGGGCCGTTCCTCGGCGGCGTCATCACCGACACGATCAGCTGGCACTGGGTGTTCTACGTGAACATCCCGATCGGCCTCATCTCGCTGTACGTGGTGTGGCACCTGCTGCCGAACGTCCGCCACCCCGACGTCAGCCGGTCGATCGACTACCTCGGCGCGGTCGTCTTCGCGGTCGCGATCTCGTTCTTCCTCATCGGCCTGACGAACAAGCAGACCGGCGAATGGACCGACTTCATCGTCGGCGGCTTCGTCCTCATCGGCCTCGCGATCGGGGCGGTCTTCGTCCTGATCGAGTCGCGAGCCAAGGAGCCGATCATCCCGCTGGGCCTGTTCCGGAACCGGACGTATGCATCCTCGATTGCGGCGACGTTCCTCGTGTCGTTCGGATTCTTCGGCGCGGTCATCTTCATCCCGCGCTGGTTCCAGGTCGTCCGCGGCGCCGGCGCGACCGAGGCCGGCTACCAGATGTTCCCGCTCCTGATCGGCCTGATCGCCAGCTCGATCCTGTCCGGCCAGATCATCGCCCGGACGGGCAAGTACAAGGTCCTGATGATCGCCTCGATGGCGATCATGGCCGGCGGGATCTGGCTGATGTCCCACATCACCGCCGACGTCGACATGGCGACGTTGTACGTGTGGATGTTCGTGACCGGCGTCGGCATCGGCCCGACCCTGGCCGGCTTCACGATCATCGTCCAGAACGCTGTGTCGTACGACAAGCTCGGCGTCGCGACGAGCAACCTGACGTTCTTCCGGCAGATCGGCGGCTCGGTCGGGTTGGCCATCGCCGGCACGGTCTTCGGCCAGTCGCTCCGCGACATCCTGCCGACGAAGCTGTCGCCGATCTTCGGCGACATCGCCGCCGCGGTCCCCGCGCCGTTCCGCGATCAGCTCCAGAACCTCGGCAGCGGCGGGGTCCCGAACCTCGACATCGGCGAGGCGTCGGGCGTCGGCCAGAGCTTCGGCCAGGCGCTGATCGACTACGCCAAGGCCAATGCCCCGGCGCCGGCGCAGCCGCTGATCGAGCAGCTCATCGGCCCGTTCGTGCCGCGGCTCGACGGTGCCTTCTTCGACGCCTTCACGCTGGCGATCGGACAGACCTTCACGGTCGCGATCGTGACGACGGTCCTCGCGGTGGCCGGCGCGTTCGTGATGCGCGAGCTGCCGCTGCGGACGACGCTCGGCCGCCGCGCCGCCACACCGGCGCCGGACGGCGGTGCCGAGGGCGCGCCCGACGAGGGGTCGCCGGCGCCGTCGCCAATGTCCGCGATGCACTGACGTCGTCACCGGGTAGGATCGGGACGTGAGCGTCCCGATCGCCCCCTTCCCGGCGGAGCTTGTCGCGCCCGGCGCCGCCTCGGCGCCGTTTCTCGACGCGCTGGCCGTGGCGGAGCTGCCGCCCGGCGCCCTGCGACGCGTCACGTTCGGCGACCTCGATGTCCTGCTGGCGCACACCGCCGGCGGCATCGTCGCGGTCGATGACCGCTGTCCGCACATGGCGGCGCCGCTGTCGATCGGCCGTCTCGAGGGCAGCGTCGTCGCCTGCCCGCTCCACCGGGGTCAATTCGACCTCGCGAGCGGCGATGCCGTGGTCATGCCGACCACCGGCTGCCTGCTGCCGGATGGCACCGCGGTGCCGGTCTGGACCCCGGACGGGCAGCCGCCCAAGGTCGACGTCCCGGGTCCGAAGACCGAGGCCCGCCGGCTGACCCGCGTCCGGCGCTTCAACTACTACCCGATCCGGATCCGGGACGATCGCGTGGAGGTCCGGATTCCGCCCGAGGTGACGGCCCGCATCTGACGACGGGAGCGAGGGTCGGGTTCAGCCGCCATCCATCGCGCTGGCGGCCCCAGATCGCTTCGTCGAGCGGCGCCGGCCGGCCCGGCGGATGATCTCGACAACCTCCGCCGGGTCGTCGGTCACCTGGATGAGGTCGACGTCGGCCGCCTCGACCGTGCCCGCGGCCACCAGCGTCGCTCGCATCCAGTCCAGCAGGCCGCCGAAGAACGCCGACCCGACGAGGACGACCGGGAAATGGCGGATCTTGCCGGTCTGGATCAGCGTCAGCGCCTCGAACAGCTCGTCCATCGTGCCGAAGCCGCCGGGCAGGATGACGAAGCCGTCGGCGTACTTCACGAACATGACCTTGCGGGCGAAGAAGTAGCGGAACTCCACGCCGAGGTCGACATACGGGTTGATCGACTGCTCGTGCGGCAGCTCGATGTTGCAGCCGACCGACATGCCGCCGGCCTCCTGGCAGCCGCGGTTCGCGCCCTCCATCACCCCCGGGCCGCCGCCGGTGATGACCGTGTAGCCCTCCTTGGCGAGCAGGGAGCCGATCTGGCGGGCCGTCTCGTAGGCCGGGCTGCCCGGTCGGACGCGCGCCGAGCCGAAGATCGAGATCGCCGGCCCCAGGCCGGCGAGCGCATCGAAGCCCTCGACGAACTCCGAGAGGATCCGCAGCGAGCGCCACGGGTCCGTGTTGAGGAACGCCGGGCGCGTCGTGGGCTCGAGCAGCTTCTGGTCCTCGGTCAGCGTCGCGTCCTCGGCCAGCTTGTCGACCGCGCCGCGGCGGATGACCAGGCGCCCGGAGCGTCGCCGCTCGCTCATCGGCTCGCCGCCGCCGGGCGGCGGAACGGCTTCGCGGGGGTCGGCCTCGCGCGAGTCGGCCTCGCGCTCGCTCGTCGTCATCGTCAGCTCCTTCTGTCGGGCATCGTGCATGCTACGCCGAGGAGGTCGCACCGCCCGATGACCGACCCTCGTCGCGCTCCTCGAATCTCGCTGCTGATCTGGGCCGTGATCGCGCTCACGGGCCTCGTCTGGATCGCCCAGGGACTCGGCGCCCCGATCGGCGGCAGCTTCATGATCGGCGACCCGTTCTGGGCGGTCGCCGGCGCGGTCGTGGTCGCGGTGGCGGCCGCCATGGCGCGGCGGTCGATTCGCCGGACCTGACGTGGCGTGACGACCCTGGTTCAGGAGCGACCGGTCGCAGGTCCTAGGTCAACGATGCCGCCCCGAGCAACCGCCTCCAGGCCGCTTCGTCGCGCCCGGCCGCGACGCCGTTCCCGACGCGCACGAGCGGGAGCCGCAGCAGGGCCTGGTTCGCGAGCAGCCGCTCGACGAGCTCGGCCTCGTCCATTCGAAGGTAGCCGAGCCCGGCGTCGCGCCAGGCTCGGCCTTCGACGTCGGCGAGCGCCGCGGCCCCGAGCCGATCGACGAAGCGCCGCAGCTCTCCGGGCGCGATGGGCTTGCGGCGCAGGTCGACGAAGTGGACCGCGATCCGCCGCTCCCTGAAGAACCGCAGGGCCGCGCGCGTCGGCTGGGAATCGTTCGTCCCGAAGACCTGCGCCGCGACGGTCGTCACGGCTGAAGGGTATGGCCGTCGCGAGCCCCGCGGACGGCAGCGGCTACCATCCCCTGAGGCATGACGGCAAGGGAGGGGCCGGCGAATGATGGTCTGGTTCACGGTCCAGCTGGAGGACAAGCCGGGCTCGCTGGCCCGTGTCGCCTCGGCGCTCGCCGAACGTGGGGTGAACATCACCGGCATCGTCGGCGTGGCCGAGGACACCGACGGGGCGTTGATGCTCACGACCTCCGACCCCGACGCGACGCGCGGCGCGTTCGAGACGCTCGGCCTGCCGTTCGAGGAGCACGGTGGCGCGACGCCCGAGATGGACGCGATGACGATTCGGGATCTGCGAGGCAGCCGATAGGCGGGCCGCCGCCTCGAGGGGCGGGCCCTGGGGACCGCTGATGCGCATCGCGACCTGGAACGTCAACTCGCTCAAGGCGCGCCTCGAGAAGGTCGAGTGGTGGCTCGCCCGAGCCGCGCCCGACGTCCTGCTGCTGCAGGAGACCAAGCTGTCCGACGCGGATGCACCGCTGATGACCTTCCAGATGGCCGGCTACCAGCTCGTCCACCACGGCGAAGGTCGCTGGAACGGCGTCGCCATCGCGGTCCGTGATGGGCTCGCGATCAGCGAGCCGATCACGAACTTCGGCGACGGGCCGGTCCGCGACAGCGGCGCCGGGGCGGCGGTCTCGCTGCAGGAGGAGGATTTCGACCCGTCCGACGAGGCTCGCATGGCCTCGGTCGTGGTCACCGCCCCGGACGCGGACCCGATTCGCGTCGTCAGCCTGTATGCGCCCAATGGCCGCGTCGTCGGGTCGCCGTTCTACGAGGGCAAGCTGCGCTGGTTCCGCCGGGTTCGCCGCTGGCTGGACGAGACGCGGCGGCAGGACGAGGCGTTGCTGCTCGGCGGCGACCTCAACGTCGCGCCGGCCGACGACGACGTCTGGGATCCCGGCCTGGCCCATGGCGGGACCCATGTCTCGGCACCGGAGCGTGAGGCGTTCCGAGGCCTCCTCGAGTGGGGGCTCCACGACGCATTCCGGGAGGCCCACCCGGATGCCCGCGGTCGGTTCACCTGGTGGGACTACCGGGCCGGCAACTTCCACAAGAACTTCGGGATGCGGATCGACCACCTGCTTCCGACCTCGGTCCTCACCGGGCGGGCGGTCGCCGTCGAGATCGACCGGGAAGCGCGCAAGGGCAAGCCGATCCCGTCCGATCACGCTCCGCTGGTGCTCGACCTCGACACGGCGGGCGCTCCATTCGACCCAGGCTGGACGGACGCCGAGCTTCGAATCGCTGCCCGAGGCGGTCTTCGCCCTCGCTAGCCGGGTGGCGACCCGTCGCGATCCGTCGCGATCCAGCGAGCGTATGGGTCAGCAACGGCTCCGAACCTGAACCGGACGACCATCGAGGAGGTCCCATGCATCGCCGACACGGAGCGCTCAGCCGCGCGTTCGCTCCCGCCGTCCTCGTCGCGATCCTCGCCGCTGCCTGCACCGCGCCGGCCGGGGCCGGCCCGACCGCCGCGCCGACACCGACCACGCCGCCCACGGCGACGCCGACGGTCGCGCTGACGGAACCGCCCATGACCGAGGACGTGACGGTCGACGTCACCCACGACGCGACGTACGGCGACATCCTCACGGTCGACGGTCGGTCGGTCTACCTGTTCACGCCGGACCCGGAGGGCGGTGCCGGCACGGCCTGTCTCGAGGGCTGCATCGACAAGTGGCCAGCGGTCATGGTCTCCGAGGGCGCGGAGCCGCACGCCGGCGCCGGCCTGACCGGCACGCTCACGACCTTCGAGCGGCCCGATGGCGGGATCCAGGTCGCCTACGCCGGCCACCCGCTCTACTACTTCGTCAACGATCCGGCGGCGGGTGACACGAACGGCCAGGGCGTCGGCGGCGTGTGGTACCTGCTCACCCCGGCGGGCGAGGCGGTCGGGGATGCCGCCCCGACGACGACGCCCCAGGGGTCCGACGACGTCCCCTACGACTACTGACGAGGACCGTCCGGCGTTCGAGCTGGACACGGAGTGAGGTGGAGCTGACCATCGCCGAATGCACTCCTCAACGGCGACTCGATGAGCATCTCCGGCGATCCGTTCGAGGATCGCGACCTCGTCGCGCGGATCGCGGCGGGTGAGGAGCGTGCCTTCGTGATCGCCTACGACCGGCACGCCCACTTCGTCTTCGGCTCCGTCGTGCGCTTCCTCGGCGACCGCGAGGCGGCGGCCGAGGTCGCCCAGGACGCCTTCATGGCCCTGTGGCGACGGGCCGGCCAGTTCGACGCGGCGGCCGGGTCGCTGCTCACGTGGCTGCTGGGCATCGCCCGACATCGGGCCATCGACCGGCTGCGGGCGGAGTCGCGGCGCCCGATGCGCCTGGCGCTGTCGCTCGACGCGCCGAACCCCGACGCCGACGGAGTCGACCGTCCGACCTGGCTCGAGACCGGACGAGCCGGCATGGAGGGCAGCGTCGGCGCTCAGCAGTCATCGCCCGACCCGGACGCGATCGCCGAGCGTCGATGGCTGCAGTCGCTCGTCAGAACCGCGATGTCCGAGCTGCCGGAGAGCGAGCAGCAGGTGCTCTCGCTCGCCTACGCCGGCGGGCTGTCGCAGAGCGAGATCGCAGATCGCCTGGGCTGGCCGCTCGGGACCGTCAAGTCGCGAACCCGTCGCGGCATGGCCCACCTCCGGGCGCGCCTCGTGAACGAGCCGGGTCTGCTGGACGAGTCCGCGGTCCAGGCGGCGACGGAATCGCCCGAAACGACGCCGACGCGGGGCCATGGAGACGCGCCGTGACGATCGATCACGCCGCGGCCCACGAGCGGATCGCCGACCTGGCGCTGGAGCCGGGTCGCCTGGCGGCGCTCGAGGCCTCGCCCGACCCGATCGATCGCGCGCTCGTCGACCATGCCGCGGGCTGCGACGAGTGCCGGGCCGAGATCGAGGCCTGGCGTCGGACACAGACGCTCGTCGCGCTCGGGGTCGCCGGCGCCGCCGCCGAGAACCCCGCGATCGCGCCGATCCGCGCGCCCGAGGCGGTTCGCGACGCCGTGCTGGCCAGGGTGGGCACGGAACGGGCCATCGGCGCCGGCCAGGCTGGGAGCCACGGCCGGCGACTTCGCCTCGGCTGGGGTCGCCGGAATCTGCTCGGGATGGCCGCCGCGGTCGTGCTCGTCGTCCTCGCCGGCGGGCTCATCGCCGATCAGGTCCGTCGCCTGGACGACCTCTCGACCCAGGCGCGCCGGATGCAGTACGTGGTGCGCGTCGTCGACCGGGTCATGGCGGACACCGCGCACCGGATCGTCGATCTGCGCGAGCCGGACGGGACGCGTGCCGGCTCGGTGTCGTGGTCCAGCCACGACTTCGTCGTGCTCACGACCGGGCTCGCGCCCCCGGCCGACGACCAGCTGTACCGCTGCTGGCTGGCCGACGGTGGACCGGGCTGGGCAGTCGGCGAGATGTACTTCGTCGAGCAGACCGGCTACTGGGTCGGCGAGCTCGACGAGTGGGCGACCTTCGAGATCGGTCCGGACACGATCTTCCGCGTCAGCCTCGAACCTGCGGACGCGGACCCAGCGGCACGCTCGGGTCCGATCGTCCTGGAGGCCGCCCTCGGCACGTAACGTCGCCGCGGGACGCCGCGCCGCCGGTCGACGATGTGCCTCAGTTGCGGTCGCTCGTCAGCCCGTGCTCGACGGCGTACCGGGTCAGGCCGGCGCGGCCGGCGACGCCAAGCTTCGCGGACAGGTTCGACAGGTGCCGCCGGACGGTGTGGGCGCTGATGCCCAGCACCAGCGCGGCCTCCGGGGCGGTGCGGCCGTCCGCCACGAGCCGCAGCACCTCGCGCTCGCGTGGGCTGAGGCGCTCGCCGTGGCGCAGCCAGCGCAGCGAGTCGCTGACCACGATCCCGGCGACCGTGGAGTGGACGTATTGCTCGCCCCGGGCTACGGCCGCGATCGCGGCGAGCAGGTCCGCCCGGGACGCACCCTTGACCACGTAGCCCGACGCGCCGGCCAGCAGCGCTTCGCGGACCGTTTCGCCATTGCGGTGCATCGTCAGCGCGATCGTCCGGGTGTCCGGGTAGCGGACGACCAGTCCGCGGATCAGGGTCACTCCGTCCGCATCGCCGAGCGTGAGGTCGACCAGTGCGACCTGGGGTTTCGTCCGCTCGACGAGCTCGAATGCCTCCTCGGCGGTCGCCGCCTCGCCGACGACCTCGATGCCGGGCGCCCGCTCGAGCAGGACGCGGATGCCCTCCCTGACGAGCCGGTGGTCCTCGACGAGTGCGACGGTCGTCACGGTCACGCCTCGGTCGACGCCGGGCGGCGCACGAGGACGGTGACCTGCGTGCCGCCACCGGGCCTGGACGAGATCGTCAGCGACGCGCCGAGGAGGGCCGCCCGCTCGCGCATTCCCGGCAGGCCCAGGCCGTCGCCGCCCGCCGCGTCGAGGTCGAAGCCGTTGCCGGCGTCCGCGACATCGAGGCGAACCCGGTCGCCCTCGACGCCAAGCCGGACTTCCGCTCGATCCGCACCGCTGTGCCGAGCGACGTTCGCGAGGGCCTCCTGGGCGATGCGGTAGACCTCGACGCCGGCGCTCGCAGGCAGCAGCGACACGGAGTCGGCCTCCGGCTCGATGGTCAGGCTGACCTGGCAACCGGCCCGGGTCGAGAGATCCCGAAGGGCGCCGGCCAGCCCGAGCTGCTCGATCCGCGCCGGACGCAGGCGCGTGGCGAGATCATGCGTTTCGAGCAGCGCATCGTGGGCGAGTCGGCGCGCCGACGCGGTGCGCTCATTCCGCACCGCGGGTGGCGTCGTCGCATCGTCCGCCGCGTCGATCGCCAGCATCAGCGCGGTCAGCGTCTGGCCGACGCCGTCGTGCAGCTCCCGCGCGAACCGGCGGCGCTCGTCTTCCTGGACCTCGAGCAGGCGGTCGCTGGCGTGTCGGAACAGGGACTCGAAGTGACGTGCCGAGGCCTCGCGCCAGTCGGCCATGAGGGCGACGAGCACCGCGATCAGGAACATCAGCGGCCACTCGGAGAGCTCGTTCTGCTCGAACCCGAGACCGAGGGCGCCGGCGACCGCGTAGGCCACGATGGCGATCGAGACGAGCCCGATCCGGATGATCGTCCCCGGGAATCCGAACAGGAAGGCATGGACGACGAGCAGCACGAAGACGACGTGGAACGGCACATCCGGTTCCCACGCCCGGGCGAAGGTCAGGATCGTGATGGCCACGATCGCCAGGTCGATCGCCAGCTGGGTCTTGCGGGACCGCGCCACGGGCATCGCGAGCCAGCGGTCGAGCAGGGCGACGGGCGTGGTCTCGGGGGCGTTCGCTCTCGGCTCGTGGGACGCAGTCGCCACGTTCTGCGGCATCGCCGTGTAGGTCGGATTGGGCAAGGACGGACCCTCAGGATGGCGCGTTTCGAGTATAGATCGAGGGTCTGCCCGTTGCGATCGTTGGCTCGCGACGCTTCGCGGCTCGCTGCCCCGGCCGGGAGCGCCGCCGGCGACACGTTCGCTGGACGTGCCGCTGGATGGAAGGAGGAGAGACGATGCGTCTTCGGACTGTGCTCGCCATGCTTGCCATGGTCGCGGTGGTCGGCGCCTGTTCGGACAACACGCCCGCGGGCCCGGTGAGCGCCATCAACGCCACGCTCGCGGACTGGAGCATCGATCTCGGCGGCGCGACCGGCAAGTCCGGATCGATCACCTTCACGGTCGAGAACACCGGCGCCAACATCCACGAGTTCGTGGTCGTCAAGACCGACGTCAAGGCGGACAGCCTGCCGGTCTCCGGCGACACCGTCGACGAGTCGGCGTTCGAGCCGGTCGACGAGATCGAGGACATCGAGTCCGGGTCGACCCAGACGCTGACGGTCAACCTGGCGCCTGGTCACTACGTCATCCTCTGCAATATCGAGGAGCACTACGCCAAGGGGATGCACGCGGACCTGACCGTCGAGTAGCCGCCAACGAGTCCGCGCAACGCTCGTGAGCGCACGACAACACACGCTCGTCGCCGCCGGGATCTGGCTCGCTCTCAGCATCGTCGGCGTGGCGATCGTGGTCGGCTTGCAGATCATGCCGGTCATCGCCTCGCGGGAGGCGCAGATCGAGAACGGCGCCTTCGTCGTCCTGACGGCGATGTCGGTGCCGGTCCTGCTCCTCGTGGTCGTGCCGATGGCCTACTCGGTGCTTCGCTTTCGGGCCGCGCCGGGGGAGGCGCTCAGCGACGGTCCGCCGATCCACGATCACCGGTCGTTCGAGATTGGCTGGGTGGTCGCATCCCTCGTGGCCGTGTTGGCATTGTCGGTGTATGGCGCCGTGGGGCTTCTCGACATCCGTGGTGACCGTCCCGGGACCGTCGAGGTGACCGCCGTCGGCAGCCAGTGGTCGTGGCGCTTCACGTACCCGGGGATCGAGGCGGAGTCCAAGGAGCTCGTCCTGCCCGTGGGTGAGGCCGTCCACATCACGATCGTGTCGAAGGACGTGATCCACTCGTTCTCGGTCCCGGCGTTCGGCGTGAAGCAGGACGCCGTGCCGGGGCGCGAGACCTTCGCTGACGTCACGCCGACCTTCACCGGCCATTACGGCGGCCAGTGTGCGGAGCTGTGCGGCTTCGGCCACACGCGGATGGTCGCCGACGTTCGCGTCGTGGAGCCGGACGAGTTCACCGCCTGGCTGGATGACCTGCGAAAGGCGCCCCCCAAATGAGCGTGATCACGACGGCATTTCGCGGTGGGTTGACGCCGGGCATCGGGCGTGGTCTCCTCGGCGGACTCATCGGCGCCGTCGTCGGCATCGCGCCGCTGCTGATCGCGGGCCTCCTCGGCGCCGGCCCGAAGCCGGGCCACTTCCTGCTGCTCGGCTTCATCGGGCTCCAGCTGGGCTGGCTCACGGGCCTCGGCGCCTTCCGCTTCTGGTTGCGCTGGCTCGTCGGGCGTCCGACCGACCTGGCCGACGAGGCGGCGGCGCATGGGCGGCTGGGTGATCGGGCGCGCTATCTGCACTTCACGACCGATCACAAGGTCATCGGCGTCCAGTACCTCGTCACGAGCTTCGCGCTGTTCCTGGTGGCGGGCACGCTGGCGCTGGTGATGCGGCTCGAGCTGGCGCAGCCAGGCGAGCTCCTCAACCGCGACCTCTACAACACGATCATGAGCACGCACGG
>QKHE01000024.1 GCA_003250155.1 Chloroflexota bacterium | reverse complement strand
CGTAGCCGAGGGACCGGCCGGTGAGGTCGTATCCCACCGTGTCACCGACCCCGTAGTCGGTGCCCGGTACCGGGATGTTGGTCCCGCTGGTGCGGACCTCGAGCGTCAGGGACCGTCGACCTGCGGCGATCTGCGCGAGGCGCTCACGTGCCGCGCCACCAAGGGTCTCGTCAGCCGTCAGCGACGTCTGCGGGGTGTACACCTCGTCGAACGCTGGGCGGCCATCATCCGGGGCGACGGCCCATCCGGTCATCGGTCGCGCGGACCCCTGCCCGGATGACACGGCCTTGACCCGGTTCGCGCCGGACCCGCTCTTGTAGGACCGGGGCTGCATGAAGTGGGTGACGGCGGTTCCGGTCGAGAGCGTGACCCCGGGAGCAGCGGACGTGTCCCCGATGGTGGTGCCGACGGCGAGGCGCGGCAGGTACCGCACGCCCGCGCCGTCGACCACGCGGCGCCACGTCGTGACCCACTCGACGGACCCCTCGCGCTCGTCGAGGTCGTCCAGTGCGTCCGCGACGGTCTTGCCCTCGGCCGAGCCCCACGACGCCGAGTCCACGACGCCCTCATCGAGCACCAGGACGTCGATCGGGATGCCGGGGACCGTGCCGGACGCCACGAACCGGGCGATCAGGTCGGCGATCATCCGGCAGCGTCCGACGCCCTGGTACGACACGGAGCCGACGTAGCGGCGCTCGAAGTACCCGTCGATCGTCAGGAGCGACAGGGAGATCGTGTCATCCTCAGTCCGCGGGGAGTCGAGGACGATGCCGCCCCACTTGGGTGTGTCGCCGTCGAGCGCGACCAGGCACGAGTACCCGTCCGTCACGGCCCGCTCCCAGTCCGGGTGCAGGTCGTCGGTCAGCGGCAGGGACGCCTGCGCCTGCTCCGACCGGCCGATCGTCAGCGGCAGGTCCGGGACGACCAGCCCCGGCAGCGGGCAGATCACCCGCCCCGTCGCCGCCTCGACCGCGATCCATGTCAAGGTCACCGGACCGTGGCCTCCCACTGCGAAATCGGGATCCCCGAGTTGAGGTTCACGCCACCCGTGCCGATGTAGACAGACACCCAGAGGTTGAGCGCAACCGAGACGCCGGCCCGGACGCGGAACGGCCAAGCGGGCACTTCGAGCTGACGGCGGTCCTCACCCTCGAACAGGATCCGGACTGGGCCGCCCGTGCCGCCCGCGTTGACCTGTGCGGAGAACAGCCCGAACCCCGCGCCTGCCGCTGACACGTCGATCACCGCTCTGACCTCAGCGACGCCGGAACGAGTGGGCGTCCATGACCACGTCGCCGAGGAGTACACGCCCATGGTCGTGTTCAGGAACGGCGACGACGTCGCCGGAATGGTCTGCGTCGCGTGGGACGGGGTACCGCCCGCGAGGTGGTCCCACGTCGTGCCGATACCCGACTCGAGCGTGAGCGTGTCGGCGCGCCACGCAACCGCCGGCGACTGTGCCGTGCCCCAAGTGATCGCGTCCCGCTCGGTAGTATCGCGCACCGGGATGACGCCCTGGTCGAGATACGGTGCGACCCACGACACCGTCACCGCACCGCCCGAAGCCGCAGACGCGCGCGTGAGGTACGCGATTGCGACGGACCGGGTCGGGACTGACGCCGGCGTTCCAGACCCGGCAGTGCCGGTCGCCAGCGCGACCGTAGCGCCCGTCGACCCGGACGAGTCGAGGACGTTGTCGTTGAGCTGCACGTACAGCGTGTCGATCCGAGAGAGGGTCGCGTGCGCCGATGTGACCGTGCCCGTCTCGTCGGCGTCGACTGAGTACGGGTACGGCCCGTAAGTCGCGAGCGAGCCCGTGTCGAGTACACCAGAGTGCGCGTGACACGTCCACGTCGACCCCGACACCTCGACCGTGGTCGTCGGCGTCCCGTACCGCACACCGCCGCGGCCGCCCAGCGGGCGCGCCGTCGTAGAGCCGGGAATGCGCGCCAGGAGTTGACGGAGTCCCTGCCCCGAGATGGTCCCGTCGGCCAGCAGTCGCCTTGTCATTCCCATGCCTCCCACGACTCGACGGTCATCTGCGCACCAGGCCCGGACGACGCCGCCTCGAACTGGAACGCGTGCGTCCCAGGCGGCAGCACCAACGGGTCGTTATCCACCAGGTACCCGTCACGGCCAGCGACACCATCAGCAAGCGCGCGACCATTCGCGACGTCCACGCGCTCACCCGGCAGGACCACCAGCGACGGCAACGACACCCGCGCTCCGGACTCCACGTGCGTCACCATCGGCCCAATCAGGCCCCCCGACGTCGGCCCGTAGAACCTCACCGTCACCGGCGCATCCACGTTCCCCGGGTTCGTCAACGACACCCGACCAGACAGGCGCGTCGACGTGATCGCCGCCGGCAGCGCCAGCGGGATCGTCCAGGCCGCCGAGGCCGCCGGGAGCGCCGTCGACTGCGACAGGGCCGCACCGAACCACCGCGGGTCCGGTGCAAGGAACTGGAGCCCCACAAGCGCCTTGGTCGGCGACAGGTACTCGACGTCAGGTTGGCCCTCACGCTTGACCGTGAGGAACCGCGACCCGGACGCTCCCGTGACCGTCAGCGTCGTTGTGCCGACCTTGGTAGCGGCCGCCAGTGAGTCGAGCGCGGCACGCAGCGCAGCGGGCGTCGGAGCGTAGATCAGCACGTCGACGGTCGGGTGCGTCGGTGACCTGTACGCGGTCGGCGACCAACCGCCGTCACGGTTCACGTTCTGCGTCGACTGCGCCGTTGACGGCGCCGGGTTCCACAGCGCAGATGAGCGCTGCACCTTCCACGTGACGCCGTTCGCGTCCGTGTCCGCGAGGAGCAGCGATCCGAGGGTCAGGTACGGCGTCGCGGTCACTTCGCCAACCTCTCGAACTTGGCCATGATCGCCGTCGCCACACCCTCGGGGTCGATGGTGTGCACGGTCACCGGGGCGTTGATGGTGGTGGTGTCACCGACGGCCGTCGTGGAGCCGGCGCCGGGTGCGGCGGTGACGACTCCGCGCAGCGGCAACCCTGCGTTCATGGCTTCTAGGGCGCCCCGGTACTGCGACGCCGGGCCAGCCTTGACGACGAACTCCTGCCCATGGGTGACGCCAGCGATCTCGCGCCGCGAGCCGTCCCCCGTCCACCCGCCAGTGTCGTACCCGCGGAGCGTCGTGCCGTTGACCTTGAACTCGCCAGTCTTGACGTTCATCGTGATCGTGCGGCCGTCGAACAAGGTGATCAGCCGGTTGATCGAGTTCTCCGCGTTCGCGGTGTCGACCACGACCTCGGTGGACACGTTCTTGGGGATCAAGCCCAGCTTGTCGGCCAGCGCGTTCGCCTCGTCCGCGCCCATCCCCATGGCGCCCGCGGCATCAAGGAATGCCTGCCGCGACGCCGCCATCTGCGCCTGCAGCTCACCGCCGGTCGCGTTGTTCTCCCGCATCGAGTCGATGAGGTCCCATGACGAGTTCGCGATGGCGTCGAGAGCGGCCTGGTTCTTGCGGCCCTTGTCCGTGGTGATGTCGAGCGTCTGCCCGTTGTCCTCGACGGCCTTGCTCGCTGCGGCGATGGCCTCCTGGACGTTGCGCTGGGCGTCGCGCATGTCGAGGACGATGCCGGCGGCCTTCATCTGCGCGTCGATGAGGTCCTTGAGGGCGTCGGTGTAGTTCTCAGTCGACCGCTGCCCGCTCGCCATGTCGTCGGCGAGCTTGGAGAGGGCCGACTTCTGCTCCAGCGTCGCGGCGGCCGAGTCCTGCGCGGCTACGCCAGCCTCCCGGTCGGCGTCCGCCTTGGCGAGGGCTTCTTTCTGCGCCACCGTGAGCTGGCTCGAATACTGCTTGAGGGGGGTGAGGAAGTCGTATCCGACCGTGTACTCGTAGGCGTCCCGAACCTGCAACTGCGAGTCGGCCCACGCCGACGTGTTGGCGGTGACCTTCGCAATCGCATCCTGGTTCCCGAGGATGTATCCGCGCAGGTCCTTGGCGGTCAGGTTGAACTTCTCCGCCTGGTCAATCAACGAACCCGCTCCACGGCTCGATGAGTCGCTTGACAGGAACTCGTTCATCGCCTTGGTCGTCTCGGACGTCGTCTTCCCGAGGCCGTCGAGGGTGTCCTTG
Source organism: Chloroflexota bacterium (assembly GCA_003250155.1). GTDB lineage: Bacteria > Chloroflexota > Limnocylindria > Limnocylindrales > CSP1-4 > UBA5189. The sequence goes on along the minus strand of QKHE01000024.1, from coordinate 12,104 downwards.
ATGGCGTCGATGTTTCCGCGGGCGTCGGCCGCACGCTGGGCGAAGTCGGCGATAACCAGACCGGCGACTGTCAGCGCGCCGCCGATGGCCGCGCCTCGCAACGCTGCCGTCTTCATCGACATGTTCATCGTCGCCAGTGCGGACTTGATCTCGTTGAACGAGGCGGCGAGCTTCGTCAGCCCGGCGATGCCGAGAAGCACCAAGCCGCCTGAGCCGATCAGCGCGAGCGTCACGCCCTGCACCGCGTCGGGCGCGGACGCGAACGCGTTCACCAGATCGGTGGCGCCTTGCACCGCTGCCCGGAGCGGCCCGTTCGCCGACTCGCCAAGGCCGATCATCGCCGTCTCGACCGACCCTGAAAGCTGCTCGAAGTCGCCCTTGAGGTTGTCGAGTCGGATCGCGGCCGTCTCGGACGCGTAGCCCTGGTCGTTGACCGCCGCCGTCCAGTCGCGGATGCCCTTCTCGCCCTCGCTGTACAGCACGTTCGCGGCACGCACGGCGTCCGAGCCGAACAGCGTCGCCAGGGCCGCGTTGCGTGCCTCGGGCGTCAGGTCCTTGAGGCCCGTCTGGAGCTTCCCGGCGTAGGCCGCAAGCCCGACGAAGTTGCCCGACGCGTCGTAGGCCTCGACCCCGAGCTTCTTCATCAGCGCGGCGGCTTCGTCGGACTGCGGGGTGAGGCGCTGAAGCATCGTCTTGAGCGACGTGCCAGCGTCCGACCCGAGGAGGCCAGCGGACGCGAACGCGCTGAGCGCCGCGGTGGTCTCCTCGATCGACAGACCGGTGGCGGCGGCGACCTGGCCGCCCTGCTTGAGGGCCATGCCGAGGTCCTGCACGGAGCCGTCGGCGATGTGCGCCGCATCGGACCCGGGGCGCTTGAACTGCACGAGGGCGACCGACGCGATCCCGGCCGCCTCGGCGACGTCGAGGCCTCCGGCGGCGGCGAGGTCGAGGGCGCCGTCCAGTCCACCGGCCAGGATGTCCTTGGTCTCGACGCCGGCCTTCGCCAGCTCCTCGATCGCACCCGCGGACTCCGTCGCCGAGAACACCGTGCGCTTGCCGGCCTCAAGCGCAGCGTCACGCAGTGCGCCCATGTTCGCGGCGGTCTCGTGCGTCGCCGCCTGCACGTTCGACATCGACTGGTCGAAGTTCGCGAACGCCATGACGGCCGTCGCCGACGCAGCCACCAGCGCGGCGCCGAGCAGCCCGGCGGTGACCGAGATCTTCGACAGGGCGTCGTTCGACCGCTTCGACGCCTTCTCCGCCTCGTCGCCGACACCCTTGACGGCCAGGCCGGCGTCGGCCATCTGACGCTTCAGGTCGGCGATCTCGGCCCGCAAGCGGACGGTCGTCACGCGCTCAGCCACACGCCACCCCCTCGCCGTGGTTCGATGGGCTCGTGAACGACGCGCTCAGGAGAGCCGTGGGGTCGCGCACCATGCAGGTCGCGCTCGCGCCCGCAGACCGGCCGCATTTGCGCGGACCTGCTCAGCGACTAGAGCGCCTGCGCCATCCGCGGATCCGGCTCGAAACCGTCCGGCGCCTCATCCGACACGAACACCACCTCAGCGCCGGTCGGCGCCCGGTGGCTCGTCTCCTCGTGAACCGCCAAGCACGCCACACACGTCACCCGGTGTGCCTTGTACAGGTCGCGCATGTCGTCGTTCCACGCCCGGTGCCGCGGGTGACCGCACTTCGGGCACAGGCCGTCCTCGTACACGGTCAGAGCGATCGCGAGTGTCCGGTCGATCGGCGACCACTTCCGCGGGCTGCGACCGAACCTCAGGGTGCTGTGCGGGATCCCATTCGCCCGCGCGGTCCGCAGTTCCACCACGAGCGCGGGGAACCGGTGGAGCGCGCGGGCTACGAAGGGACCGGCAGCCCCTTGAGGAGCCCCTGCACGGCGTTGACGAGCTGGGCCCACATCGCCTCGCCGGACCGGTCGCGCCTGGACAGGCGCCGCAGTTGCTCGGGGGTGAACGCGGGCTCGACGCACGCCGTCGCGATCTGCCAGAACACCCAGTCGCGCTCGGGCACCTTCGCCCTCTTGGCGCGGACGGCGGCGTCCACGAACTCCTCCTGGAGTGGCTGGCGCAGGCGCACACGCAGGGTTGACGCGGCCCGTTCGGCACGGAGTTCGTCGATCTTGGCGAGGATCGTCGCCGTGGACGGGTCATCGAGTCCGCGGTCGGCGTCGTCGTCGATCGCGTCGACCTGCGCCTCGAGCTCGGCCAAGCGCTCACGGAACGCGACCTCGCGCGGGTACAGCTCGACGGTGACCTCGGGGCGCTGAACATCGTCGATCCACGCGTCCAGGTCGACGGTCGCGGGGTCGAGGTTCAGGCCGTCATCGGTGGTGCTCACGGTGGCTCTCCCGGTTCAGGGGTCCGGTTCTGGGTCGATCCCCGCCGCCCGGGAACCGGGGCCGGGCGGCGGGGAGTCCGATCAGGTGAGGGCGGCCTGGAGCTTGAACGTGCCCTGCTGGAGCAGCGGGATCACGACCTTCAGGTACCCGTCACCCTCGCCACCCGACGGCTGCGGGGTGTCGGTCATGAACTTGTACTTGTCGACCTTGTGCGAGGACGTAGCCGCCACGGTCGACGCGAAGCCGACGCGCTTGATGACCCAGCCCACGACACCCGACGCGGCGCCGATCGTGGTCATCGGGTCGTTCGCCGTCGGCGCACCCGACGTCAGGTCACGGAACAGCACCAGGTTGCCCTCGTAGTTGCCGATGATCGGGACGACGGCGTTCGACGTGTCCGTGATCGACTTCTCCGAGACGGTGTCCGACGCGACCGGGCCGATCTTCGTGGCCGACGTGACGTACGCGGAGATGTTCACGCCGGCGTTGACGGCGGTGGCGGTGGTGGGCTCGGTGTCACCGGCGACCCACCAGTAGGTCGTGGTGGCGAGGTCGACCATGCGTGCCATGGCTCAGTCCTCCTTCTCGCCCGTGGCGGGCTTCGGGGCAGGGAGTGCGTCGGCCACGGGCGCGGCCGTCGGTCCGACCTCGATGGGCCGGAACGTCTCGTCGGGCGCGAACCCGACCTCGATGGGCCGGAAGCCCTGCGGCTCCGGCGTCTCCTTGGGCTGTGCCATGAGCGGCCTCCGGGCGTGCGAACGGCCCCGACGCCGGACGGCTCGGGGTGGATTGGTGGGGGATCAGGCGGGCACGGACGCGATGCGGAACACGTCCACGCCGTACAGCGGGTGCGCGCCGGACTGGAGCGTCACGTCCTTGTCGGGCTGGATCGGTCGCGACTCGGCGAGCGAGACCGTGACCACGCGGCCCGTGACCGCGAGCGTGGTCGGCAGCCCGTTCGGGCACAGGGCGTCGCGCGCGTTCTTGGCGATGATCCGCACGCTGTCGGGCGTCAGGCCGACGCTCGTGACGCCGAACGTGTCGTCGATGTCCGTCGTCTCGGCGCGCACCGACCGTTCGACGGGCGGGTTCCCGTTCGACGACCAGAGCAAGTAGTAGGGGTACGTCGGTGTGCCGACGACCGTGATCTCGTGGACGGGGTGCGAGGTGCCGAGAGCCGCCTTGACCGCGGCCATCTCGTCCTTCACAGGATGCCGCCGAGCACGTCGAGCAGGGCCGCCTCGACCTTCGGGGCCTCAGCGTTGAGCGCTCCCTGCGGATCCGGGACGGTGCCGCCGCCGGTCGACGAGCCAAAGTAGGCGATGGACCCGAGGCCGCCGCGCTCTCCCTCGCCGACCTTGGGGCCGATCTCTGCCTCGGTGTAGAACGCGTTGCCGGTCAGGTCGTAGGAGATCGACGACGCGGTGCCCTTGAACGACGGGCTCGCGGACATCTCCGCGACCATCTGGCGCTTGATGTTCAGCGCGCCGCGGCTGATGACCGCACGCACCTTCGGGTCGATCGAGCGGCCGACGTTCGACAGGTCGATCGCGAGCGCGCGCACCTCGGACGCGTCGAACGTGGCACCTGCCATCAGACGACCTCCTCCACGCCGAGCCGGTACGCGGTCGCCTGTGACTTGTGTAGGAGCGCGACGACGCGGAAGGCGCGGCCAGCGAGGTTCGGGTCACTCGCAGCCGACGTGATCGCCACCACCTGACCGATCGCCGGAGCGAACGCGGCGACCGGGACGTGCACCGAGTAGCGCAGGACCGTCACGTCGGCGCCGGCGGCTTCGGGCGTGCGCTCCTGCATCTCGTTCGACTGGACCTTGCACCGGCCCGTGTACAGCGGCGCGCTGTACGCCGGGGTGACAGCGCCCGTGGTCTGGTCGGTGGCCTGGCCCGTGACCGCGCGGACCGTGCACGCATCGGTCATCAGCGACTCGGCGGCGCGGCGACCAGCGGCGAGCGCGGAGGCTGCGGTCACGTCCACACCTCAGCCGGAGCGTCGGGCTCGAAGTGCGGGCGCGTCGAGAACGCACTGGGCGACGCGGGCTGCGGGAGAAGGAGCGCCCACTCGTGGTCGGTGAGCGCAAGGTCGACCGTTGCCGCCGCCGGCGTGCGCCCATAGGAGTAGTCGTCGATCTTCTCGTTCTGCTTGCCCTCGGGGTTGAGGACCTTGCGGGCGACGACCGCGGCCTCGATCGACGAGACGAGCGCGGAGTCGAGGATCCCGTCGGTCACACGGGCGTCCAGGTCCGCGACCCTGGTGCGGATCGTCGCCTCGGTGCGGCGCAGCCACGCGTTGACCTGCGCGAGCTCCTCGGCGGTGGTGATGGGGCGGCCGAGCTCGTCGGCCACGTCGGTGACGTTGGCGTAGGTCACGGCCGCCCCACCTCCTTCCCGGTCCGGATCGGTCAGGCGGCGTCGGTGTACGCCACGAACGCACCGAGCGCGTCGGACGTCACGAAGCCGTAGTGCGCCTCGACGAGCAGGAGGACGAGGTTCTCCTGGAACGCGGAGTGCGTGGTGCCGGCCTCGTCGACGTACGACGCGGTGTCCGACACCTTGATCGTGATGTCCATGCCCTGTCCCCAGGCGGCCTGCGACCAGTCGCCGCCGATCGCACGCAGGTTCGAGTCGCTGTCCGGGGACTGCGCGACCAGGACCGCGGGCGTCGTGCCGCCGGTGAGGGCGTTCGCGGCGACGAAGATCGGCGCGGAGGCGCCACCGACCGGGGACAGGGTGATGGTGTACGTCGTGCCGGCGGTGCCGGAGACGGTCGCCGCGGCCCACGGGGTGCCGAGGCCACGGATCGCGGTCTGCATCGCGGCGGTGCTGACGTTGTACGCCAGCGCGGCGGTCTGCACGCCGCCGATGGCGAGCGTGAACGTTCCACCGGTCGGCGTGCCGGTGATCGTGACGACCTGCACGCGGCTGCCCGAGCGCCGGTAGGAGCCGGAGACCCCGCGGTTGTAGACCGCCGGGTAACCGATGAGGTTGCCGCCGTTGAAGCCCATGTCCGGGGCGTCGACCCACAGCGGCCGACCCTGCGTGTCCGTGGACAGCTTGAGGGTGGGCTTGAGCCGCGGGTCGGCCGCGAAGCCGGTGAAGTCGAAGCCGGCGTCGACGACGACCTTCTCGCCGTTCACCAGGTCGGTGTACGTCGAGCCAGCAGACGCGGCGGCGGTGCCGAGCTCCACCGTCGAGGCGTTCTTCGTGAGGTAGTCAGCGAACGGGCCGGCACCGCCGGTGCGCAGGTCCTTGCCGTGGATCGCCGCGTAGTCGAACGCGCGGGCGATGGCCACGGGCAGGTCCTGGCGCAGCTGCGTGTACAGCCCGGCCGGGTTCGTCGTCGCGACCTCCGAGGAGACCGGGACGAGCAGCGCGACCTTCTTGCCGACCATCTGCTTGATGCCGACAGCGCCGGACCCGACGGGCTTCTGCCCGCCCTCCGACACCCAGCCGGCGGCCGGGATGTCCATGGACACCGGCACGGCGGTGTTCGCCGAGACGGACAGAGGGACGCGCCGGGCGAGTCGCTGCACGGCGGACAGCTCCTCGGTCTTCTCGAAGATCGGACCGGCGACGGTCGGGGGCAGGAGCGTGGAGTTCACGCTCGACAGGAGGGTGGCCATGGTGGGCCCCTTTCGTGACTGGGGTGAGGGTCAGATCAGCCGATCTGACCCTTGAGGAACTGCGCGAACTCCGCCTCGGGCCCGGTGGCTGCGGCGGAGCCGCGGGCACTGGCCTGCGTGAGGTCCGGCCGCGGCGCCGGCGCGTTGCCGATGAGCGTCTTGAGGACGTCCGCATCGGCCAGGAGCTCCTCGCGGGTCGACCCGGTGAGTCGGGCTGCAGCCTCGAGCGGCAGGCCCTTCTCGGCGGCGACCTCGTAGCGCAGCGCCTTCGCGGCGCTCTGCGTTGCGGTCTCCTGGGCGGTGCGCAGGGCGTCCGCGGCCTTCTCGGCCTCGGACTTCTGCGCGTCCTCGAACTCCTTGATGCGGGCGAGCGCCTCGGCCGCAGCCTTCTCGGCGGCCTTGCGCGCCTCCCGCTCGGCGGTCAGCGCCTTCTTGCCTGCGTCGCCGAGGTCGGCAGGGTCGCCCTGCGCGTCGCCGGTGGCGGTCGTCTCGGTAGTGGGCTCGGTGATGGCGTCCGGCATGGTGTTCCCAATCGCTGGGTGGGGACCCCGGATCCGCGTCGCGCGGGGGGTGATCTGTGGCTGCGCTCAGCGCAGGTAGCCGTTGGCTCGCAGGAGCCGCAGGTAGTCGTCGCGGTCGGTGGCGACGCGCGCGATGGTCTCGGGCATGAGCCGTGGTCGGTTCGCGACCGTGCGGGTGACGGTGCGAGACTCGGGGCCGGTGCGCGTGATGCGCGTGACCGTCTCTCCCTGCCGCGCCGCGGTGCCGGACGGCTTGAGGAACTGGTAGGCGTAACCGCGGCGCGTCGTGCCCTCGGTCGTCACGAGCCAGTCCTGCCCGGCGATCTGCGCAGAGCGCATCCCGCGGCGCGCGTTGACGACCTGGCCGATGTCGGCGCCCTCACGGATCGCCCGCGCGCCGGCGGCGGTGAAGAGCCGGTCCTGCTCGGCGGCGGACAGCGACTCGAAGTAGGCGTCCACGTTCAGCGTCAGGTCCTGCGCGACACCCTCGGACGCGGGGATCGACCGGCAGTCGCACCCGGGATGCCGAGCGAACCCGGCGTTCTTGCGGTACCAGCGGCCCGCGAGGATCGCGCAGCGCGAGCACGACGGCGGGTTGAGCATCCGCACGTAGCCCGACACTGGGCGCACGCCCATCGCCAGGGACTCAGACGCTCGGCCGGTGTCCGACAGCACCGTCCCGACAGCGCTCGTGAGCCACGACATCTGCGACGCCAACGCCTCGCGCGCGCTCGCCCCGGTGCCGACGACCTCCTTCGCGCCCGTGACAGCGGTGTACAGCAGCGACTCGACAGGTCGGCCGTCACCGGCGACGCCGATCAGCGGCGTCGTGTCCACGTCGGCGAACGCTCCGGCGGCCGACGCCTGTCCGGTATCCTCGAGCACCGCCGGCACGTACACCTGAGCGTCGACCGCGACGCGCTCCTGCGCGGCGCTGGTCACCGCCAGCAGCGTCGGAACGATGCGCGCCCACGACGGGTCGAACTCTGAGCCCATCGTCCGCCACAGCGCCCGGGTGTCGAGCACCGCGGCCGCGATGACGCGCTGCTGCTCCGCGCGGTACGCCTCAGCCGACGGCGGAAGCGCCTGAGCTGGCACCGGTCAGACCCTTCGTGAACACCGACAGGTCGGCGTTGGCCGCCTCCTGCATCTCCTCGCGCAGGTACGCCCGCTCCTTTGACTTGCGGGCCTCGGACCAACCGAGCTCGTCCCAGTACCCCTCGCGGGACAGGACCCCTGCCGCGCGGCGCTTGGCGAGCGCGTCCTCCCGCTGTGACACCGTCGGTGTCGCGGGGTCGAACCAGTCGACGCGCACCCGGTTGCCGGGCACCCACTCGCCCGTAGCGAAGCGCAGCGCGAGCGCCCCTACCCACCCGAGCGTGGTGCCGACCGACTCGTTCTGCGCCTCCACAGATCGTGTCAGCGTCGACTCGTCGGCGTGGATCGCACCCTCAGCGGGCGGGTTTGTCGTCGTCATGCCGAAGTACCGCGCGGGGAACCCCGTCACGATCGACGCCTGCCGGCCGTACAGTGTGATCGCGGTCTCGAAGTTCTTGAGGTCAGCCGCGGTCAGCTGCCCGACCTTGCCCTGCGGGTCCTTGAGCATGTGGATGGCGTCGAAGTACGCCTCGAACTGCGGGATCGGCTTGCCGTCCGGACCAACGAAGTCACCCTTGGCGACGCCGGTCATGAACATCCGCGGGATGCCGTGAGCCTCCTGCGCGAACTGGAGGTTGGTCAGCGACCGGGCGGCGGCGTCCACGAGCGGGATCACGTCGCTCATCTGCGACTCACCCGTCCACGCGCCGGACATCCGCCGGTTGAGGTGCATGACGATCGGCACCGCGCCGAGCCGGTGCTGGTCGCGGTCGACCTCAACCCACCCGAGGGTCGCGTCGACCTCCGCCCACACCGTCTCGTCGGTCTTGTACAGCACTACCTTCGACGGCATGCCGGACATGTCCTGAGCGGCCGTCCCGGTGATCGTGGGCCAGCCGTAGAACCGCGCCGCGGACGTCACGACCTCGCGCCGCACATCCACGATGGCCGACATCTCGCGCGGCGACTCCACACGCACCCACGGCAGGGTCTTGTCGTCCTCGTTCGTGCCCACCGACATGAACGCGCGGCCGTAGACCATCCGGTCGACGTTGAACATCGACACGTGCGAGGACAGGTTCGACGCGTCCCAGATCGCCCGGAGTCGGGGGTCGTCCGTCTCCTCGCCGGGCAGGATGAACGAACGCACCTGCTGGCGCGAGTCGATCGTGTCCACCACCGTGCGGCACCAGTTCGCGATCACCAGGAACTTCCGCATGGACGGCGGGATCGCCATGCCGAGCTGGGCAACGCGCTGGCGGCCCTGGTAGTACCGCAGCATCAACTCGTCGTTCCACGAGGTCTGTCCAAGCCGGTTCAGGTGCTCGGAGATCAGCGCGAGCTCGTCCTGGGAGAGTGCCACAGCGCCTCCCTCGTCAGGTCATCGCGGAAGTCGGAAGTACGTGGGCTCGGCCGGCGCCGTGCTCCACCCCGAAGCGCGCGCGTCGGCGGCGGCCTCGTGAGCGAGCACGTCCGCCATGAGGAGGTCGATCTTCTGGTTCTCGGACGGCTTGCCGAGGATGAAGCGATCGCCGGGCTTGGCGAGCATCCGGGCGTTCTGCGCGTGCGTCGCCCAGACCATGTCGGGCCGATGGACGGTCGCGAGCTCGGCCATGTCGGTCCGGTAGCGGACGAGGGCCGGGTGCATGCGCCCGATCTGGTTGGTGGGCCACTGGACGACGACGTCCTCGCCGTACAGCGCGGCCCACTCGTCGATCTCCGTGTACCAGTCCCGCGGGTCGCAGTACATCCGGGCGACCGTGTAGTTCGCGAACAGCGACGCCACCGCGGCTCGGACCTCGGACCGCGGGATGCGGTCGCCGTGCTCGGCGGGGTTCCAGAACGTCGGCCGCAGGTCGCCCCCGACGTCGAACGTCGGCGTGAACCGCATGCCTGTGACGTCCTCGGCGCGGATCGCCGTCCAGTCGCCCGACGAGGAGCCGTCGAAGCCGAGGCACACCGCGCGCTCGGGCTCGCGGACGACGACGTGCCCGTCGCCCTCGAGGAGGTCGGCGGTGAGGTATGCGCCGGCGCCGTGAACGATCCGGTTCCCGAAGAACCGCTCAGCCTGGGCCGGGTCGCGCTCGAGCAGGTCGGCCGCCTCGGCCTCGATCGCGTCGAGGTCGACGTGCCCGCCGCGCGAGGTGAGCGTCTCGCCGTAGACGAGCTGGTGGATCTTCCGCCGCTCGGCCTTGTTCCGGTACGACAGGTTCGCCGGCGGCGTGACCATCTGCCGGTAGACGTCCGTCGCGCGAGACTCCATCTGCTGCTGCGCGACGCTGTTCTCGGACGGGTCCCAGGCGTTCGACGTGAGCGACGCACGGCCGCCCATGCCCGCCAGGCCGCGGTACTGCGTGTCGGCGACGCGGGTCATCTTGTTCGTCGGCGTCCACAGCCCGACCTCGTCCTGCGGCACGAAGGTGACGCGCTGTCCGAGGCGGGACTGCGCGCTCGAGGTGACGGTGTCGATCCGGCCGCCGCCGGGAAGGCGGATGAACTCCTCGCCGGTGCGCGGCACGACGTCGGACAGTGGCCCGTCGTCGATCATCGGCCGAAGCGCGCCGTAGATGTTGTCCGTCTGCTCCTCGGACACCGCGGTCACCTGGATCAGCGGTGTCGGCCACGGCATGCCCATCGGCTCTCCGGGCTCGTACGGCCACTCCCAGCCGCAGCCGCAGCCGTGGTCGGCGCAGGCCCACCCATCGCCGTCCTCGGCCCACCCACCGAAGAGCGCCGGTCCGACGCCCTCGAGGCAGATGTGCGCCGCCTCGTGCGGACCCTTGCCGAGCTTCTGCGGACCGATCAGCACGCCGCGCCGGTAGACGAACGCGGGAGCGAGCAGCGGCGACTCGGGCACCCACACGGCCGATCCGCGCACGAGGTAGAACGCCGAGAAGTACCGGAGCTGGTAGTCGTATAGCCGGAACGGCGCGCCCTTGCGGAAGCCGTCCGGGACGACGCAGTGGGCCTCGATCCACGCCGGCGCCACGCTCATCACGGCGTCCGGACGGGGCCCCTTGGGGCTACGCGCCACCGTTCACCGTGCGGAGCCGGTCGCGCATCGACGTGGCAGCCGGGGCAGGGCGCGCGCTGCGAGCTGCCGCCACCTCGTCGTCCGCGACGCGCCACCGGTTGCGCAGCATCGCGGCCGGGTTGAGGCCGAGGCGGTCGGACCACATGCGAGCCTCGGCGAGCGTCTTGGTGTGAGCAGTGCGCTCGGCGCAGACGACGAGCCGAACGTAGAGCGCGACCTCGGTCGACCAGCCCATCCGGCGCCAGGCGGTGGCCTGCGGCGTGGCCCAGAGGCCCGCCCAGACCGCGAGCTCGCGCTCGTGGCGCTCGGCGGCGTTCGATCCCTCGTCGTCGTCGAGGTACATCTCGAGGTCTGCGAGCGGCCAGTCGGGGGCCGGCGCATCGGTGCGCGCCGGAAGGGTTGTCCAGCCGTCCTTGTCCTGCTTGCGGTCACGCCGCAGGGCGTTCGGGTCCGGCGGGGGGCCACTGTTGACGCGCGCGCCACCACGGGGCATGACGATCACTCCTCGACGGCATCGCGCCGTGTCGGCGGAGGCCCGGCATCGCGCCCGGCCCGACTTGGTTGAACCTGACCGCCCATCGAGACACCTCCCCGGCGGTACTCCTCTGGAGGGGTGGAGGGGGTGCCCCCCTGGGTCTCACGTCGGTCAGAGGTGCGCTCGTCGCCCCCCGTCGGAGGCGTTGCACGTGATGGTCTGAGGTCCGAGGTAGCCGCCTCGGACGTGGTCGTGGCCGAGCTGCCACGCCGTCGGGTCGATGCGCTGTCCGCACCCGTCCGCGCAGTAGATGCCCTCGCCGTCGTCGAGCCTGCGCTGCCACGCAGCGCGCTCTCGCTCGTGGGTGGAGTCGTAGCCGCGCGCTTGGCGTGACCCTCGCGCCCGATCCCTCTCGCGCCTGTGCTGTGCGCAGCGCGTGGAGCCGTCCGTGAGGATGACCGGGCAGCCGGTGTGGCCGCACCGCTTGCCTGCCGCCAAGGTCTCACCGCCAGGGTTGGGCTCGCGTCGCTGATCGGCTCGTTGGTCGACGGACCTGCAACGCCTGGCGGGAGTGTGTGGGTCAGACGTCCGTGCCGAACGTCTGGTCGCGAGCCTTGCGCAGCACGCGGATCAGCTCGTTGATCTCGCGGCGAGACAGGCCAGCGGAGTAGACCTCGTGTGCCGAAGACGTGTTCGGGGTGATGGTCTCGTGGCTCACGGACATCTGCACCACCTCGGGTGCGGGTGGCGCCGTCTCGGCGAACCACGGCTGTCGGCCCCAGGAGACGTAGAGCCTGTCGGTGCGCGTCTCGAGGACGGTTCCATCGGCCGTTTCGTCTGTCTCGACGCTGGTGTTGATCAGCTCCTTGGGCATCTCGCCCACCTCCTCGCCCATCACGGGCAACGCCTCGGCCTCACGCCGAGGGTGGTTCACGGCCAGGAGCATGGCTCAACCGGCAGCATCGCGCCCCGCT
>QKHE01000076.1 GCA_003250155.1 Chloroflexota bacterium | reverse complement strand
TCCTCTCGTCGGCGGCTGCCGGAGCTCGTCGTTCGGCCGCTGCGAGGACGACGCCGATCGCGATCACGCCGAGGATCACCGCGGTCGCGGCACGCAGCGTCTCGCCCAGGGCGATGGAGATGAGCGCGGCCCCGGCCCCCTCCGTGGCCACGATCGGGGCGACGATCGACACGCGGCCGATCCGCAACGCCGCGTAGGCGAGCAGCAGCCCGGCGTTGTTGGCGATGCCGACGACCGCGAGGCCGAGCAGCTGCCAGCCGTCGAGGGTCACCGGCTCGGCGAGGGCGGCGGGAACGGCGATCACGGCCAGGCCCACGACCATGACCCAGGCGATGACCGACGAGGCTCCGAGCATCCGGCTGGAGCGGCTCGAGGCGAGCGTCGACACGGCCCACGACAGCGCCGCTCCCAGGCCGCCAGCGATAGCAATCACGGTCGCGGAGTCTGACAGGCCGAGGCACCAGGCGGTGGTCGTCGGCGAAGGCCTCTGCTACCATCCGCGTTCGCGCCCGGGGCACCGATCCGTCCCGCCGGCGCCCGGACCCGACCAGCAGCGCGATCCGGCGCGCACCTCGAAAGGTTCAGACTCCTTGGCCAGAACGCCCCGCAAATGGACCGGTGCCCGATCGCCGTCCGGCCTGAAGCGCGTCCGCAACTCCGAACGGCGCCATGAGGTCCTCGGTCCTCGGCGCGCCGTCGCCAAGACGCTCGTCCGCAAGGCGCTGGACGTCGCCGAGAACCCAACCGACGGCGGGGATCCGCAGGCAGCCCTGTCCGAGGCGATGAGCGCCCTCGACCGCGCCGCCAAGGTCGGCGCCATCCACCCGAATGCCGCGGCGCGGCGGAAGTCGCGCCTCGCGATCCGGATGTATGACCTGCTCGAGGGGACCGCGATCGTCGCCAAGGGCAAGACGAAGACGGTCGGCAAGGCCGCCGCGCAGAAGGCCGCCAAGGCTCGCATCGCCGCCGGCAAGGCGGACAAGGCCAAGGGCGCCCAGACCGCCGCCGGCAAGGCCCGCGCCGCACTCAGCAAGACGGCCCGCGCGGAGAGCGGCGCGGCCGCCGCGAAGCCGACCTCGGCAAAGCCCGCGGCCACGAAGGCCGCGTCCTCGAAGCCGACGGGCACGAAGACGACTGCGAAGGCCGCGGCGTCGAAGGCAGCCGGCACGAAGGCGACCGCGACCAAGAAGGCGGCCGCCAAGAAGGCCTAGCCTCGCCTTCAGATCAGCATCACATCGAGCCGCCGTTCGAGCGGCGGCTCGATGCATGCGAGGCCCGGTCTTCCCGCCCTGGGTTGCCGAGCCGCTCTGGGTTGCCGACTACGGGCCGGTGTACGGCACCGGCGTGTCGGGGACGTCGGTGACGATGCCCCGGAAGTTGAAGAAGCACGACCCACCCGTACGGAACATCAACGCCGTCAGGCCGTCGTAGGCGCCTTCGCCCACGAGGACCGTGAGAGCGCTCTGCATCGTGCTGTCCGGAAACGACACGCCGTAGCCCGAGCCCTGCCAGGCACCCGCGTCGTTCTCGATCCGGTGTCCCTCCGCAGACACCTCCTGGGCCGGCAAGCCTGATTGGAGGGTGTAGGAATCGCCATTCCAGCTGTAGTAGTGCGTTCCGCTGAACCGGGGGTCCGTGGCGACGATGGCGCCCTGCCACGTGTAGCCCCGCGTGCGGTCGACGGTCAGGTCGCCGATGCGATCCTGGGAGTCCGTGCCGTGCTTCGACTCCTCGTTGCGGCCGACGCAGGCGGTGAATTCCCCGGGCAGCAACGCACCCTGGCTGGGCGTCCCCGTCGCCGGCGGTGTCTCCGTCGCCGCGGCGCCATTCGGCTGCGACGGCGAAGGCGTCGCCTGCCCACCGACGCCACCGCCGGCCATCACGGTCACGCCCACCACGAGGACGATGACCACGGCCGCCACTGACGCGAGCCTCGCGTAGATACTCATCTCGGCAATCCTCCGGACCGGCCACAGGGGCCGGCGCTGTGAGGTCGCGGGGACTTGGTCGAGCACGGCGTCGAGGACTCTGTCCGGGAGCGCCGTGACGCCCTCCTCCAACCACGACCGCACGACGCGCCTCGTTTCGCGTTCGGTGCTCATCGAATCGCCTCCTGCCGGGCAGGTCTGGCGTCCGCGTCGAGCGCCGCGCGAAGCCCGCGCATCGCGTAGTGAAGTCGGGATCTGACCGTTCCGATCGGCACGCCGAGGGTCTCGGCCACCGACTGGAGCGGCATGTCGAGGTAGTGGTGCAGGACCACGACCGCGCGGTGATCGATGGATAGGCGCCGGAAGCCGCGCTCGAGCTGGTCCCGATCGTGGACCAGGCTCAACCCTTCGCCGGCGACCGGCTCGTCAGTCGGCAGCAGGCGGAGGTTCGGCGCCCAGCGGCGCGTTCGGCGTCCCTCGGCGTAGCAGGCACGCACGAGGAGCCGGTACGACCAGGCCTCGAAGCGGGCCGGGTCGCGCAGGGTCGGGAGGTCTCGCCAGATCGCGAGCAGCGCCTGCTGCGTCGCGTCCTCGGCGAGATCGAGGTCGCGCAGGATCCGGTGCGACACGGCATGGAGCTGGTCGCCGATCGCGACGGCGAGGCTCGCGAAGGCCTCCTCGTCGCCATCCTGCGCTCGGGCTACCAGCTTGGCGTCCATCCCACTCCCGTCGATGGCGCCGCTTGGTGCGGCGTCGTCGTGTCGTATGGGTAGCGGGATCGGCGCGACGACTCAACCTTCGTGTCGCCGAGATTTCGTCAACCGGTCGCGGGCGCGGCTCCCAGGTGCGGTGCCTCGCGGCGCGGGCCGGCGGCACCGAAGGCCAGGCCCCCGAAGAACGCGGCCCCGGTCGACAGGATCACGAGCAGCGTTGCCGTCGATCCCTGTTGCGACCAGTACAGGCTGCCAAACGACGCGGTGTCGGTCACGCCCGCGTCGGCGAGGACCTGCGGCTCCGCGTCGAGATAGCGACGGTAGACGCAGTCTGCGCCCGCTTCGCAGGTCGGCGGGATCACGGCCCCGGCCTGGTCGCGGCGATTGAAGTCCGGGTAGCCGCTGTCGCCGTAGAAGAACAGCGCCTTCACGCCGAGCAGCAGGACGGCCAGCGTCACGCCCGTCGCGACCCCTGCGAACAGCGAGTTCGGCAGGATCCGCGGCCATTCTCCGCGGGCCCGCCCCGATCGTGCGTTGGCGTAGTAGCCGATCAGCGCCCCGGCCGGAATCGAGAGGTACAGGTACAGCGGGTCGATCGGGATGACGAGCAGGAAGCTGATCGCCATCGTCACGGCCATGCCGATGCCGATGAAGGCGGCCGTGAGCGCCCCGCGATCGAGGATCCGGGTCACGCGGCGTGAGTCCCGCGATCGAGCGCGCCCCGACCGGCATAGTTGGCCGCGTCCCCGAGCTCCTCCTCGATCCGGAGGAGGCGGTTGTACTTGGCGACCCGCTCCGAGCGCGACGGCGCGCCGGACTTGATCTGGCCGGTGCCCATCGCGACGACGAAGTCGGCGATCGTCGTGTCCTCGGTCTCGCCGGAGCGATGGCTGACCATCGCGTTCCAGCCGGCACCCCTCGCCAGGTCGATGGCCCCGATCGTCTCGGTCAGGGTCCCGATCTGGTTGAGCTTGATCAGGACGGCGTTGGCGGCCTCCTCGGAGATCCCTCGAGTGATGAACGCCGGGTTCGTCACGAGCAGGTCATCGCCGACGAGCTGGACGCGGTCACCGAGCCGCCGGGTGAGCTCCCGCCAGCCGGTCCAGTCCTCCTCGCCCATGCCGTCCTCGAGCGAGACGATCGGGTAGCGGTCGAGCCACGATGCCCAGAGGTCGATGAGCTCGCCGCTGTCGAGGACGCGACCCTCCTTCGCGAGGTCGTAGCGCCCGACGACGTCGTCGTGCCCGGTGCCCTCGACGAGGATCGAGCTGACGGCCGGGTCGAGCGCCAGCGCGACGTCTTCGCCGGGCCGGTAGCCGGCCTTCTCGATGGCCCGCAGGATGACCTCGACGGCGGCCTCGTTCGAGGCCAGGCTCGGTGCGAACCCGCCCTCGTCGCCCTGGCCCGTGGCGTGCCCCTCGTCGTGCAGCAGCGTCCGCAACGCGGCGAAGACCTCGGAGCCGGTCCGCAGCGCCTCGGCGAACGTCGCGGCGCCGACCGGGGCGACCATGAACTCCTGGAAGTCGGTCGAATCCTGAGCGTGCTTGCCGCCGTTGAGGATGTTGAAGAACGGGACCGGCAGCCGCGACGCTCGCAGGCCGCCCAGGTAGCGGTACAGCGGCAGGTCGAACGCGGCGGCGGCGGCCTGCGCACAGGCCAGCGAGACGCCGAGGATCGCGTTGGCCCCGAGGCGGCTCTTCGTCGGCGTGCCGTCCAGGTCGATCAGGGCCGTGTCGACGCCGGCCTGGTCGGCCGCGTCGAGGCCCTCGATCGCATCGGCGATCTCGCCGTCGACGTGCTCGACCGCCCGAAGCACACCCTTGCCGCCGTAGCGCGACGCGTCGCCGTCACGGAGCTCGACCGCCTCGTTGACCCCGGTCGAGGCACCCGACGGGACGGCCGCGCGGCCGACCGATCCGTCGGCCAGGACGACGTCGACCTCGACCGTGGGGTTGCCGCGGGAGTCGAGGATCTCGCGGCCGGTGATGAGCTCGATCGTGGTGTCGGACGTCATGCCCGCCGTCCCCGGCCCGTGCCGGCTGTCGTCGGCTGGGCCTTGCGGCGTCGCTTCGAGCCGCCCTTCGCGGGCGACTCCGCCGGCCGGTCTCGAAGCACCGCCACGCCCGGCAGCTCTCGGCCCTCGAGGAACTCGAGCGAGGCGCCGCCGCCGGTGGAGATATGGGTGAATCGCTCGGCCAGGCCCTGCTGCTGGATCGCGGCCACCGAGTCGCCACCACCGACGACGACCGTCGCACCGTCATCGGCACGAGCGGCGAGGTAGCGCGCGATCGCCTTCGTGCCGTGGGCGAACGAGGGGATCTCGAAGACCCCGAGCGGGCCATTCCAGAACACGGTCTTCGCCTCGGCCAGTGCATCCTGGATGAGCCCCAGCGTCTCCACGCCGAGATCGACGATGTGCCACGACGCGGGGATCTTCTCGGCCGGGATCGTCTTGTACTCGGTGCCCCGGGTGACCTCCTTCGCGACGACCACGTCGACCGGCAGGATGACCTGGACCTTGGCCTTCTCGGCGGCGGTCAGGACGCGCCGAGCCTCGTCGACCATGTCGTGCTCGGCGAGGCTCTTGCCGACGGACTTGCCCTGGGCGAGCAGGAAGGTGTTTGCCATGCCGCCGCCGAGGACGAGGACGTCGACCTTCGAGACGAGATTGTCGAGGACCTTCAGCTTGCCCGAGACCTTGGCGCCGCCGACGATCGCGGCGAACGGCCGAGCCGGATCCTCGAGGAGGCGCGACAGCATCGCGATCTCGCGCTCCATCAGGAACCCGGCGTAGGCCGGCAGGATCTTCGCGACCCCGACGGTGCTGGCGTGGGCGCGGTGGGCCGTCCCGAACGCGTCGTTGACGTACACCTCGGCGTAGTCGGCCAGCTGCTGCGCGAACTCGGGATCGTCCGTCTCCTCCTCGGCATGGAATCGGAGGTTCTCGAGCAGCAGCGCCTCGCCGTTGCGCAGGCGGTTGACGGCGTCGACCGTGCCGGCGCCGAGCGCGTCGCCGGTCACCGGCACGTTCCGGCCGAGCAGCATCGTCAGTCGCTCGGCGACCGGCCGGAGCCGGAGCCCGTCCTGGACCTTGCCGTCGGGCCGCCCGAGATGGCTGGCCAGGACGACCCGCGCGCCCTGGCTCAGCAGGTAGCGGATCGTGGGCAGCGAGGCGCGGATGCGCGAATCGTCGGTGACCTTGCCGTCCTCGAGCGGGACGTTGAAGTCGACGCGCACGAAGACCCGCTTGCCGGTGACATCCGCGTCGCGGACGGTCAGCTTGTCCATGGTTCTCTCTCCGAACGTGCGGTGCGGTTGGGCGTGGCTGCCTCAGGCGGCCGTGCCCGCCGTTCCGGCGGGGAGGCGCGAGGCGACGAGGGCGAGCAGATCGGCGCAGCGGCAGCTGTAGCCCCACTCGTTGTCGTACCAGGCGATGACCTTGACCATCGTGCCGCCGAGCACCATCGTGCTCTTGGCGTCGATGATCGAGGAGCGCGAATCGCCGCGGAAGTCGGTCGACACGAGCGGCTCCTCGGAAACCCCGAGGATGCCCTTCATCGAGCCCTCGGCGGCGGCCCGGAAGGCGTCGTTCAGCTCGTCGGCCGTGGTCGGTCGCGAAACGTCCGCGGTGAAGTCGACGACGCTGACGGTCGGCGTCGGGACGCGCAGGCTGAAGCCGTCGAACTTGCCTTTGAGGTCGGGAATGACGAGGGCCAGGGCCTTGGCCGCGCCGGTCGTCGTCGGGATGATGTTCTGGCCGGCCGCGCGCGCCCGGCGGGGATCCTTGTGGGCGACGTCGAGGATTCGCTGGTCGTTCGTGTAGCTGTGGATCGTGTTCATCAGCCCACGCTCGATGGTCAGCGCGTCGTGGACGACCTTGGCCGCCGGCGCCAGGCAGTTCGTGGTGCAGCTGGCGTTGCTGATGACGTGATGCACGGCGGGGTCGTAGCGATCCTCGTTCACGCCCAGGACGACCGTGATGTCCTCGTTCTTGGCCGGCGCGCTGATCACGACCTTCGTCGCCCCCGCCGCGATGTGCGCCCGGGCCTTCTCGGCGTCGGTGAAGATGCCGGTCGACTCGAGCACGATGTCCACGCCGAGATCGGCCCACGGCAGGCTCGCGGGATCCTTCTCCTTGAGGACCTTGATCTCGCGCCCGTCGATGATCAGGGCGTCGTCGGTGTGGTCGACCGTGCCGGCGTAGGCACCGTAGGTCGAGTCGTGCTTGAACAGCAGGGCGTTCAGGCTCGTGTCGACGAGGTCATTGACGGCCACGACTTCCAGGTCGGGGGCGCGCTCGAGGATGGCCTTGAGCGACTGGCGGCCGATGCGGCCGAAGCCGTTGATGCCGACGCGAACGGTCATCGGGAGATACCTCCTGGGCTGGCGCCGGCCGTCACGGCCGGCGCGGTTGATGGCATTGAGGTGACGCTGCCGATCGTGAGCTCGCCACCCCCGAGCCGGCTCTGGACGAGCGGGTGGCAGCCGGCGAGCGAGACGTCGCCGCCGAGCCCGGCGGGAACGACGCGAACGCGGCGGGCAAAGACGGGGAAGACGTCGCGCTCGACCGCGGCCCGGATCGGCGCCAGCAGGCGATCCCCTTCGGCCTCGGCGATCGATCCGCCGATCACGATGCGGTGCGGGTTGAACGCGTGGACGTAGCCGACGCAGCCTGCCGCGACGGCCCGCCGCGCTCGATCCATGAGCTCGACGCAGGCCGGGTCGCCCGCCAGCGAGCCGTCCGCGACGTCCTTCGCCGAGAGCTCTGCCGGCTCGCCGAGCGCGCGCGCCCGTTCGACGAGGAATGGCGAGGCGCCGGCGGCCACGAGGGCTCGCGCCTCGCGGGCGAGCGACGCGCCACCCGCGAAGGACTCGACGTGCGCCTGTCCCCCGCAGCCGCAGCGCGGTCCGTCGAGCGCAACCTGGACGTGACCGAGCTCACCGGCGATCCCGTCGGGCCCGTGGAACAGCCGGCCGTCGGTGAAGACCGCGCCGCCGACGCCCGTCGAGACCGTGAGGTAGATGAAGTCGTCCACGCCGCGTGCCGCGCCGAAGGCATGCTCACCGAGCGCGGCAACGTTCGTGTCACGGTCGAGGAACGCCGACAGGCCGGTCGATTCGGCCAGCGCGGCCGCGAGCGGCACGTCATGGAACTCGGGCCCGAGGTTCGGCGGCTCGGTGACGACGCCGGCGCCCGGATCGAGGGGTCCGGGCGACGAGATGCCGACACCGGCGAGGGCCGTCGCGACCTCATCCGGGACGCCGGCTCGCGCGGTCGCCACGGTCTCCTGGCAGGCTCGGACGACGGCGGCCGGTCCGTCTGCGCTCGGGGTCCCCGTCTCGACGCGGCTCAGGCGCCGGCCATCGGGAAGCACGACCGCGGCACGGATTCGCGTGCCACCGAGATCGAGCGCGAGGACCGGCGGGAAGGACAGGGCGAAACCTCGGAATTCGAACGGGGATGCATCGGCATTCTACCAAGGGACCCCCGCCCGACCCCCCTGGCGGTCCGGCGCGCGGGATCGCGCCGATCGCGCCCCAGAACATGACCCCCGCCGGTTGCCCGACGGGGGTCGTTTGCTGCGTGAAAGGGCCGGTCAGCCGCCGATCTTGAAGACCTTCGTGCCGCACTTGGGACAGGTGCCCGAGAGCGCCGGCTTGCCGTTCTTCATCGTGATCATCTGCGGGTTCTGGACTTCGACCTTCATCTTGTCCTTCACGCAGTAAGCCATCGCCATGGGTATGGTCCTCCTCGAGCTCCCTAGTGCCCCGGGCCCAGTGCCCGTGGCTGTCCTGCGGTCAGATTCCCAGCGACGGCCGCCAGCGGTCCGTCGCCGCGCGCTCCTTGCGGCGGTCCATCTCGGCAAGGATCCGGAGGCTTTCCAGCCCCGCCTCGACGCATGACGCTTCCGCCTCGTCCTTGCTTGCTCCAGTTACGAAATCACCCGTGGTCCGTTGCGCAAAGACCGTGCAGACGGCCCCGGCTCGACATCGCGCGAGCCCAGCGAGGACGAGCAATGCCGAGGCTTCCATCTCGAAGTTCATGACGCGCTGGCGCGCCATGTCATCGGCGAGGTCAGGGTAGCGGATGGGAAGCTGCGGGATCGGGCGGCCCTGCGCTCCGTAGAAGCCGGGAGTCGTGGCCGTGATGCCCACGTGATAACGCTTGCCCAGCCGCTCGGCGGCCTCGATCAAGGCGATGACCGCCTCGTAGTCGGCCACGGCGGGATAGCCGTCGTGAACGAACCAGTTGGTCGTCGTCTCGAGCCTGACCGCGCCGGTGGTGATCACCAGGTCTCCGAGGCGCATCTCGGGCTGGAGCCCGCCGCTCGAGCCGACTCGGATGAATGTCGGCCGTGTCGTGATCGCGAGGATCTCGGCGACCACGATCTCGACGTTATCGGTGCCGATGCCGGTCGCGACGACGGAGACCCGCTCGCCACGATAGGTGCCCGTCACCGACGCGAACTCGCGGTGCGAGCGCTCTAGCTCGACGTCATCGAGCAGCGCGGCGATCTTGCTGGCTCGATGGGGATCGCCGGGGAGGAGGATGTACTCGGCCAGTTCGCCCGGGCCGAGGCCGATGTGGTACTGACGCTCCCCTTCCGGAAGCGCGACGCGGCGATCCGCGATCGGCAACTAGCGCTCTCCTCCTCGTTTTGCCCGCGGCTGCGAGGCTCGGGCAAGCGTAGTCGTGGGTTCGAACGAGCGTCAAGCACGATTCACGCTCAGCTCACGCTCAGGCGACGGCCCGCCGGCGGCTCGGGTTACGGCTCGCGATCTCGGTTCCCCGTGGCGCCGCCCGCCGGGCGCGGCTGGAGGCCGGCGAGCCGCGTCAGCACGACGGTTCGGAGGCCTCGCGCGACACGCTGTCGGCGGAGGAGCGTGAGGGCCACCGAGAGCGCCGCCACGAGCAGCATCGCGGCCACGCTCGTCGAGCCGGCCGCCAAGCCCGGCCAGGCCGTTTCCGCCTCGACGCGTCCGGCGGCACCGGCGGGCCCTGGGCTCGCCACCTCCACGAACGGCAGCGCCTGGCCGAGATCGCCGATTCGCATCAGCGCCCCATCGGCGTCGACCACCACCGCGGGCCGGCCCTCGAGCACCTCGACGCGGCCGGTCGCGGCGACGGCCTCGTCGGCTCGGATGTGCGCCAGGATCGCGGCGAAGTCGTCGCGCAGGACGATCGGGGCCACGGCGGTCCCATCGTCGAGCTCGAAGCCCTCCAGGGTCACCACGGCCACGATGCCGCCGACACGGACCACCGAGCCGACGTGCTCGGCCAGGGTCGCGAGATCGGTATCCGGGGTGACCGCGACGGGGTCCGTCGTCGCGTCGGCCGGCACGGTGTCGCCGGCCGCACCGCTCGTCGGACCGCTCCTTCCAGCCGGGCCATCGGTCGCCGCCGCAGCGCTACCCGGGCCGATCGCGACATCCGAGCGGGTTCGAGGCATCACCGCGTAGCGGCGATCCGTGGCGGTCGGATATGGCCGCTTCACGATGCCGACGATCGTGGCCTGACGACCCACCACGATCGAGGTCGAGGGGATGCCGGCGCCGGCCTGGCCGACGATCGGGACGCGAACGGCTTCGCTGCCGCCGAGCGCGAGCTCGGCGCGCCACCGATCGCCCAGTCGCTCGACCCTGAGGATGGTGCCGGCGACCCGGACCAGCTGCCACTCGTCGCGAGCCCCCGGAGGCACCTGTCTCACCGAGGGCGTGACGCTTCCGGATCCGAGGACCACGATCTCGGCCGCCACGACACGTGGCGCGTCCCAGGCATGGTCCGTCTTGCCGGCGATGCGCAGCCGGGTGCCGACGGCCGGCCCCGGCGTGCCGGCGGGGAGGACGATCTCGACTGCCGCGCCGGCGTCCTGGACGACGATCCGCCGTCCGCTGGTGTCGAGCAGCGCCGTCCCGACGGTGACCACCCCTTCGATCGTGACCCCGCGGCCATCCGGCAACTCCAGGATCGCCGCGATCGAGGTGGCCGACGGGCTCGATCCGCCGCTGCCGCCGCCCGCCACGACGACGATGTCCGCTCGATCGCGGAGCCACAGCCGGTATCCGTCGAGGGCGCCCTTCCGCGAGGCACGCTGGCCCACGATGCCGGTGAGCCTGAGGGGCGTGCCGACCGGCAGGTCGCTCGTCCCGATCCCGCTCGACGCGTCAACCCTGACCCGGAACGCGTTGCCGGCACCGTCGCTGAGATCGAACGAGATGTCGCCGCTCGTCGCCTTCTCCCCGCTCGAAGCCGAGGTACCGACGATGACGGCGAGCAGACCCTCGGTGTCCTCGCCGAGCTCGGTGGCGGTGACCTGCACCGCGGACGGCAGTGCGCCCGTCCCGGTCACGTGGAAGCCGGAAGCGGCGGGCCGAAGCTCCAGCTGTCCATATGGGTCCGCGAGCTGGCCCGTGACGATGACGGTCGTGCCTCGCCCTGGAGCGCTGACGCCGTCCGGCAGCCGGACCAGGATTCCGCCCGTCGCGTCGCCGATCGCGAGCACGGGCGGCGTCCCGAGCCGCCCGGCCTCGGCGGTGACCACGCCGGCAACCGTCACGGTCCGGCCGACGCCCGCGTTGCGGACCTCGCCGATCGTCAGGGCGCCCGGTGGCTGTGCCGTCGGGGCCGGCGTGGGACGAGGCGTCGGCGATGGCGTGGGTGCTGCGGTCGGCGTCGGCGTCGGGATCGGCGTCCCGGTCGGCCCCGGCGTGGCGATGGGGCCGGCGGTCGGGCTCGGCGTGGCCGACGACGCCGGAGACGGTGTCGGGGCCGGCGGCGGGAGGATGGCAAGCTCACCCACGTCGGTGGCGTGGATCCGGTACCCGGACGTGCCGGT
>QKHE01000130.1 GCA_003250155.1 Chloroflexota bacterium | reverse complement strand
GCCAGGAACAGGTCGCAATACCGCTCCGCGATGTCATCGACGTGGAGGCCGCCATCCGGTCGATACCACTGAGTGAACCAGTTGCAGGCCGACAGGATCCCGATACCCGCGAGTCGGACGTCGAACCCCCGCAGTGATCCCTCGGCGACGGCCTCGGCGATTGCCGCCCGCCACAGGGCCTCATACGCGTCGCGGCGCCTGATCATCTCGGCGCGCCGTTCCGGCGCGAGCGACCGTAGTTCGATCTGGATCAGCGACAGCTCGTCAGGATGCGCCGCGGCCACGCGGAGGTGCTCGTGGATCGCGCCCCGCAGGCGGTCGAGCGGCGGAGCCTCGGTCGAAAGGACCGGGACGACTTGCCCCTCGAGCCGGTCGAAGGCTCGGGTGAGGATCATCCACAGGAGGTCGTCCTTGGAGGCGATGTAGTGGTACAGGCTGCCGCGGTTCATGGCGAGGGCCTGGCCGAGGTCCTGCATGCTCGTGGCATGGAAGCCTCGCTGCCGAAAGAGCCGAGTCGCGACGGCGAGGAGGTCCGCTTCGCGCGGTCGGGCAGCGGTCGAAGAGCCTGCCGGCGATGCCAGTTCGCTGGTCATGTCACCTGCCTGCGGCGAGGCGGATCGATGCCCGTCACGCCATCAAACAAACGTTTGATTGGGAGACGGTAGGACGGCCCGGGAGTTGTGTCAATCCGTCCGCTGACGAGACACGCGATGGCATGCCGGCGGGGCCCGCGGTCAGGCTCGGCCGACCGCCCTCAGCGCCAGTCGACCGCCCGCACCTCGACTGGCTCCGCGACGCCCTTCAGCTTGAGGCTGCGCGGCTCGGACAGGCCGAAGCGGATGTGGCCGGCAGCCTCGAGCACCGCTTGTGTGACGAGGATCTCTTCCTTCGCTGCGGCCGCGCCCACACGTGCCGCGACGTGGACACCGCGGCCGCCGAAATCGCGCCCGCGGCGTGTCGCCTCCGCCGCGTGGAGGCCGATCCGGACCCACGGCGCGAAGCCGTGCTCGCGGCGATGGCGGGCCAGGCGGCGCTGGATGTCGACCGCGCAGTCGATTCCCTCGGCGGCGCGCTCGAAGGCCACGAAGAAGCCGTCGCCGGTGTGGCTGACCTCGTCGCCGCGGTGCTGGCCGAACGCCGCCCGCAACTCCCGGTCGTGCCACGCCAGGAGCTCATGCCAGGCCTCGTCGCCGATGAGCCCGACGAGATCGGTCGAGGTCACGATGTCGGTGAACATGAACGTCCGGGTTGCGCGCTCCGGGGCGCGTTCCGCGACCGGAGCCCCCTCGTCACCGAGGAGCGCATCGACCCGCTCGAGGTCGCGACTCGCGCCGAGGCGCTCGAACGCCGATCTCGCGGCGAGCAGGTCACGCCGGGCCATGGCGGTGTCGCCTTCCGCGAGCAGCGCTTCGGCGTAGTGGAGCCGGGCTCGCGCGCTCTCATACGGCAGGTCGCTCGTCTGCCACATCCGCCACGACTGGCCGAGCACGGGCGACGCCTCGGCGGCCTTCTCCTCGCCGAGCAGCAGCTCGCCGCGGGCCGTGAGCGCACCCGCCTCGAACAGCGGACGCGCGAACTCGGCCGCGATCTGCTCGAGCTCGGTGACGGCGTCTCGCGCCGTCTCGAGATCGCCCGCCGCCAGCGCGATGTCGACCTGGGCCGGCAGCAATCGACCGCGCTTGGCTCGATCGGCAACGCCGCCGGTCCCGGTCGTCGACGCGAGAACGCGCGCGAGCGAGCGTTGGGCGTCCGCGACCTCGCCGCGGGCAACCTGCAGCAGGGCCAGGCCCGGCATCGCGTCGTGGCCGAACTCATAGGCCCGGTCGAACGCCTCGGCCGCCGCGTCGAGATCGCCCATCCGCAGCCGAACCTCGCCGATCGCGTACTGGGCAAAGCCGACGGCATCGAGGAGCCGGTAGCGCTGGAGCTCGTCACAGGCCTGGCGCGCCTCCTGCTCGGCCTCCGGCCATTGCCCGTGGAGCATCTTGAGCTCGGCCCGGTGGACGCGGCAGATTCCCGGATACCCGCCGAGGCCCTGGCGACGCATCCAGCGCTCGCCCTCGGCCGCCCAATCCCCGGCGCGGCGCAGGTCGCCGACGTTCCGGCAGGCCGCGATCGTGTTGCAGAAGACGTCGCTCGCGACCCGCAGATCGAGCTGGCCCGACGAGGCGGCCGCTGCGGCCTCGTCGATGAGCTTCAGCCCGGATTGCCAGTCACCGGTCATCAGCTGCGCCATGCCCTTGAAGCTCATCGCCAGGTACTGTGCGTCAGCGTTGCCGTGCCGGCGCGCCAGCTCGATAGCCTGATCGGCGATGGCGACGGCGTCATCGAAGCGCGATTCCGTCGCCGCGTTCAGGATCCCGAAGACCAGGAGCCAGGCGTGGGTGCCGGACTCGGGTTCGTCGGCCAGCAGGCGCTGCGCCTGCGCGAACCAGCCACCGCCGACGGCGGGAGCGAGGCTCCGGAATCCGTGATAGGCGAGCAGGATGGCGACCTCCGTCGCCTCGCGGGGCCGCCCGGCCGCCGAGTACGTGTGGAAGGCGCGCTCGAGCGCTTCTGAGGCCTCGTCCGGGTGTCCGGCCCACCAGGCCGACATGCCGAGCAGCTCGAGGTCCTCGGGGCCAAGCTCGGTCTCGCGGTCCGCCGCGGCGAGCGCCTCCATCGCCTCAGGCCAGGCATGCCGCCGCGCCGCGTCGCGGCCAGCCTCGAGCGTGTCGATCACGCCGGCCGCTCGCGTTGGACCCGCAGGGAAAGGCGGTGGTTGGCCATAGGACGCCGGCCCATGGTACGACGGGGGTGCCAGAATTCGGCCGTGGCAGAGCTCACCGTGAGGTCCGAGACAACCCCGGGCGGCGACGGCTGGCGGTGCGAGGTCACGATCCGCGACGGTGGGAGCGAGACCCGCCACGTCGTCACCGTGGCTCGCGAGGACCTCGCCCGGCTCGCGCCGGCGGGCACCTCGGCGAACGCGCTCGTCCGCGAGAGCGTCGCGTTCCTCCTCGAACGAGAGCCGAAGGAGTCGATCCTGCGCAGCTTCGAGCTGCCGCTGATCGGCCGCTACTTC
>QKHE01000113.1 GCA_003250155.1 Chloroflexota bacterium | reverse complement strand
GCGCCTCAGAGCGCGCCCGCCGGTCGCGCTCTACGTCCACGTTCCGTTCTGTCGGTCCATCTGCCCGTACTGCGACTTCGTCGTGTTCGCCGGCCGGGCGGCGACGGGCCCTTCGAACCGGGTCGGAGCCGTTGCCGACGCGCTGGTCGTGGAGCTCGGCCTGCGGGCGGACGAGCTCGATCGGCGCTGGGGACCGCCAGCGGTCCGCCCGCCGCTGCGATCGGTGTACCTCGGTGGGGGGACCCCCAGCCTGCTGCCGGCCGACGCGGTGGCGCGGCTGCTCGAGCTCGTGCGGCGGCGCTATGGGTTGACGCCGGGCGCCGAGGTCACCATCGAGGCCAATCCCGGCCCCGACGACCGGGGCAACCTCATGGCGTCCCGGCAGGCGGGCGTGAACCGCCTCTCGATCGGGGCGCAGAGTCTCGACGCGGCCGAGCTCCGGCGCCTCGGCCGTCGCCATCGGCCGGCCGACGTCGTCGAGACCGTCGGCCTGGCCCGCGCCGCCGGCTTCGGCTCGATCTCGCTGGACCTGCTGTATGACATCCCCGGCCAGACGCTCGATCGTTGGCGCCGGACGCTCGACGGCGCGATCGCCCTCGAGCCCGACCATCTGTCGCTGTACGCGCTGACGCTCGACGATCCGGACGCCGAGGGGCTGACCGAACCGAGCGGCGACCACCTGCCGCTGCGGCCGGGGGCGCGTCGGTGGCGCGATCGCGCACGGCCCCGACAGGACGACGATCGGGCGGCGGCGATGTACGAGCTCGCCGACGCTCGACTGACCAGCGCCGGGTTCGCGTGGTACGAGATCAGCAACTGGAGCCGAGCCGGCCACGAGAGTCGCCACAACCTCGCCTACTGGCGCCACGAGCCGTACGAGGCCGTCGGGCCCGGCGCGCACGCCTTCGACGGTTCCGCCCGCCGCTGGAACGCTGCCCGGCTGGAGGGGTACCTGGCGGCGCTCCTCCCGCCGGTTGGGCCGCCGGGCGCCCCGCCCGGGAGTCGCGAGGGGCTGGACGCGAACGTGGCCGCCGCGGAGCGACTGATCCTCGCTCTTCGAACGGCCGACGGCGTCGGCGTCGAGGCCGGCACCGTGCCACCCTTGGCCGGATCGCTCGCCTGGGGGGTCGCCGCCGGCGTGCTCGAGGTCTGCCCGCCGCGGATCCGCCTCACGACCCGCGGCCGACTCGTATCCAATGAGCTGTTCGCGCGCCTGATCGCGGGTTAGCAGCCCGGCGATGGTCGCGAGCCCTGCACCCGCCGAGACGGCCCCGCGCGCCCGGCCAATCGAGCGCCTGGCCCTCGTGGCCGCGGTGGCCGCAGCGCTGGCTCCGCTGCCGGCTGGGGTCCCGAATGAAGGTCAGGTCACCGGAAGCGCTTGACGTCGGGCGGCCGCGTCGCGTCAGGACAGGTCGTGCTCGACACGTTCATCACGTCGCTGCGGCGTAGCGCTCCAGGATTGCCGCCAGCTCGGCCGCGTCCGCGGCGACGTCGTCGGGCCGTAGTCCGGGCGGAGCACCGTCGACCTGCGCCCGGGACGTCACGCCGGTCAGCATCAGGATGCTTCGTGCGCCGATCGCGCGCGCCCCCCCGACATCCGTCTTGAGACCATCGCCGATCACGATCGCGTCGGCTGGGTCAGCGCCGACGAGGCTCGCCGCTTCCTCCATGATCGCCGGCGCCGGCTTGCCGATCGAGAGGGGGGTGACGCCGCTCGCCGTCTCGATGGCGACCACGATCGAGCCGGCACCGGGCCGGTACGAGTGCTCCGTCGGCAGCGCCGGATCGCGATTCGTGGCGATGAATCGCGCGCCGCCGCGGACGGCGATCATCGCGACCGCCAGCTTCCCGTACGTGACGTCCTGGTCGAGCCCCACGACGACCGCATCCGGGCGCCCGACGATCTCGAGCTCGTCGATCTGGCGATCGGCGGCGCTTGCGGCTGCTGTCTCCGCGGCGAGGGCGTCAGCCCGCTCACCGGCATCGAGGACCTCGAGCCCGACGTCCACGAGCTCGCGCCGCAGGCCGCTGGCGCCGACGGCGAGGATCCGCCGCAGTCCCGGTTCGTGGTGCGCGATGTGGAGGGCGGTGGCCCGCGACGAGCTGACGATCCGGTCCGCGGCGGCCGGCGCCCCCATGCCCTGCAGCCGCTCGACGTAGTCGGCCCGGTAGTGCATCGAGTTGTTGGTCACGTAGACCACGTCGTCGCCCTTCGCCGCACGCTCCGCGAGGACGGCGGCAATCCCGGGCACGGGGTCGCGACCTCTGTAGAGAACGCCGTCGAGATCGACGAGCAGCAGCATCGCGCGTGCGCGTCAGCCGCCGCGAACCAGCTGCTCGCCGGCCGCGAGCATCGCGTCTCGCAGGTCCGGCGATGATGACTCGGTGTAGATCCTCACCAGGGGCTCGGTGCCGCTGGACCGGACCAGGAGCCACGATCCGTCGGCGATGAAGAACTTGTAGCCGTCGTTCGTTGACAAGGCGACCGTCCGCGTGACGGGCCGGCCGGCCAGCTCGGACGGGGCCTTCTCGCGGAGGTCCACCAGCAGATGCTGTTTGACGGCGTCGTACTCCGAGCGCTGGAAGTGGAGGTCGACGCGCAGGTAGTACGACGGTCCGGCAAGCTCGTGGAACCGCTCGACGATCTTCGAGACCGGCCAGACGCCTCGGGCTCGCTCACGGAGGAACAGGTCCAGCAGGAGCAGGTCGGCATACAGGCCATCGCGTTCCGGGAGGTGCATCCCGAAGCCGTAGCCGCCGGACTCCTCGGCGCCGAGCATCGCCCCGGTCTCGATCATCTTCGGGCCGATGTACTTGAACCCGACGGGCGTCTCGTGGACCGCCAACCCATAGCGCTCGCCGAGCCGTTCGGCCATCGAGGTGTTGTTGACCGAGATCACGATCGGGTCGCGCATGCCGCGATGCTCGGCGAGGTAGTAGACGAGCAGGCCGGTCACCTCGAGCTGGTGGATGAACGCGCCGCGCTCGTCGGCGGCCCCGGCGCGGTCGGCGTCGCCGTCGAGCAGCAGGCCGACGTCGTGGCGGCCGGCCGGGACGGCCGCGAGGGCCTCGTCGACATTCGGCCGGATCGGCTCGGGATTCACCCCGCCGAAATACGGGTTGCGCTCCTGGTGGAGCTCGGTGACCCGGATCGTGCCGCCGCGCAGGAGGCGGCTCAGCCAGCCAGCGCCGGCACCCCAGAGCGGCTCGACCAGCACGGACAGGTCGGCCGCACGGAGCGCGTCCAGGTCGAGCGTCCGCCGGACGTAGCGCTCGTAGCCCTCGTACGGGTCGAACGCCTCCACCAGGCTCGCGCCGACGGCGTCGGCGAATGGGCGCCGCTCGATCGGCAGGTCCTCGGCGATCGCCCGTTCGATGACGGCCAGCATGTCCGGGCCGCCGGCGGAGCCCGTCGGCGCCTTGACCTTGAAGCCGTTGTCGGTCCACGGGTTGTGGCTGGCGGTGATGACGATACCGGCGGACGCGCCGCGCTCGAGGACCTCGTACGACGCCATCTGCGTCGGCATCGCCTCCTGCCCGAAGGCGACCGGGATGTCCTGGGCCGCGACCACCTCCGCGGCCGCCATGGCGAAGTGCTCCGAGGCGAACCGCCGGTCGTAGGCGACCACGACACCCTTGGCCTGCTCCCCGCGCTCGACGACGTACCGAGCAACCCCAGCGGCGCAGCGGCGGACGTTGTCGAACGTGAAGTCCTCCGCGATCCGGGCCCGCCAGCCGTCGGTGCCAAAGACAATCGTCGGCGAGCCGCCGGTCCCAGCGGTTTCGGTCACGGTTTGGTCCTCCATCGGCAGGGCTCGATTGCGAGCCCGCGCTGGACGGCTGGGCGAGCGGCCGTCCTCGGTGCCACCCGTCGAGGATAGCCGCGGGTCGCGGCCGGCTTCAGGGGACGCTGCTCACCCGTGACCGCGTTGACACTCGAGCGTGATCCGGGCTACGATGCGAACCCATCGTTAGCACTCTGGCCGGGAGAGTGCTAACACAAAAGAGCGAACCTCCAGGTGGTGACATGGCGCTGGTGCGAAGTCAGGCGCGAGCCCGTCGGCGGGCCCGCCGCTCCAGCGGTCCGCTGGACCTCCGGGCGCAGGCGATCCTGCGGGCCGTCATCGAGGAATACGTGACCACCGCCCAGCCGGTGGGCAGTCAGGCGCTCGTCGAGCGCTACCGCTTCGGCGTGTCCAGCGCGACGATCCGCAACGTGCTGGCCGAGCTGGAGGGATCCGGCCTCCTCAGCCATCCGCACACCTCGGCCGGTCGCACGCCGACCGACGCCGGCTACCGCTGGTACGTCGAGTCGATCATCGAGACGGCGCCCATGCCGCCGGTCGAGCAGCTGATGATCCGCCACCAGTTCGGCCAGGTCGAGTACGCCAGCGAGCAGTGGTTCCGCCTCGCGGCGTCGACGATCGCGTCGATGACCCGGGCTGCCGGACTGGCGACGCCGGCCAAGCCCGCCGCCGCCCATGTGCGACGGATCGACCTCGTGTCGATCAACGACCGCCTGGCGAGCCTCGTCGTCGTCCTCCGCGAGGGGGCGATCAAGCAGGCACTTGTCGCGCTCGAGTCGCCCGAGGACCAGGCCGCGCTGACGATCGTGGCGTCGGTCCTCAATGACCTCGTCGACGACCGAACGGCCGTCGAGGCGGCGGCGGCGCTCGGGGCGCTCGATCCGCGGCTGCCCCATGTGGGCCTCATCGCCGACGTCGGCGAGCGGATCGTGCGGATGCTCCAGGAGTACGACGCGGCGGCCGTCGAGGAGGTCTTCAGCGACGGGCTCCTGAACGTGATGGGCGCGCCGGAATTCGATCGCAGCGACAAGCTGCGGCGGGTCTTCGCTGCCCTCGAGAACCGGGCCTACCTGGGTGAGCTCGTGAGCACCGTCGCCGCGGCCGGTGCGGTCCGGGTGTTCATCGGCCACGAGAACCCGCCGGCCGACATGCGCGACGTCGCGCTCGTGCTGGCGCCGTACGGGCGCCCGGACCAGGCCGTCGGCGTGGTCGGCGTGCTCGGGCCGACGCGGCTCGCGTATCCCGAGGCGATCGGCACGGTCCGCTTCGTGTCGGGCCTGATGAACGAGCTCGTCGAGCACCTCTACAACTGACCGTCGCCAAGAGCAGAGAACAAGGGGAACGAGCCATCGACATGGAACGATCGGGACGAACCACCAGGGCCCAGGAGCGCGCCGCCGCGCTCGACGTCTCGCCGGCGCGACTCGCCGCGGAGATCGAGCGCATCACGCGGGAGCGCGACTCGGCCCGCCGCGAGGTCGAGGCGCTCCAGGGGCGCCTTGAGCAGCTCGCGCCCACGGATGGATCGGAGGACCTCGAGACCCTGCGCGGCGAGCGCGAGGAATACCTCGCCGCGCTGCAGCGGGAGCGGGCCGAGTTCCAGAACTACCGACGCCGCACGGCCGAGGAGCGCGAAGCGATGCTCGGGCTCGCGGGCGAGGACCTGATCCGCAAGGTGCTCGCGCTGGCCGACGACTTCGATCGCGCGATCGACCATCGACCCGAGGCGATCGCCGAGGACCCCTGGGTCGAGGGCATCACCGCCATCGACCGCAAGCTCCGGGCGCTGCTCGAGAGCGAGGGCGTGACGGCCATCGAATCCTCGCCCGGAACGTCGTTCGATCCACGAGCCCACGAGGCCGTGGCCAACGTCCCCGGCACGGGCCGCTCCGGCGGCGAGATCGTCGAGGAGCTGCGACGCGGCTACCGCCTCCGCGATCGGGTCATCCGACCGGCCCTCGTGGCCGTCGCCGCGGATTCGGCGGAGCCGACCGAGGGCGACGCTGCGGGGACCGACCCGGCGCCCCAGATCCACTGAACCAACCCGACAGACCGAACGAACCACCACAGGAGCCGATCAGGAACATGGCCAAGATCATCGGAATCGACCTCGGAACGACCAACTCCGTCGTCGCCGTCATGGAGGGCGGCGAGCCGACGGTCATCCC
The DNA here is from genome assembly GCA_003250155.1 of Chloroflexota bacterium. Lineage (GTDB taxonomy): Bacteria > Chloroflexota > Limnocylindria > Limnocylindrales > CSP1-4 > UBA5189. Next base: position 5,641 of record QKHE01000113.1, on the reverse strand, counting down.
GTCCGCCGAAGGTGGGCGGATCGTGCCGTCGGTCGTCGCCTTCAGCAAGGGCGGAGAGCGCCTCGTCGGCCAGCTCGCCAAGCGCCAGGCGGTGACGAACCCCGGCAACACGGTCTATTCGATCAAGCGCTTCATGGGCCGCCGCTGGGACGACCCGGAGGTCCAGCGCAGCAAGGGCCTCGTGCCCTACACCGTCGAGCAGGACCCCAAGTCGGACGGCATCCTCGTCAAGCTCGCCAACGACAAGAGCTACACGCCGCCCGAGATCAGCGCCATGATCCTGCAGAAGCTCAAGGCGGACGCGGAGGCGTATCTCGGCGAGAAGGTCACCGAGGCGGTCATCACCGTCCCGGCCTACTTCGACGACACCCAGCGCCAGGCGACCAAGGACGCGGGCCGAATCGCCGGCCTGGACGTCAAGCGGATCATCAACGAGCCGACCGCGTCGGCCCTCGCCTACGGCCTCGACAAGAAGCACGACGAGAAGATCGCCGTCTACGACCTCGGTGGCGGCACGTTCGACATCAGCATCCTGGAGCTCGGCGACGGCGTCTTCGAGGTCAAGGCCACCAACGGCGACACCCACCTCGGCGGCGACGACTTCGACCAGGAGGTCATCGACTGGCTGCTGGCCGAGTTCAAGAAGGACCAGGGCATCGACCTGGCGAAGGATCCGCAGGCCCTGCAGCGCCTCAAGGAGGCGGCCGAGAAGGCCAAGATCGAGCTGTCCTCGACGGCCTCGACCGAGATCAACCTGCCGTACGTCACGGCCGACGCCTCGGGCCCCAAGCACCTCGTCATGACCCTCACCCGGGCGAAGCTCGAGGACCTCGTCAAGAACCTCGTGGTCAAGACCCGCGGCCCGGTGGAGGCGGCCCTCAAGGACGCCGGCCTCAAGGCGTCCGACATCGACGAGGTCATCCTCGTCGGCGGCCAGACCCGGATGCCGGCCGTCCAGGAGCTCGTCAAGGACCTGTTCGGGAAGGAGCCCCACAAGGGCGTCAACCCCGACGAGGTCGTCGCCGTCGGCGCGGCCATCCAGGCTGGCGTGCTGGGCGGCGAGGTCAAGGACGTCCTGCTGCTGGATGTCACGCCGCTGTCGCTGGGCATCGAGACGCTCGGCGGCGTCATGACCCGGCTCATCGACCGCAACACGACGATCCCGACGAGCAAGTCGCAGGTCTTCTCGACCGCCTCTGACAACCAGAACCAGGTCGAGATCCACGTCCTGCAGGGCGAGCGCGACTTCGCGACCGACAACAAGACGCTCGGCCGCTTCATCCTCGACGGGATTCCTCCGGCCCCGCGGGGCATCCCGCAGATCGAGGTCGCGTTCGACATCGACGCGAACGGCATCCTCGACGTGCGGGCCAAGGACCGCGCGACCAGCCGCGAGCAGCAGGTCCGGATCACGGCTTCCTCGATGCTCTCGAAGGACGATGTCGACAAGATGGTCCGCGAGGCCCAGGAGCATGCCGACGAGGACAAGCAGCGGCGCGACGAGGTCGAGGCCCGCAACCAGGCGGAGCAGCTGACCTACCAGGCCGAGCGGACGCTGGCCGATCTCGGCGACAAGGTCTCGGCCGAGGACAAGGCCGAGGTCGAGCGCGGGGTCGAGTCGCTGCGCGAGGCCCTGAAGGGCTCCGACATGGCGGCCATCCAGGCCGGCATGCAGTCGCTCGCCGGGACGCTGTCCCGCGTCTCGACGGCCGCCTACCAGGCCGCCGCGGAGGCCGGTGGTGACGGCACGGGCGAGAGCGGCGAAGGCGGCGAGACCGGTGCAGCCGGCGAGGGCGAGGGCGAGCCGGCCGGCGCCGGGGCGCGCTCCGGCGGCGAGGCCGCCGAGGGTGGCTCCGACGAGGCTGTGGAGGGCGAGTACAAGGAGGTCTGAGGCCTGCCTCCGCCGCCGAGCGAGCGATCGCCCGGCTCGGCCGCGACGAGGATCGCTCCGAACGGCGGGTCCCGGCCGGGCCGCGGCCGGTGGCATGTGCGGTTGGGTAGGGTGCCGGCGCGGCCCGGGTCGGTAGACTCCGATGGGTGCCGCCCCGGCTGCCGCCACATCGCGACCCCGCGGGGATCCAGGGCCGCCGGCCCGGGGATCGGCGTGTCCGCGTCGAGCTGACCAAGCCGCGCCAGTACGAGGTCCGGCCGTCGCGACGCGTTCGGCGGCCACCGTCGCCGGCGATCGTGCTGATCGTCGGCTTCGCGATCCTCATCGCGATCGGCGCGGTCGTCCTGGCGTTGCCGATCTCGTCCGCCGACGGCGCGTGGACCGACCCGCTCGTCGCCCTCTTCACCGCCACGTCCGCGGTCTGTGTCACGGGCCTGATCGTGGTCGACACCGGGACGTACTGGAGCGGCTTCGGCCACGTCTGGATCGCCATCCTCATGCAGATCGGCGGGTTCGGCTTCATGACCGGCTCGACGCTGCTGCTGTTCCTGCTCGTCGGCCGGCGCACCGGTCTCCGCGACCGGGTCCTGGTCCAGGCGACGACCGACACGCCGAACCTCGGCCAGGTCACCACGCTCGTCCGGCGCGTGGCGGCGTTCACGCTCGTGGTCGAGGTGGCGGGCGCGCTCGTCCTGACCGTCGCCTTTGCGTTCCGCGGCCTCGATCCGCTGCGTGCCGCCTGGTGGGGCGTGTTCCACTCGATCTCGGGCTTCAACAACGCCGGCTTCGATCTCGTCGGCGAGTACCGCAGCCTGGCCCCGTATGTCGACGATCCCCTCGTCCTCGCCCCGATGGGCTTCCTGATCGTCGTCGGTGGCCTGGGCTTCGCGATCATCGGTGACGCCGTCGCCAAGCGGCGCTGGAGTCGCTGGGCGCTCGAGACGAAGCTCGTCCTGCCGACGACGCTGGCCCTGATCGCGATCGGCTCGCTGGCGATCGCGTGGTTCGACTGGGACAACCCCCAGACGCTGGGTGCCCTCCCGGTCGAACAGCGCCCGCTGAACGCGCTGTTCGAGGCGATCACGCTGCGAACCGCCGGGTTCTCGACGCTGCCGACCGGGTCGCTGGCGGAGCCGTCGCTGCTCGTCGTGATGGCCCTCATGTTCATCGGCGGCGCGTCGGGCTCCACGACCGGCGGGATCAAGGTCAACACGTTCGCGATCCTGCTGGTGGCCACCGTGTCCACGGCCCGCGGCCTGCCGTCGGCGGTAGCGTTCGGGCGCCGGATCGCCCACGCGCTGGTCTATCGGGCCCTGTCGATTGCGCTGCTCGGGATCGGTGTCGTCTTCCTGGTGGGCCTCGGGCTCCAGGCGCTCGGCGCCGGGGGCTTCACCTTCGTCGAGGGACTGTTCGAGGCGGTCTCGGCCGTCGGCACCGTCGGCGCGTCGACCGGCATCACGCGCGAGCTGTCGGACCCGGCGCGGCTGCTGGTGACCATCGCGATGTTCGTCGGGCGCCTCGGACCGCTTACGCTGGTCGTGGCGCTCACGGCTCGAGCGCGGCGGGTGTCGTATCGGCCGGCCGCCGAGACGGTCCGGATCGGCTGAGGCCCGAAGGCGATGATCGCGAAGGGAGCGAGATGAAGCAGTCCGTCCTGGTCATCGGCCTGGGCCGCTTCGGGAGCGCGGCGGCGCGCGAGCTGATGGCCCTCGGGCACGAGGTGCTGGCGGTCGACCGCGACGAAGCGCCGGTCAACGACATCGCGCCGGACGTGACCCATGCAGTCCAGGCCGATGCCAGCGACGAGGACGCGCTCAGGGACATCGGGGCGCGTGAGTTCGACCACGCGATCGTGGCGATGTCGAGCGCGACGGAGGCGAGCATCTTCGCGACGATGGCCCTCCGGAACCTCGGTGTCGGGAACGTGATCGCCAAGGCCGCGTCCACCCTGCACGGCCGGATCCTCGAGCGCGTCGGCGCCTCCCGCGTCATCTTTCCAGAGCGCGAGATGGGCACCCGCGTCGCGCACTCGTTCAGCATCCCGAACGTCATCGACTACCTCGACGTCGCCCCACTTTTCGGGATCGTCAAGATCCGACCCCCGGCGTCGTTCATCGGGCAGACGCTGCGCGACGTCGACATTCCGGGCCAGCTGTCGCTGACCCCGATCGCGATCCGCCGCGGCAACAACGTCACGGTCAACCCACATCGTGACGAGCGGATCGGCGACACCGACGAGCTGATCCTGATCGGCCTGGACGAGCGACTGGAGCGGCTCGGGGGCTAGGCGATTCGCGCGCTCAACTAGCGGACGAACATCGGGATCCCCGGGGCCACCGCGTTTGCGACGAGAACGACGACGTACGCCGCAAGCAGCAGCAGCCCGACCACGAGGTGGAGCCGGATGTTCGCGGCCATGATCGCCATGAGGCCGTACGGGTTGTCGTAGTTGGGCCGCAGTCCGTCGTGGACGCGCTTGGCCAATGGCACGGTCAAGAGCACGACGAGGGTCGTGACCGGCAGGATGCCGAGCGCGACCCCCCCGACGACCGCGCCGTAGGCCACGACGATGGCGAGATCCCAGCCCAGGACGACCGTCCCCGGTGACCACCGCACCGGCAGCGTTCGCTTGCCGGCGTGGGCGTCGCCCCGCCGATCGGGGATCTCGTTGACGTACAGGATCAAGGCGACCAGGACGGCAACCGGGATCGAGGCGACGAACGGCTCCCAAGAAAGGGTGCCTGCGGTTTGGACGACGTACGCGCCGAGCAGCATCAGCGGCCCGAAGCCAACGGCGACGACGATCTCGCCGAGCCCGCGGTAGGCGAGCTTGAACGGCGGTGCGGTGTAGGCAAGGCTGAGCAGGATGCCCAGGATCCCGATGACCAGCAGCGCGGTGGAGCCGCGCGTCGCGAGGAGCAGCAGGCCGATGAGCGCGGCCCCGAGGTAGAGTCCGCCGGCGATGGTCGCCATCTGTCGGAGCGACAGCAGGCCGTACTGGATGACCCGGGAGCCGCCGCTGTACTGCGTTGGCGTCACGTTCGCGTCGTCGGCCCCCTGGGCCGTATCGAAGACGTCGTTGGCGGTGTTCACGCCGAGCTGAACGAAGGACGCTCCGACGACCGTCAGGAGCGCCGACCAGACGTCGAAGGATCCATGCGCGGCGGCGACCGCGATCCCGAGCACGACGGGCACGATCGTCGCCGAAAGGAACGGCAGGCGGGTGGCTCGCAGCGTCAGCCAGCCGATCGACAGCCGCGGCCTGACCGGCGTCCCGCGCTCGACCGACAGGGCGTCGAAGTAGCGTCGCGACTGACCCACCGAACGCTCCGAGTACTCGAAGAACGGCGTCTCCTGCTCGTCCCAGCCCCACGCGGCCTCGGCACGAAGCGTGATCCGGGCAGACGCCGCGCCGATCACGCGACCCCAGACGGTGACGTGGCGCCGCTCGTCGTAGCCGTAGCCGGGCTGCGGCCGGATGTGCGAGCCGGTCAGCGAGATCTCGCGGTCGGTCGGGAGGTCAAAGCCGGCCGGTGACTGGACGATCGCCGTGCCGGCAGTGGAGTCGATGCTGGCGACGACCGCGACGCTGGTTGGATAGCCGTCGTCACCGACCCATGTCAGGACATGGTGCGGGTAGCCGGTGAGCTTCTCGAGCCCACCTGCCGCGTCGAGGGCCGGTGTCCGACGCATCACGTGGCGGCCGCTCCGACGGTCGTTCGGGTCGGTGCCTCGGCGGCATCGCCGTCG
>QKHE01000089.1 GCA_003250155.1 Chloroflexota bacterium | reverse complement strand
GCTGCCGGCCGGGCTCGCCGGCGGCGGCAGCGACGCGGCGGCGACGCTCGTGGCGGCCCTCGAGGCCTGGGATGCGCCGCTCGAGCCGCTCGAGCGCCTCCAGATCGCGGCCGCCGTCGGATCCGACGTGCCGTTCTTCCTTGCGGGCGGGCTCGCGCTGGTTCGGGGCCGCGGCGAGCGCGTGACGCCGTTGCCGGCCCTCGTCGGCGAGCCGCCGGCGGTGCTGCTCGTGACGCCGCCGGCGCCATCGTCGACGTCCGCGGTGTTCGCCGCCCTCGATGCCGGCGGCTCCGCGTCGGCGTCCGATCCGGGCTCGACCCGGCTGACGTCCGAGCACCTCGCCGCCGAGCTCGGGGGCGGCCTTCGCGGCGCGGAGCTGATCGCCCGCGCCGGCGTGCTGGCGGCGGCCAACGACCTGATCCCGGCGGCCGAGCAGCAGGTTCCCGGGCTCCGTTCGCTCCGGCTCGGCCTCCGTCGCTTGCTCGGCAGGCCGGTCGGGCTGTCCGGCTCGGGTCCCACGCTGTGGGCGCTCTATGCTTCGCGCGACGAGGCCGCGATCGCGGAGGCGCGGGTCGTCGGCGCGATCGAGGACGGCACGCTCGCTGCCCCCGGAGCCGGCGTCTCGTTCGTCACGACGACGGTGATCGCGCCGGCCGGCGCGACGACCAACGCGAGCGCGCCCGACTCGACGGCGTCCGAGCCAGGCCCAGGGAGGGAGGCCCCATGACCCGCCATTCGATCAGCACCCCCGCGGCGCCGGCCGCCGTGGGGCCCTACAGCCAGGCGATCGCCACGCACGAGCTCGTGTTCTGCTCGGGCCAGATCGCACTCGATCCGACGACCGGTGAGCTCGTCGAGGGCGGCATCGAGGCGGAGGCCGATCGCGCCCTGCGCAACCTGACCGCGGTCCTCGACGCCGCCGGCAGCACGCTCGCGGACGTCGTGAAGACGACGATCTTCCTGATCGACATCGGCGACTACGCCACGGTCAACGGCGTGTATTCACGCTTCATGCCCGACCCACCGCCGGCCCGCTCGGCGTTCGCCGTCGCGGCGTTACCGAAGGGCGCTCGAATCGAGATCGAGGCGATCGCCGTCCGGCGCGCCGACTGAGCCGGGGTTTGACACCCCTCGCCGGCGACGGTGAGAATGCCGCTACCTCATCCATGAACCACTGCTTCGCGGCCCCCACCAGCGTCCCCGTGGCGTGTGGGGCCCGCAACCCGGCCCGCACGGCGCCGCGCCGCGCCCTGTGACCGAGCCGGGTCCCGAACCCACCTCCGACCGTACCACCGCGATCGTGCTTGCCGCGGGCCTCGGCACGCGGATGCGGTCGCGCACACCAAAGGTCCTCCATGAGCTGTGCGGCCGGCCCATGCTGGCCTACGTCCTCGACGCGTGGGACGACGTTCGACCGGAGGCCGTGGGCGATGGACGGCCGGTCGTCGTCTATTCGCCGGCGACGGAGGCGGTCGCCGGTCTCGTCGGCGATCGCGGCCGGCTCGCGCTCCAGGCCGAGCCGCGGGGCACCGGCGACGCTGTCCGGGCCGCGCTCGAAACGATGGCCGATGACGCTCCCGAGATCCTCGTCCTGTCGGGCGACGTGCCGCTCGTCCTCGGACCGCAGCTGGTAGCCGTCCTGGAGCAGCGCCGCCTCGACGACGCGGCCATCGCGCTCGCCTCGGTCTTCGCCGCCGAGCCCGGCGAGCTGGGGCGCGTCGTGCGCAGCGAGTTCGGGTCCGTGGAGCGGATCGTCGAGGCCCGCGACGCGACGGCCGAGGAGCTCGAGACCACCGAGGTCAACGCCGGCATCTATGCCTTCGACGCGGCCTGGCTGCGGCGCCGCATCGCGGCCCTCGAACCGTCGAGCTCGAACGGCGAGCTGTACCTCACCGACCTGGTCGCGCTGGCCCGCGAGGACGGGCGGATCGTGAGCGCCGTCGGCTTCGAGGACGACGGCTCGCTCGACGGCATCAACGACCGCAGCCAGCTGGCGCAGGCCGAGTGGGCGATCCGCGTTCGCCTCAACGAGCGCCACATGCGGGCCGGGGTGACGATGCGCGACCCGTCGACCGTGTACCTCGACTGGTCGGTCACCCTCGCGCCGGACGTCGTGATCGAGCCGGGCGTCATCCTGCGCGGCTCGACGTCGGTTGCCGAGGGCTCGACGCTCGGGCCCGCGGCGACGGTCATCGACTCTGCGATCGGGCCCGGCTGCCGCGTCTGGCTCAGCGTCGTCGAGCGGTCGACGGTCGAGGAGGGGACGACGATCGGGCCGTACAGCCATCTGCGGCCCGGCAGCCACGTCGGCCCGCGGGCCGAGATCGGCAACTACGCCGAGGTCAAGAACAGCCGGCTCGGCGCGGGCGTCAAGCAGCACCACGTGAGCTACCTCGGCGACGCCGAGCTCGGCGACGGCACGAATGTCGGCGCCGGGACGATCACCGCCAACTGGGACGGCACGACGAAGCATCGCACCGCGGTCGGCCCGAACGCGTTCCTCGGCGTCGACACGATGCTCGTCGCGCCGGTCGAGATCGGCGAGGGCGCCAGGACCGGCGCCGGCGCGGTCGTCACCCGCGACGTGCCGCCCGGCAAGCTCGCCGTCGGCGTCCCGGCCCGGATCCGCGAGCCGCGGAAGCGCCCTGCGGAGCCATCCGGGGGAGCGGAGACGTCGTGAGCGGTCTACCAGAGCTCCTCATCATCGGGCTCCTCGTCCTCCTCAACGGTGTCTTCGCAGCCAGCGAGATGGCCCTCGTCACGGTCCGCCGCAGCCGCCTGGCCCAGCTCGGCGAGGAGGGCCAGCGCTCGGTCCGCGCCGTGGAGCGGCTGAAGGACAATCCGGGTCGCTTCCTGGCGGTAATCCAGATCGGGATCACGTTCCTCGGCTTCCTCGCATCGGCCTTTGCGGCGGTCAGCATCGTCGACGGCCTGGAAGCGACGCTGGCGACGTTCGGGCCCATCGCCGAGTTCGCCGGGGTCATTGCGCTCGTGATCGTCACCGGGATCCTTACCCTGTTCACGATCGTCTTCGGTGAGCTCGTGCCAAAGCAGATCGGGCTCGCTCACGCCGAGCGCGTCTCGCTGGCTGCGGCCTGGTTGATCGATGGGCTCGGGACGATTCTCGGGCCCCTCGTTGCGATCCTGACGTGGCTCACGCGGCAGGTCAGCCGCCTGTTCGCGGCCGACGTGACCGCCCAGGAGCGGATCAGCGCCGACGAGCTTCGGCTCATCATCGAGCAGGGCGGCGAGCAGGGCATCCTCGAGGCCGAGGAGGAGCAGATGATCCACGCGGTCATCGAGCTCGGCGAGCGGAAGGTCCACGAGGTCATGGTCCCGCGGGTGGCGATCGCGTCGCTGCCGCAGCAGGCCTCGCTCGAGGAGGCGATCGAGCTCATCGTGCAGGCCGGCCACTCCCGCATCCCCGTCTACCAGGAGTCGATCGACGAGATCGTCGGCATCCTGTACGCCAAGGACCTGCTGCCGTACCTCAAGCCCGACGCCCCGCCCCGGCCGCCGCTGCGGAAGCTCCTGCGACCGCCCGTGCTCGTGCCCGAGTCGATGTCGATCGACGATCTGCTCCACGAGCTGCAGCGGCGCAAGGTCCACATCGCGATCGTCCTCGACGAGTACGGCGGCACGGCCGGCCTCGTGACGATCGAGGACCTGCTCGAGGAGATCGTCGGCGAGATCCAGGACGAGTACGACGTCGAGGAGCCGCTGGTCGTCCAGATCTCCGACGACGAGGCCCGGGTCGACGGCCGCCTCGACGTCGACGAGCTGTTGGAGCTGTTCGACCTCGACGACGTCGAGCTCGAGGACGACGAGGAGTACGACACGGTCGGCGGGCTCCTCTATCACCGCGTCGGCGGCGTCCCGGCGCCGGGCGACACGATCGAAGTCGAAGGCCTGCGCCTGACCGTCGAGACGACCGACGGCCGCCGGGTCGGCAAGGTGCTGGTCGTGCGCGAGCGTCGACGGGAGCGGGACGACGAGGGCGGCAACGGCAACCGCCGCGACGATGCCGCCGGGCGAAACGGGGGTCGTGCCACGAACGGCGGCAACCACCGGCCGGCCGGCAGCCGACGACAGGGCGGGAACGGCGACTAGCGCGGCAACCGGCGCCGTCCGGGGAGCGAGATTCGGTTCCGCACGGTAAGGTTGGGCGCGTTGTGAAGCGTGTTAGCGGAGGCGTCCCGTGAACGAACAGGAAGTCGGACGACGCGTCAAGGATGCGATCATCGGCACCATCCGTGGGACCGGTGAGATCACCGAGGCGACCGTCGGCACGATCTCGTCGGCCGTGCAGCGAGCGATCAAGGAAGCCGGTGCGAGCGGGGCCGCGGCCGGCGGACTGGCCGTGGATGCCGTGCGCGGCACCGTCGGCGCCGTCGGCGGCCTGGCCGGGTTCACGGCCACGACGGCCGCGTCGACGATCAGCACCGCGGCGTCGGCCGCTGCCGAGTCCGCCGCCGCCGTCGGCAATGCCGCCAAGGGGGCGGTGATCGGCGCGGTGCGCGGCACGTCCGAGACCGGCGGCGAGGCGATCGACGCGATCTCGTCGACCAGCCGGACCGTCGTCAGCGAGGCGTCCGCCGTCGGGACCGACCTGGCCACCGCCGCGGTCGGCGCCGTCGAGGGCGCCATCGACGTGGCCAAGGAGCTGAGCCTCGACGTCGAGGGCGCGGCGTCGGCCGCCGCCACCGGCGCCGTAGACGCCGCGGCCGACGTCGGCGAGGCCGCGGGCCGGCGGGTCCGTGCCGCCGTCGAGGGCACGATCAGCGGCGTGAAGGTCGTCGTGAAGTCCGCCGTGGGAGCCGGCCCAAGCTCCTGATCGAGCGTACCCGGGCGCCCGATCTCGACGATCGGGCGCCGAACCGGGCGAGGCCTGGGCGCCGCCATCCGGCGCCGCCTTGCGCGCCCTAGGCGCTGATGACGGAGACGATGATCTCCTCGAGGCGCTCTCGAACGTCGCGCTCGACCACGCCGGCCGCATCGAGCTCGGCGAGTGCCCGGTCGCGGTGGAGCCGCGCTTGGTCGCGCGTGTACTCGCGGGCCCCGGCGCGTTCCAGGATCGCGGTCAGCTCGCTGACGCCCCTGCCGTTCACGCGGCGTCCCGCATACAGCTCCGCGAGGCGGCGCCGATCGGGCTCGTCCGCGTGCTCGAAGGCGTAGATCACCGGCAGCGTCTTCTTCTTGCGTGCCAGGTCGGTCGGTTCCTTGCCGGTGATGCGTTCCGGACCCCAGATGCCGAGCAGGTCGTCGTTGAGCTGGAACGCGATGCCGAGGTCCCAGCCGAACGCCCGGTAGCGGCCGATGACCGCCTCGTCCTCCGTCGCGAGGACCGCGCCCGCCTCGATCGAGGCCGCGATGAGGGCGGCCGTCTTACGCCCGATCATGTCGAAGTACAGCTCGACCGACAGGGCGTCCTCGTGATCGCTCATCCAGATGTCGAGGTACTGGCCCTCGCACAGCGCCACGCACGTCGTGTCGTACAGCCGCATCAGGCGCAGGACCGTCCGGTCCGGGAAGCCCAGATCGGTCAGTCGATGGAGCGCGACCCGGCTGAGGCTGAACAGCATGTCGCCGGTGTTGATCGCCTGCGGGATCCCGTGGCGGGCCCACAGCGTCGGGCGGTGGCGGCGCTCGCGGTCGCCGTCCTCGATGTCGTCGTGGACGAGGCTGAAGTTGTGGCCGAGCTCGACGGCCGCGGCGCCGGGCAACGCCCGCCGGTGGTCGCCGGTGATGCTGGCGTAGGCCAGCAGCCCCAGCAGCGGCCGCATCCGCTTGCCGGTCGAGCCGGAACCATCGAGGCCGAGGTGGTAGCGGCACATCTCGTACACGCCGGCCGCGGACGCGTCGCTCGAGTCCACGAGGCGCGCGATCTCCGCCTCGGTATCCGCGACGAGCTGCGCGATGTCGGGTCGGATCGAGAGGGCCATGGGCGCGAGTGTAGCCGCCCCTCCCGAAACGTGCGCGGCAGAAGTAGCGCGTTGCGAAGCCCGCTCAGACGAGCTGGGAGAGGACTCGCTGGGCGATGAACAGCAGCAGCGGCAGGGCGACCGCCGTGGCGATGGCCCGGAGCGTCGCGGGCGACCACGGCCAGGTCGGCAGCCGGGCGATGACGTCACGTTCCTGGAGGACCGTCGCGAGGGTCTTGTTGAACGCGTCGGCCTCGCTGAGGTCGTCGGTGTCGACGCGGCGGTTGATGCGGGTGAGGATGCCCTTGAGCCGGATCTCAGTGTCGGCCTGGAGGCGATCCTTCTCGGCGACCAGCCGCTCGTGCATGCCGCGCAGCGGGAGGACGAACGCGGCGACGGCGAAGAGCGGGATGCCGACGATCCACGGGGCCCACAGTGGGAGCGAGGTCGAGCTCAGTGCCGTCGGAGACGCGACGACCGTCGCCGCTCCGATCAGGACCATGAGGGCGATGGCGGTGCGCGACGTCAGGCGCGAGAAGGCGTACACGGGTCCCGGTTGGAACAGGTCGATCCGGGTCGCCGAGGCCACGATCGCGTCGACCGTTCGGAGCTGCCGCCCAAGCTGGAGGACGATGAGCAGCAGGACGGCGCTCGAGAATCCCTCCGTCGCGCCCCGCACGACGAACTGGGCCGGGCTGTATCCGACCACCCCCGCGCCGACCGGGTCCGCGACGTAGTACAGCGGCGTCAGCACGAATCCCGCGATCGTCACGAGCCACGCAGGGCCGGAGGGCAGGACGACGAGTCGATAGCGCAAGGCCTCGAGGGCCGCCTCGGGCATGTCGAGCGCCGGACGAAATGCGTCGAAGGCCGACCCCGCCACCCGATTGAGATACGCAACCACCCAGACCAGGCTGACGAGGAAGATGCCCCAGAAGGTCAGGTCGGGCGTGATCAGCCCGCCTGGCTCGAACCCGGACGCCCAGCCCTGGGTGTTCGACAGCACGATCGACACCACCGCCAGGCCTGCGTAGGCCGCCCAGGTCGGGCCGGGCAGGGACTCGATCCAGCCGATGAGGCGGTTCAGCCAGCTTGGCGCGTAGGGTGCGTTGTTGGGGCCAGCGGTCCCGGCCGCGATCGCCTCAGTAGCCACGCATCGGTCCTCCTCGCGGGGCATCGTACCGATCGGCGCATGTGACCGCCACGAGGAGGGCACAGAGCGCGACGGCGGCCGCAGCTGGGACCCCAGGGCTCAGTCGCGAGCGGTGCTACCGTCACGCCGATGCCCGCACCGCGCCGCTACGCGACTGAGGCCATCGTCCTGTCGCGCTTCGACTACGGCGAGGCCGATCGGATCCTGACCCTGATCACGCCCGCCGGTGGCAAGCTGAAGGCGATCGCGAAGGGCATCCGCAAGCCGACCAGCCGGCTCGGCGGCAGCCTCGAGCCGTTCGCCGAGCTGCGCCTGGCGCTGGCCCACGGCCGGACGTTCGACGTCGTGACCCAGGTCTCGATCATCCACCCGTGGCTGCGGCTGCGGGACGACCTCGTCAGCTTCGGCACCGCCTCGTACCTCGCCGAGCTGGCCGACGGGACGCTCGAGGAGCGGCACGGCGCCGAGGTCGTGTACCTCCTGCTCAAGCGCGCCTACGAGCTCCTCGACGCCGGCATGGTGCCCGGCCGCGTCGCCCGCTGGTTCGAGATGCACCTGGCCGACGAGCTGGGCGTCCGGCCCGAGGTCGATCGGTGCGTCGAATGCGGCCGCCTGCTCGAGGCGGACGAGCGCTACCGCTGGATGCCGCCGCTCGGGGGCGTGCTGTGCGAGCGCTGCCCCGGTCCGCCCCACGAGCGGGTCGCGCTGTCGCTCGACGCGCTCAAGGTGCTGAAGGCCTATCAGCGCATGGATGTCGAGGCGCTCGCCGCGCTGCGGATCACGCCCCAGGTCGAGCGCGAGGTCGAGCGCGCGATGCGCGAGTTCCTGGCCTACACCCTCGACCGCTCGCCACGATCGCTGGCCTTCCTCGACGAGGTCCGTGCCGGCGAGGCGCGATCACCGGTCGTGGCCGGCCCGTCCTGATGCCCGACGTCCGGCTTCGCGATATCACCACCGACGAGGACCGGGCCGTCGCGCTGGAGTTGCGGGTGGCGCCAAGCCAGGAGGCGTTCGTCTCCGGCGTCGCCGAGTCGTTCGACGACGCCCTTCGCTATCCGGCGGCACGGGCCCGCTACTGGTCCGTCCATGACGGTGACGAGATGGTCGGGTTCACGATGATCAGCGACGGCATCCCCGAAGACGTCCTCGAGGCCGACCCGACCCTGCTGGGTCCGTTCTACCTCTGGCGTCTCCTGATCGACCAGCGCCACCAACGACGCGGCTACGGGACGGCGACCCTCGATGCAGTGGTCGAATACGTGCGTTCGCGCGGTGCGGCGGCGCTGCTGACCAGCTACACGACCGGGGAGGGCAGCCCCGGTCCGTTCTACGAGCGCTACGGCTTCGTCCCGACCGGTGACATCGTCGAGGACGAGGTCGTGCTCCTCCTGGACCTGGCGCGGTCCTAGCGCCCCGCCGCCGTCCCCTCTGGCGGCTCGTCCCCGGTCGACGGGGCGAGCCGGCCGTCGAGCTCATGGACCTGGGACCGGAACGCCTTCTCGGCGGCGACCGCCTCGGCCCGGGACAACGTGGCCGCCGCCTCCTCGGCCTTCTCGGTCTCGTCCTCGAGCACGCCGAATCGCTTCCCCAGCGGCTCGAGGCGGCGGTAGATCGCCAGGTAGACCCGGGCGAGCGCCACGAACCCCAGGACGATCGATCCCCAGACGAGGACGATCCCGATCGGGCTCGTCATGCCGACGAAGCTGGCCAGGATGAAACCGATCGCGACGACCCCGAAGAGGACGATCAGCCCGATCGGGATGGCGATGATGACGATCGCGAGCAGCCCGAGCCGCACGACGACGGCCACGACGAGGATGCGTCCCAGGTTGACCAGCGAGCTCGCGAGGCTGTCAAGGATCTCGCCGACGAGGCTCGGCCGCGATTCGTGAGCTGGCTGCGTCATCGGTCCTCCCACGGGACGCACGCTGATGCCGCTCCGGCATGCCGGATCATCATCCGCGCCGGCGCCGGGCGCGAGTGCCACCCGGCCCCTCTGGTAGCATCCGCGAACCAGCCATCCCGCGGCCGTCCCTGCCACCGCCGGCCGCCACGAGGAGCCTGACGTGCCCGACACCCCCTCCGTCACCGACGAGCAGGTCGCGCCTGCCGTCGACGATCTCGACACGATCGTCTCGCTCTCGAAGCGACGCGGCTTCATCTACCCGTCGAGCGAGATCTACGGCGGCATCAACGCCGTGTGGGACTACGGGCCGCTGGGCGTGGAGCTCAAGAACAACGTCAAGCGCGCCTGGTGGCGGGCGATGGTCCAGGAGCGCGACGACATCGTGGGTCTGGACGCCGGGATCCTGATGGCGCCGCAGGTCTGGGTCACGTCCGGCCATGTCGCCGAGTTCAGCGACCCGCTGGTCGAGTGCGCCACATGCCATCGCCGCTACCGCCTCGACGAGCTGCCCGGCGCCGAGGACGTCTCGCCGGCCGACGCCGCCGATGCCGCGATCATCGAGCGGCTCGGCCTGACCTGTCCGAACGACGGCGGGCCGCTGTCCGCGCCGCGGCGCTTCAACCTCATGCTCAAGACGTTCCTCGGCCCGGTCGAGGACGAGGCGGCGATCGTCTACCTCCGGCCGGAAACGGCCCAGGGCATCTACGTCAACTTCCGGAATGTCCAGCAGAGCTCTCGCAAGAAGGTCCCGTTCGGCATCGCCCAGATCGGGAAGGCCTTCCGCAACGAGATCAGCCCCGGCAACTTCGTCTTCCGGATGCGCGAGTTCGAGCAGATGGAGATGCAGTTCTTCGTGCGGCCCGACGGCGCGACGGCGGCGTTCGAGGACTGGCTGCCTCGGCGGCGGGCGTGGTACGAGACGCTCGGCGTTGCGCCGGCCCGGCTTCGAACCCGTGAGCACCAGCCGGGCGAGCTGGCCCACTACGCCAAGAAAGCCGTCGACGTCGAGTACCGCTTCCCGTTCGGCTGGAAGGAGCTCGAGGGCGTCCACAACCGCGGCGACTTCGATCTCGGCAACCACGCCCGGGCGTCGGGCGAGAACCTCGAGTACTTCGATCCGTCGACCGAGGAGCACTACATCCCGTGGATCGTCGAGACGTCGGCCGGCGCCGACCGGGCGGCGTTCACGTTCCTGATCGACGCCTATCGCGAGGAGGAGGTCCGCGGCGAGAAGCGGGTCGTGCTGGGGCTCCACCCCGACCTCGCGCCGTACAAGGTCGCCGTGCTGCCGCTGCTGAAGAAGCGGTCCGAGATCGTCGAGATCTGCCGCCGCCTCCGGGCCGACCTGGCCCGCGACGTGATGGCCGTCTATGACGACACCGCGGCGATCGGCAAGCTGTACCGCCGCCAGGACGAGATCGGCACGCCGTGGTGCGTGACCGTCGACGTCGATTCGCTCGACGACGGCGCCGCGACGATCCGCGACCGTGATTCGATGACCCAGGAGCGCGTCCCGATCGAGGGCGTGAAGCGCGCCATCCTCGACCGGATGGCGGCCGCGCGGGGGTAGACTCGAACCGATCGAGCAGACGGGAGGGAGGCGCCGCCGTGGCCGTGACGATTCGCAAGTGGGCGACGTTCGTCGAAGAGATCCGCCAGGAAGGTGGCAAGCCGCTCGCGAAGCCGCTGCGGCGGGCGGCCGTCGCGGTCGTGGTCAAGAACCCCTACGCGGGCGCGAACGGCGATGACCTGACCGAGCTGATCGACTTCGGCGAGTTCCTCGGCGGCGAGCTCACGCGCCGCTGCAAGGAGGCCCTCGGCACGGCCGTCGAGTCGTACGGGAAGGGCGGCATCGTCGGCGAGGCCGGCGAGCTGGAGCAGATCGCCGCCTGCCTGCACCCGAAGTTCGGGGCGCCCACGCGCTCCGGCGTCGGCGGCGTCTCGATCCTACCGTCGGTCAAGAAGCGGGCGGCGATGGGCGCCACGCTCGACATCCCGCTGCACCACGTCAAGGCGATGCTCGTCCGGTCGCACTTCGACGCGATGGAGATCCGCGTCCCGGACGCCCCGGCGGCCGACGAGATCGTGCTGGCGCTCGCGGTGGCCGATGGCGGCCGGCCGCACGCCCGCGTGGGCGGCCTGAAGGCCGAGGACATCGTCGGCGAGGACGGGCTCCGCTAGCGCGGAGGCGGGCGGAGGCGCGGGCGTCCCGATGCGAACCCTCATCCGCAACCTCGGCACCGTCGTCAGCGGCGACATCGCCGCGCCGCTCGCCGACGCCGACGCGATCCTCGTCGAGGATGGCCGGATCGCGGCGGTCGGGCGCGGGCTGGACGCGGGCGGCGTCGACCGGATCGTCGATGCGAAGGGCACGACGGCGTTCCCGGGCCTGATCGACTCGCACGCGCATCCGGTGTTCGGCGACTTCACGCCGCGCCAGCAGACCCAGAGCTTCATCGAATCGGGCCTCCATGGCGGGGTGACGACCGTCATCTCGGCCGGCGAGGTTCACCTGCCGGGCCGGCCGAAGGACGTCGTGGGACTCAAGGCGCTGGCGATCGTCGCCTCGAAGGCCTACGCCGCGTTCCGTCCCGGCGGTGTCAAGGTCCATGCCGGGGCGCCGATCCTGGAACTGGGGCTGGAGGAGCACGACTTCGCCGAGATGGCCGCGGCCGGCGTCAGGCTGATCGGCGAGATCGGGCTTGGGTCGGTC
>QKHE01000094.1 GCA_003250155.1 Chloroflexota bacterium | reverse complement strand
CAAGCCGCCGGATGGTCCCAACATGCGCGGGACCTTCGGGGATTTCGTGCGGCAACCGTTTGCGGGCGGTGCCTCGACGCGACGGATTCGCCGACCAGCCAATGGACCGCCAGGCCCGCCGCCACGATGAAGGTGACGACGGCACCTCGAGTGTACAGGCCGCTGGGCCTGGCTTGCCGCGCTTGCTGCGCCGATCCGCCCGCGCGGCCTCGGCTTCGTCGGCTATTGCTGCCCGAACCAGTAATCCTGGCCGGTGGCCTTGTCGGTGACGATCAGGAACAGCGAGGCGACGTCACCGGTGGCGACCGCTCGGCAGAAGGCGCCGGTGGTCTGGTCGCCGGGCGCGGCCACGAAGCTCAGGTCCAGCTCGAAGCCGTAGCCGGCGCAGTCGTTGGCGTTGTCGTACGTCGTGCTGCCGGCGACGAGGCGGAATGCCAGGTCGTCGGCGAGCGCCTCCGACGGGTTCGGACCGTCGTACTGAGCGACGATCTGCCACAGGAAGTAGACCTTGCCCGATGGCGGGGCCGCCACGCCATCGCCGGTCACCAGCTCGTTCGCGTCGGGCAGCAAGTACGACGAGTAGACGTACCAGTCGGCGATCGTCGGCACCATGCCGACGCCGATCGCGTTGTCCGGCCCGCTGCCCTCGAGGCCGCCGCCACCACCACCGCCGCCGCTCGCGAACGGGTCGCAGTTGGCCCAGTGCCACTCGCCGCCCTCGTAGATCCAGGGGTTCGGCTCCTCCTCGAGGAACGGGTTGCCGCCGGTGCCGGACAGGTCGAGCTCGACCGTCGCCGACGTGCCGTCGAAGTCGGTGACGAGGACGTCGTCGATCGCGATCGCGCCCAAATCGATTCCGGCCTGGGTGATCCGCCCGTGCCTGCTGTTGTTGCGCTCGGAGACCGTGCCGAATCCCGCGCTGGCGCGACAGGCATCGGAGAGGCCAGCGAAGTAGGTATCG
Source organism: Chloroflexota bacterium (assembly GCA_003250155.1). GTDB lineage: Bacteria > Chloroflexota > Limnocylindria > Limnocylindrales > CSP1-4 > UBA5189. Next base: position 38,527 of record QKHE01000094.1, on the reverse strand, counting down.
TCGTCGTCCTGCTGGAACGCCTCGAACAAGGCCGTCGCCGCGGCCTCGAGGTCGGCCTCGGAGCCGCTGCCACCGCCCCCGCCGCCACCTGCGGGCGTCGCCGTGGGTGAGCCACCACCGCCGCCGGGACCATCTGTCGCCGCGGGGCCCCCGCCACACGCCGCGAAGGCGAACACCGCGATCAGGCCGACCACCGCCGGCCCGACCACCGCCGGATACGCACGCATCTGCCCTTCCTCCACGCGGGACGCGCCCCCCGGCTGCCGCGCTCGTGGGGACTATAGCCGCGCCGAGCGCAACGGTAAGCCTCGCCGGGCTACTCCGGCAGCGGTGCGCTGGGCACCACTCCGGGGTGGCTCAGACGGACCAGCCCGCGAAGCGCCGACCGGTGAGCTCCCGCAGCCGCTCGGCGTCCTCGTGGAGCAGCTCGACGGCGGCTGGCCCCAGCATCTCCCGCACGCCGAGTGGCTTGGCGACCGTCTTCGAAAGCAGTGGCAGGCGGTAGACGGCCCGGAACGCCCGGCCTCGGAGTCCTCGCCCGTTTGTCGGGCGCAGCCGATTGGCGAGGACGCCGAGCGATGTCGGCCGACGCTTCCGCGAGGTCGAGTGGCGTTCGCGGGCAAACTGCGGGTGGTCGAACCCGGGGTCGACGCCGATGAACTCGAACACCTCGCGGAGCGTGGCCGGCCGGTGGTTGCGGAGGTCGTCCGAGTCGAGCACGAGAACGTGATCTCGGGGGAAGTGCTCGAGGAAGCGTTGCAGCTGCCTGAAGTAGCTGCTTCGGTCCACGTAGGTGGCCCGCGGGGCCGCCAGCGCGTCCGGCATGTCGAGCTTTTCGTACAGGCTCGCTCGCTGGTGGACCCATTGCGCCGCGATTCGCTCGATCGGGTCGCGGACCAGGTAGATCAGTCGGGCGCCGGGAACCACCTCGGCCATCCGCTCCGCGACGCCCTGCACCGTGGGGTGGTTGGTGTAATTGGGCGAGGACTCGCCACGAACCTTGGCCGCCGGGTCGAAGTGGCCGCGGTACCAGTCGAGGCCGCGCGACCAGTTCTGCCGGTCGATGAAGAAGTTGAGCTCCTTCGGCGTCGACATCGTGACCTCGGGATGGAGCCCCAGGTAGTGGTGGAGGCTGCTCGTCCCGCACTTCTGCGCGCCGATCACGATCAGGTTGGGGAGGCCCGAGCGGTCCGGCTCGGAGGTGTGCGTCGCCATCTGTCGAGGGAGTGTAGTGGCGCGGACGGCGCCACGGCCCGTGTCAGACGGCGGACCGTGCCGGGCCGCGTCGGCGATGCGTGACGACCGGTCGATCCAGCACGATGGCGTCGGCGATGATCGCCGCAATCTCGGCGCACAGCTCACGGTCGTCGCGATCGAAGGGTCGGCCGCCCGGCCTGGCGCCGAGCTCGAGGACCCCGAGCGACTCACCCGACGAGGCCTTCACCGGGATCTGGAGGGCCGGTGGATCCGGCGCGTCGCCGCTGGCGGCCACGAACTCGGTCCCGCCGGGCAGGACGAGCCGGATCGCGACCCCGGAGGCATCGAGTCCCGTCCGGGTGAGCTCGGCGAAGCGGCGGCAGACGGTGCCCGGGTCGATGGGGTTCAGCCTCGCGGCGACCTGGTCACCGAGCTCACGCAGGGCCACGGCGCCCGGCGAGAGGCCCTTGTAGCGACGGTCGACGAGCCGCTGCAGCGCATCGCGGATCGGCGAGAACACGATCACGACCACGAGCGTCGCGAGCACGATCGCGCCGTCGGACTGGGCGCCGGTCAGGGCCAGCAGCACGCGCTGGACCAGGGCGACCGTCGCGGCATAGATCCCCGCCAGCACCGCGGTCAGGGCGACATAGACGAGGGTCCGGTTGACGATCAGGTCGATGTCGAACGCCCGCTCCCGGACGATGGCGATCGCGACCGTGGTCGGGATGGCCGCGAAGCCGATGCTCATGACGTCGAACAGCTCACGCATCGGGAGGGGCGTGACGAGCGATGCCGCCAGGAGCACGATCCACGGCAGGAACGCGATCCCCACGCCGAACACGACCCAGCGGAGCTGTCGGCGATCAACCGCCGTCTCGATTCGCAGGAAGGCGGTGAGGAAGGCCAGCAGGATGGCTCCCGCCATGCCCGCGCCGACGTAGCAGATCGCCTGCCAGTGGCGCAGGAAGACGCCGACCGGATCCCCGAACAGCCCGGGATCGGACGCCATGATCGCGAGGTAGGCGATCCACGGCGCCAGGTACGTCGCGGCGAGGGTCAGGCCCGGCCGACGTGCCAGGATCGGCTGCGCGCGCGGGAACGCGAGGGCGAAGTGCAGGCCCGCCGCGACGGCATAGAAGAACAGCACCGCGTTGGCCGCCGACGCGTACAGCACGAACGGCGCACCGCGCAGCTCGGCGACCGAGAAGCCGAGGAGATAGATCGTCTCCGCGGTCAGCATCGCCACGCTGAAGCGCAGGAACATGCGCGCCGTCCGGAGGTCGGGCCGGCGGACGAAGACGAGGACGCCGACGCCCGCGAGGTAGAGGAGGAACACGTACAGCGGCCAGTCCAGCGCGACCGTCGCCCAGAACGAGCCCGATCCGCCCGTGACCGAAACGGCCACGGTGTCGGCGCCCCGAAGCACGGTGTAGGTCGTGAGCTCGGCCCCGGGTTCGCCGGTCGTCGTGCCGGACCCGAGCCACGACGAGATCGGCACGGCGCCGACGGCGATGATCCGGTCGCCGGCACGGAAGCCCGAGGTGGCCGGATCAACCGGCCGCACGATGAGGCCGTCACCGACCGGGCGGCCCGGGTCGATCACGGTCTGCGTCCCGTCACCCGGGTCGCCGGCCCGGATGGCCAGGAAGGCCGCGAGGATCACGAGGCATCCGACGACGCCGATCAGCGTGAGCCGCGCCGACCCGACTGGATAGCTCATGTGCGGCCGGACTGCGAACCTGCCAAGCAGGCCGTTCGCCGTCATCGAGCGCCCTCCTCGGACCGCTCGGGTCGTCGTCCCGTCAGGGGCCAAACGCCCGGCGCTGACACGATACTCGCCGGGGCAGCGTGCCGTTGACCGTCGGGCGCGTAATCCCGATAATCGCACTAGGGATTGCGCATCGAGGATCGCCGCGCTGTCCGGCGACGCCACCCCAGACCGCCACGGAGAGCCTGTTGACGACACCAACGACCCGCGAGCTCGTCGCCGATCGACGAGAGCAGTACGCCTTCCACGACGACATCGTCTACCTGCGCGAGACCGGCCGCGGCCTGACGCGCGAGACCGTCGAGGAGATCAGCCGCTTCAAGGAAGAGCCGGAGTGGATGCTCCAGATGCGGCTGCGCGCGTACGAGCACTTCGTCAAGCGCCCGATGCCGGTGTGGACGGATGGTCTCGACAAGATCGACTTCGACAAGATCGTCTACTACCGCAAGCCGTCCGAGCGGGAAGAGAAGTCGTGGGACGACGTGCCCGAGCAGATCAAGGCGACGTTCGAGCGCCTCGGCATCCCCGAGGCGGAGCGCAAGTTCCTCGCCGGCGTCGGCGCCCAGTACGACAGCGAGGTCGTCTACCACTCCGTCCGCGAGGAGCTCTCCAAGCTCGGCGTCGTGTTCATGGGCACCGACCAGGGCCTGAAGGAGTACCCGGAGCTCTTCAAGCAGCACTTCGGGACCGTCGTGCCGGCCGAGGACAACAAGTTCTCGGCGCTGAACACCGCGGTCTGGTCGGGTGGCTCGTTCGTGTACGTCCCGAAGGGCGTCGAGGTCCCGCTGCCGCTGCAGGCCTACTTCCGGATCAACGGCGAGAACACCGGCCAGTTCGAGCGGACGCTGATCGTCGTCGACGAGGGCGCCAAGGTCCACTACATCGAGGGTTGCACCGCCCCGATCTACGCCACCGACTCGCTGCACGCGGCGGTCGTCGAGGTCGTCGCGCTGCCCGGCTCGAAGGTCCGCTACACGACGATCCAGAACTGGTCGAACGACGTCTACAACCTCGTCACGAAGCGCGCGCACGCCTACGAGCGCTCGACCGTGGAGTGGGTCGACGCGAACACCGGCTCCCGCAAGACGGTCAAGTTCCCGTCGATCTACCTGCGCGGCGAGGGCGCACGGGCCGAGGTCATCTCCGTCGCCGTGGCCGGCGCCGGCCAGCACCAGGACACCGGCGCGAAGGCGATCCACCTCGCCCCCAATACGACCTCGCGGATCGTCAGCAAGTCTGTCTCGAAGGACGGCGGGCGGGCGACCTACCGCGGCCACCTCAAGGTCTCGCCCGGCTCGACCGGGGTCGTCGCGAGCGTCCGCTGCGACGCGCTGATGCTCGACGACCAGAGCCGCAGCGACACCTACCCGTACATCGACATCCAGGAAGACGACACGACGATGACCCACGAGGCCACCGTCGGCAAGATCAGCGCGGACCAGATCTTCTACCTGATGTCCCGCGGCCTGACCGAGAACGAGGCCCAGAACCTCGTCATCCAGGGCTTCCTCGAGGTCTTCACCAAGGAGCTCCCGATGGAGTACGCCATCGAGTTCAACCGCCTCGTGAAGCTCGAGATGGAGGGCTCGCTCGGCTGACCGCGAGCACCTTCGATACGCTCCTGACGTGACCACTCCCTCGACCGCGCCGGCGCGCCCTCGAAGGCGCGCGCCCGCGGACCTGCCGTTCCGCTTCGCCGATCGCGGCCTGGCCGAGACGCTCGCCGCGGAGCGCGATGAGCCCGACTGGCTGCGCGCCGAGCGGATCGAGGCGTGGACGGCCTTCGAGGCGCTGCCGATCGAGAGCAACCAGCTCTACACGCCGTATGTCGACCTGCGCGCTGCGGACCTGCTGGAGACCCGACCGTACGTGACCGACGCGCCCGCGGGCCTCGGCGAGGACCTCGCCGATCTCGATCTGCCGGATGGCGTTCGGGTCGAGACGTTCGGCCAGTGGTACGAGCGCGATCCGGAGGGCTTCCGCCGGGCGCTCGAGGGCGGCGCCACGTTGCCGGCCGACGACAAGCTGGCGATGCTCGCCCGCGGCTTCTGGAGCCATGGCCGGCACGTCGAGGTCGCCGCGGGCGTCGCCGTTCATGATGCGATCCGCCTGCGCTGGCTCTCGGCGGCTCCCGATCGAGCGCTCGTCAGCCGGACCGTGATCGAGCTCGGGGCGGGCGCCTCGGCGTCGGTCGTCGAGGAGGAGGTGCCGGGCGGCCCGCCGATCGCGTGCGCCGAGGGCGAGCGCGTGCCGCAGGGCCTGTTCCACGGGACGACCGAGGTCGTCCTCGGCGAGGGCGCCAGCCTGGCGCTCGCCTCGATCCAGGACCACGGCCCCGACCAGGTCGTGTTCCAGCACCGCCACGCGAGGATCGGCGAGGCAGCAACGTTGCACTGGGCGCTGGCGCAACTGGGCGGCCGTCTCGTCCGGAGCCGGGTCGACAACCGCCTGGAGGGAGACCGCAGCTCCGTCGAGCAGGTCGAGATCGTCTTCGGCGCCGAGGAGCAGCTGTTCGACCTGACCTCGTACACGCGCCATGTCGGGCGTGACACGACCGGCAACCTGCTCTCGAAGGGCGTCCTGCTGGACCGGTCGCGATCGTTCATGAAAGGCCTCATCACGATCGAGCGGTCGGCCGTTGGGACGGACAGCTTCCTCGGCGAGTTCGGGATGAACCTGTCGAAGTCCGCCCGCGCGGTCGCGATCCCATCGCTCGAGATCGACCAACCGGATTGCCGCCGGGCGGCCCACTCCTCGTCGGTCGGGCCGATCGATCCGACCCAGCTGTTCTACCTCGAGAGCCGCGGCATCGCGCCCGACGAGGCGCGGAAGTTCATCGTGCTCGGCTTCCTGGAGCCGGTCGTCGCCGCGGTACCCCTGGAAGATGCCCGCGACCGGCTGCGCGAGCTGCTCGACGCCAAGTGGGCCGCCGGGCTGCCGAGCGTCGCCAGCGCGGCGTGACGAGGGCGGGCGTCGGGTGACGACCGCGCCGACGCGCCGGATCGACCTCCTCGGCGTCGACGAGGTCCCGCCGGGCACGATGAAGATGGCCGTCGCCGACGGAACCGACCAGGTCATCGTCGTCCACACCGACGAGATCCGGGCCTATCAGGGCATCTGCACCCACGAGTACTTCGAGCTCGACAAGGGCTTCCTGACCGGCGGCGGCTCGCCGGGCGCCGACGGCCAGCCGGCCGGGACGCTGACCTGCGCGCTGCACCTGTCGCGCTTCGACCTGGCGACCGGCGAGGCGCTCGATCCGCCGGCCGAGCTGCCGCTGGCTCGCTACCCGGTGGTGATCGAAGGCGATCGCGTGCTGATCGAGGTGCCGGAGGGTCCGCTCGAGGTCAACGAGTAGCGCGCGGCATCACGGTGTCAGCGTCAGTGTCGCGACCGTTGACGCCTCGATGGCGGCCGGCGTGAAGGGCAGCGGGATCGTGTCGCCGCTGGCCCACGTGTCGATCAGGTCGCCGTAGTGCGACTCGAAGGGATTGCCGCTCTGGCCGGTCGTGATGACCATCGTCGCCCCGTCGAGGTCGGCCATGTCGATGACGAATCGCACCGACGGCCCGTTCGTGACCGTGAACACGCCTTCCAGCCCGACCGGCTGTGACGACAAGTCGTACGGGTTCGGGTACGCGCGGGACAGGCGGTAGTAGTTGTTGAGGACCGCCCCGTTGGCGCCGCCGACCTCGCGCGGTGATGCGTTGAAGTACCACTGCAGCGGCCCGATCCCCGAGCCGCCGAGCGTCGACTCCGCGAACGTCACGCGGTGCAGCCGGCCCCAGCGCCACGATGACGGCTCGCCGAGGGTGGAGCGGAGCTCGGCGCCCGCCTGCTCGACGGCCCGCCCGAGGATCGCCGCGGCGTCCTCGCGCCCGGCGGTCGTGGTGTCGTCCCACCACGCGTCGTCGGGATGCGCCAGCAGGTCGACGAGCGTGACCCACGACGGCGGCGCACCGACGTAGTCGCGGGCGAGCGGCCCGAGCTCGTCATCGAAGATCGCCCGCTGGAGTTCGAACTCCAGGGTGGCGTACGCGGCACAACCCGTGGAGCTCGCGTCGCAGCCGCGGTCCCAGTTCTCGATCGCCGTCAGCACGGCACGGCCGTCGTCGGTGACCGGCTCGGGGGCCAGGCCGAGGATGGCCGGCACGGTCGCGTCGGCGCGGGGGAGCCGGGCATCGAGCTGCAGCGCCCGCATCGTCTCGGGTTGGAGCGGCACGCCCGTCGCCACGAGATCGGCCAGGCGGGCGGTGATCTCCGCGGCCCGATAGCCCGGGTCGAACTCCGACCACGGCCCGATCCAGTACGGGTACGACGCATCGACCGGGGCGTTGTTGGCGGTCACGATCCGGCCCGACGGCGGGTCCAGCTGCCACGGCAGCTCGTCGCGCGGGATCCAGCCGGTCCACTCCGCCTCGCCCGACGCGCCATCGCGGACGCGCTCGCCGTCCGGCCCGTCGCGGATCGGGATCAGGCCCGGGAGGACGTAGCCGACGTGGCCGTCGACGTCGGCGTAGATGAAGTTCTGGCTCGGCTGGCCGAAGACATCGAACGCCGCCCGGAAGTCGTCGAAGTCGTTCGCGAGGTTGATCCGGAAGATCGCATCGAGCGTTCGATCGGGCTCCATCGTCGAAGCCCAGGCCAGGGCCAGGAGCGGCCCGTCCTCGAGGCGCTCGTCGACGTCGGACAGGACCGGTCCATGGCGGGTCGATCGAACGTCGATGACGACGTCGTCGCCGCCCGCGACGCGGATCGTCTCGCGCCGCACGACGAACGGTTGCGAGGTATCGCCGGCGAGATAGCGATCCGGATCGGCTGGATCGACGGTCTCGAGGAACAGGTCCTGCGTGTCGGGCCCCACGTTCGTGGCGCCCCAGGCGATCCGGCTGTTGTGGCCGAGGATGACCGCCGGGTCACCCGGAAAGGACACGCCCGCGACGTCCCACGGACAGCCCTCGGAGACCGTCCGGCAGTGGAGGCCGTTGAGGATCCAGACCGACGGCATCGAGAAGCCAAGGTGCGGATCGTTGGCGAGGATCGGCTCCCCACTCGCGGTGACCGAGCCGGAGACGACCCAGTTATTCGAGCCGACGCCATGGTCGCCGACGAGACCGCCGCCGCCGTCGAAGCCAGCCAGCTCTCGCACGGTCGAGGCCAGGCGTCCCAGGGCGGTTAGCCCCGCGGCGTGGTCCGGGGCGAGGGCCGTCGCGACGGGGGCCGCAACGGGGGCCGCGAGCGGGACGACCTCGAGGTTCGAGCCCGGCAGCCCCCATGGGGTGATGATCGGCGCCCAATCGCCGTAGGCCGGGAAGAGATCGTTGGTCCGGGCGGGGTCGCCGAGGCGCGCGTCGGCGAGGTACCGGAAGATCTCGGCGTCGATGTTGCCGCCGAGCGACCACGCCTGGACCTTCTGCCAGGTCGCGGAATCGAGGGCCGTCCAGGGCTCGAGCTCGAAGCCGCCGAGGTCGCCGATCCCGGCGAGCAGGCCGCTGATGACGAAGGCCGTCGGCAGGCGGCCCTCGTGCTCCTCGATCCAGGCGTTGACCCCGTCGGCGTAAGCCTCGAGCGCGGCGACGGTGGCCGGCTCCAGCGCCGCGAGGTCCCGACCCGCGGCGTCCCGCCAGCCGAGCGTCCGGATGTAGCGGTCGGTGTCGAGCTGGCTCGTGCCGAACAGCTCCGACAGCCGGCCGGCGCCGATCCGGCGCGAGATCTCCATCTGCCACATCCGCTCCTGCGCGTGCACGTAGCCCTGGGCCAGGAACAGGTCGTGGGGGTCGTCGGCGGTGATCTGGACGATCCCGTAGCGGTCGCGAGCGACGGTGACGGGCGCGTGGAGCCCTTCGATCCGAACCGTCCCGGTCGTCTGCGCGAAGCCGAGCATCGTCAGGTCGGCGGCCACGATCGCGCCGGCGCCGATGAGCGCGATGAGGACGACGGTGATGGTCCTGAGGGCGGCGCGGAGGAATCGCACTTGACGTCGGCGCTCCGCCGCGCTCAGCGCTGGAGGACGGCGCCGCGACCCGCGGCCAGCGCGGCCCGCACGATGGCGTCGGCGAACACGAGGTCGGCGAGTCCGACGCCGAGGTGGGTCACGACCACGCGTCCGCTCGGGCGGCTGGTGCCGGCCAGGATCGCCTCGCCGATCGTCGCCTGGGGATCGGGATAGTCGTCGAAGTTGCCCGTCTCGCGGTTGTACAGGTACTGCTCGCGCTGGTCGACCAGGAACAGCGCCGCGTCGCGGGCGACCGCCGCGTTGAGGTAGGTCGCGTAGTCGATCGGGACGACGGTCACGTCGGGCTCGAGCCAGTCGTTGGTCATCGACTGGGCCGCGTCCTTCGGCCCGAACGAGGCGGCCGTCACGACCACCTTCGCGCCGTCGACCGCCTCGCGCGCGCCGCCGGCGACCCGGACGTCGGCGACGCCGTGGGTCTCGCGGGCAACCCCGGCGAGCGCCTCCGCCCGCCCGGGCGTCTGGTCGAAGAGGCGCAGTCGCAGCCCGGGCAGCACGTGGGCCAGGACCGGCAGGTGGGAGTGCCCCTGGACGCCGGCCCCGATGAGCGCCACCTCCAACCCCGGTCGCGGCGCGGGCCCGAAGCGTCGAATGGCGAGGCCGGAGACGGCGGCCGTCCGCTCGGCGGTGATCGGGCCGCCGTCCAGCATCGCGGTCGGCACGCCGGTCGCTGCGTCGTTGAGGACGACGACGGCGCTGATCGCCGGCAGCCCGAGCTCGGCGTTCGTCGCGTAGCCGGCGACCCATTTCATCCCGACGAGGTCGCCGGCTGCGTCGTCCGGGCGCAGGTGCGCCGGCATGGCGTGCACGAACGAGGCGGCTGGTCGGGGATGGATCGCGATCTTCGGCGGCAGCTGGGCGGCGCCGGGACGCGCCAGCGCGGTCATGGTGACCTCGGCCAGGCGGAGGCGCTCCTCGATCGGCGGCATCGCCGCCCGGACGTCATCGGCGCCGAACCAGCGCAGCGGCGGCAACCCCGGCGATGGCGGTGCCGGCGATGGCGCCCCCGGCGCCACGCTCCCGGGCTTCGAGTCCGGCATGGCCGCGATTGTAGGCGGCTACGATTCGGTCCTGATGGCCCCGATCGATGTCGAACAGAGCCTCGCGAACCTGAAGCTGGAGCGCGACGCCGTCGTGCTCTACGAGCGGCTGGCCGCGATCGAGAAGGACGCGCGACGTGCGGAGGCATTCCGGGCGATCGCAGGCAACGAGCGACGCCACGCCGAGATCTGGGCGGGCAAGCTGCGCGCGCTCGGCGCGGACGTCCCGGAGCCGGACGGGCCGAGGCTGCGCGTCCGGACAATCCTGCTCCTGGCGCGAATCTTCGGGACGCACGCGGTGCGCGACCTGGTACAGGCCCTCGAAGGCGACGAGGAGGACATCTACGAAGGCCAGGCCTCGCCGGAAGTCGCCGGCATCGCCGCCGACGAGCGCGAGCACGCCGAGATCTGGAAGCGCCTCAGCCGCGCCTCCGCCCGACCGACGAGCGGCCGGGCGCCGCGGACCGATGCCCGGTCGCCCGACGAGATCCTGGCCGGCGAGCGCTGGCACCGAACGGGCCGCTCGGGCACGCTGCGGGCGGTCATCTTCGGCGTCTCCGATGGTCTCGTCTCGAACATGGCCCTCGTAATGGGCGTCGCCGGAGCCTCGGGTGGCGAGGGCTCGTTCGTGCTGCTCGCCGGGATCGCCGGCCTCCTCGCCGGCGCCTTCTCGATGGCCGCCGGCGAGTACATCTCGATGCAGTCCCAGCGCGAGCTGTTCGAGCGCCAGATCGCTCTCGAGCGGGCCGAGCTGGAGGCGATGCCCGAGGAGGAGCAGGCCGAGCTGGCGGGGGTCTACCAGGCCAAGGGCTTCTCCGAGGAGGAAGCGGCCAAGATCGCGGCACGGATGTTCAGCGACCGGGAGCACGCCCTGGACACGCTCGTCCGCGAGGAGCTGGGCCTCGACCCGGACGAGCTCGGCTCGCCGTGGGGCGCCGCGGGCGGGTCGTTCGCGGCCTTCGGGGTCGGCGCCGCGATCCCGGTCCTGCCCTACCTGGTCCTCGGCGGGTCGGCGTCGTTCATCGCCTCGATCGCGCTATCGGTCGGCGCCCTGTTCGCGGTCGGCGCGGGAGTCAGCCTGCTGACCGGCCGGAGCCTGCTCTTCTCGGGCGGGCGCCAGGTATTCATCGGCGCCGCGGCCGCGGCCGTCACCTACGTCGTGGGTGGGTTGATCGGCGTCGCCGTCTGAGCCGCCGATCGGCTCCAGCCGGTCCGGTGCGGGCAGCGTGAGGTACTCGCGGTGGGCCCGCAGCACGTCCTCCACCGCGACCGCGTCGGGGCCGTGGCCCGAGCCGAATCGGGCGGCGATCCATGACGCCTCCGCCCGCAGCTCGTCATCGTCGATGTCGACCTCGCGCCGGCGCCCGTCCATGTAGACCGCGGCCACGATCCCACCGCCGGCCACGAGCCCGACGATCAGCAGCCACCACTGGAACTCGGCCATCAGGCGGGGAACCGCGCCGGCCGGGACGACCACAGCACGGCCGCCAGTCTACCGGCCGCCGCGTACACTCCGCCGAGTGATCGACTGGACACCGAGCGCGATCGCGATTCAGCTCGGACCCATCCCCATCTACTGGTATGGCGTGGCCTACGCGACCGGGCTCGCCGCCGGCTACCTGCTCATGGTCCGCCAGTCGCGGCTCTTCGGGCAGGACGCGAATCTCATCGGCAACGGGTTGATCATCGTCGCCGCCGCGGCGCTGGTCGGCGGCCGGCTGTACCACGTGATCGACCAGTGGCATCTCTACGCCGACGACCCGATCAAGATCATCCTGCCGCCGTACACCGGGCTCGGCGTCTTCGGCGGCTTCATCACCGGCTCGATCGCCTTCCTGCTGCTGGCGCGGCGATATCGCGTCTCGATCTGGGTCTGGGGCGACATCGTCACGCCGGCGTTGTTCGTGTTCCAGGCCGTCGCGCGCTGGGGCAACTTCTTCAACCAGGAGCTGTACGGGCGCGCGACCGACGTGCCATGGGGCATCGCCATCGACTGCGCCCATCGGCTGCCCGAGTACCCGTGCGACGCCTTCCCGGTCGCCACGACGCACTTCCACCCGCTGTTCCTGTACGAGTCCACCTCGGCGGTGATCGGGCTGATCGTGGTCCTGTGGCTGTCGCGGAATCCGCCGACGTGGCTCAAGACCGGCATGCTGTTCCCGATCACGCTGATCTGGATGGGCAGCGTGCGGTTCCTGACCGAGTTCCTGCGGATCGACAGCATGGTCTGGCGCCTCGGCGGGATCCCGACGGCACAGCTCTTCGGGCTCGGGTTCGTCGTGGTCGGCGTGTTCCTGATGTGGTACCTGCACCGGACAAGCCAGCCCGTGACGCTGGTCGAGGCCGACGCGGACGACGAGGACGAGGACGACTGGTACGACGCGGATGACGAGGATGACGAGGGTTACGAGGACGACGAGGTGGACACCGAGGACGAGGCTGACACGGAGGACGAGGCTGACACGGAGGACGAGGCTGACACCGAGGACGGCGGCGAGGACGAGGCGGACGAGGGCGCCGCTGGGCCGGAGGACGCGCGGGAGCCGCTGACGTGAGCGCCGAGCAGGACGCGACCGCCGGGCCGTCCCCGGCCCCGCGAACGGCCCGCCGCCGGCCGCGAGCGCGCGTTCGACCGGAGGCGTTGGCCGCAGCCCGCGGCGGCGCCCGCGAAGGACTCGACTGGCTCGGCCGGCGGCCGGAGGCGAAGGCCTCGCTGCTGTATCGGGTGGCGTCGGTCTTCTGGCGACTGCTCGTGTTCGGGCTGTTCCGGATCAAGGTCCGGACGTCGGGCCAGGAGCACATCCCGTCGGGCGGTGGGTACATCCTGGTCTCGGCCGCGCATCGGGGCTGGATCGATCCGGTGCTCATCTTCCACGCTCTGCCCCTCGAGCCGCGGACGTGGTTCCTGGGCAGCGGCCCGTCGGCCTTCACCTCGAAGTGGAAGGAGGGCCTGATCCGCCGCCTCGGCGGCATGCTGCCGGTGTGGCGCGGCGGTGTCGGCATCGACCAGCACGTTCGCTCGGCGCAGGCAGTTCTCGATAACGGCGCCGTGTTCGTCCAGATGCCCGAGGGCACGGTCAACGGGCCGACCGGGCACCTCGGGCCGTTCCGCCCGGGTGCGGCATTGATCGCGATGCGCACCGGCGCGCCGATCCTGCCGTTCGCGATGGCCGGCACCGAGGAGCTCTATCTCGGCAAGCGCTTGGCGACGCGCGTCCTGCCGCTGGCGACGATCGCGGAGCTGGTCGGGGAGGACTGGCCCGGCCAGATGCCGGAGCCGAACAGCCGCGCCGAGCTGGAGCTCGCGAAGCGCGCCACCGAGGCGCTTGAACGGCGGCTCGGCCCGGTCGTCGAGGAGCTGTTCGCGACGACCGTGGATCCGCCGAACCATCCCCGCCGGTTCCGCAAGCGGATGACCTGGCTGCTGCTCGGGCCCGGTCCGCTGGAGCACTAGGGCAGGGTCGTTGCAGTACTCGAGCTCCATCCTCGACCTGGTCGGCGGGACGCCGCTGGTTCGCGTCAACCGGCTCACCCGGGGCCTCGGCCCGGCCGACCGCCAGCCACTGCTGCTGGCGAAGATCGAGGCCCTCAACCCGGGCGGCTCGGTGAAGGACCGCATCGCGCTGCCGATGATCGAGGCGGCCGAGCGCGACGGCCTGCTGATGCCGGGCGGCACGATCGTCGAGCCGACCTCCGGCAACACCGGCCACGGCCTGGCGATCGCCGCGGCGCTGAAGGGCTACCGCTGCATCTTCGTCATGCCGGACAAGCAGTCGGACGAGAAGCGGGCGCTGCTGCGCGCGTACGGCGCCGAGGTCGTCATCTGCCCGACCGCGGTGGAGCCGGAGTCGCCCGAGAGCTACTACTCGGTGGCCGCCCGACTGGCCCGCGACATCCCGGGCGCCTTCAAGCCGGACCAGTACTGGAACCAGGAGAACCCGCGAGCCCACGAGCAGACGACCGGTCCCGAGATCTGGGAGCAGACGGAGGGCCGGATCACGCACTTCGTCGCCAGCGTGGGCACCGGCGGGACGATCACCGGCGCCGCCCGCTACCTGCGCTCGAGGAACCCGGGCGTCGTCGTCGTCGGGGCCGACCCCGAGGGCTCGGTGCTGTCGGGCGACACCGCCCGGCCGTACCTGACCGAGGGCGTCGGCGAGGACTTCTTCCCGGGCACCTACGACCCCGAGGTCGTCGATCGCTGGGTCCGCGTCTCGGACCGTGACGCCTTTGCGATGGCGCGGCGGATCACGCGCGAGGAGGGGATCCTGGCCGGCGAATCGTCCGGGACGGCGATGGTCGCCGCGCTCGACGAGGTCGCGCGGATCATGGACGAGACGCCGGACACGGCCGCTGAGGCGGTCGTCGTCGTCATCCTGCCGGACGGCGGCCGGAACTACCTCTCGAAGCTCTACAACGACGAGTGGATGCGGGCCAACGGCCTGCTGCCGACGACGGGCGCGGTGGTCCGCGTCGGCGAGGTGCTGCACGAGTGGCACGCCGGGGCGGGGATGCCGGACGTCGTCCTGGCCCGGACCACCGACCGCGTCGGGGCGGCGATCGACCTGCTGCAGCTCTACGGCATCAGCCAGCTGCCCGTGTCCGAGCAACCCGAGGGCGACGCCATCGACGGCATCGTCGGCTCGGTCAGCGAGAAGGGCCTGCTCGACCGCGCGTATCGCGATCCGTCGGTCGTCGAGCGGACAGTCGGCGAGGTCATGGATGGACCGCTCCCGACGATCGAGCCGGACGCGACGCTCGACGACGCATTCGGCCTGCTGTCGAAGGGCGCGCCCGGCATCGTCGTCGTGCGGGCCGGCCGGCCGGCCGGCGTCGTGACCCGGGTGGACCTGTTGGAGTTCCTGGCCCATCGCAGCGGACGCGGTGACTGAGGGGCCCTCGGCCGAGCCCATCCGGACGCGACGACTGGAGCTCGTGTCGATGACCGTGCCGTTCATGGAGGCCCTGGTCCGCAACGACCTGGCTGGCGCCGCCCGCGAGATCGGCGCCGAGGTGCCCGCCTGGCTGCCGGTCCAGCTGGAGCACTTCCTCCAGTACCGGCTGGCGCAGCTCGCCGCGGAGCCTGCGATCCGGAGCTGGCTGGGTCGTGTGATGGTCCTCGAGGCGGCCGACGGCCGGCGGCGCGTCATCGGCTCGATCGGCTTCCACGGTCCGCCCGACGAGCAGGGTCGTCTCGAGATCGGCTACAGCGTCGAGCCTCACTACCGACGCCGCGGCTTCGCGCTCGAAGCGGTCCGCGCGATGTTCGACTGGGCCCACGAGCGGTTCGGCGTGGGCCGCTTCCTGGCTTCCGTGGCGCCGGGCAACGCGGCATCGCTGGGGCTCATCGGGCAGCTCGGGTTTCGTCAGATCGGCGAGCAGGTCGACCCGGTCGACGGCCTCGAGTACGTGTTCCAGGCGAACTGGCCGCCTCGCTCCGACTCCCGAAATACGCCGAACGGCGAATAGGCATACGCCCGCCGCCCGCTGATCCTCGGCCTTGCACGCCGGGGGTTTGCACTGATCGGCCCGCCGATCGTGGGAGGCAGCAAGATGCGAGCCAGTCGAGCCAGCAGCGCGGTCGTGGCGATCGCAGCGATCGCCACCATGACATCCGTCGCCCAGGCCATGAGCCTCGGTTCGTGGTCGTCGGCGGTGAGCGCCGAGTCGATTCCGGGGACGCATGCCGCCCTGAACTCGGCGGCATTGGATGGCTGTCCGTTCGTCGCCCAGCGCGGCGACATCCTGTACTTCGCGTCGGGCCGCGCCGGCGGCGCGGGCGGTCTCGACATCTGGTACTCGCTTCGCGGCGATGATGGGGCGTGGGGCGCGCCCATCAACTTTGTCGCGGTCAACAGCGCGGCGGACGAACTCTGCCCGGCCGCTCACCGAAACGGGCGGACGTTCCTGTTTGTGAGCACGCGGGCCGGAGGATGCGGCGGCGCTGACATCTACATGACCCGGCTGCACGAAACGAAGGGCTGGTCAACTCCCGTGAATCTCGGCTGCTCGATCAACAGTGCCGCGAGTGAGGCGAGCCCGTCGCTCTCCGACACGGAGATGTACTTCTCCAGCGCGCGCTCCGGCGGTCCGGGCGGCAGCGACATCTATGTCAGCGCGTTCGACGGCTCCTCGTTCGGCGCCGCGGCGCTGGCGGTTGGCCTCAACACGACCTTCGACGACTCGCGCCCGAACCTCCGGCGGGACGGGCTCGAGCTCTTCTTCGACTCCAACCGCCCCGGCGGGATCGGTGGCTTGGACATCTGGACCGCGACGCGGACCAACGTGTCGGACCCGTGGTCCCCGCCGACGGTCCTCGGCGGCAATGTCAACAGCGCGGCGAACGATCTGCGCCCCTCGCTGTCGTGGGACGCGACGACGTTGTACTTCGGGTCGAACCGCGCTGGCGGAGAGGGCAACCAGGACCTGTACGTCACGACCCGCGCGAAGCTGACGGGCACGAACTAGCCGCACCAGGACCGGCGCGAACAGACTGCCCGGCACAGTAGCTCCTGAATCGGTCGCCGGGACCGGCCAGTCCGGTCCCGGCGACTGGTTGGCGCTCCGCTCCGGCCTTCAGCGATTCCCGCCGGCGTCGGCCCTCCACGCCCCCATCCCGTGGGGACGGCTCGTCGTAGCCGTCCTGCCGCTCACGCCTGGCTGCCTGGCGGCGCCCCGGCCCAGAGGATCAGGGCGCGAGTCCAGCCTGCGCCGCCAAGGCCGCTGCCGCCCGGCTCGCGACGCCGAGCTTCTCGTATGCGTGCTCGAGGTGCTTCTTGACGGTCCCCGGCGAGACCCACAGTTCGCCGGCGATCTCGGTGTTGGTCTTCCCCTCGCGGACGAGCCGCAGGATCTCGCGCTCCCGGGCGGTGAGGATGATCGGCGCGTACGTTGCGTCGCTCTCGACCGCCCCGTCGTCATCGCGCGCCCGGTGCCGCAGTTCGGCGCGAGCCTCTCGCGCCCGCAAATGAGGTCGCAGCAGTTCGAGGACGGCACGATCGCGCTCGGTGAAGTCGGCCCTGTCCCGGCCGCGGATCAGCACGAGTGATCGGTACCGGCGCCGATCCGCAGACAGGCCGAGGTCCAGGACGTGGTCGTAGCCGACAGGTAGGAAGTACTCGCGGTAGAACGGCGAGTCGTGGTAGCGCTGCCGTCCGGTCACGTCCGACATCCGGATCGCCGACAGGTCGCCTGTCCGGAGCCGGTAGTCAGTGATCGGGCACGGCCCGACCGTCCAGTAGAGCTCCTCCTCGTCGACCGGATCGGCGGGGTCCTGATCCATGAAGCGCCGATCCTCGACGTCGAGCACCTGGTACGAGGCCTCGTCGCTGGGCACCAGGGACCGCAGACGGCCAAGCAGATCGGCCGGGTAGGCCTCATCGGTTGTCAGGTCATCGACACCCGCGAGGAACTCGTAGACCGCCTCGTAATCCGGCCGCGTGAGCCGCATGAGGGAGTGAAACTACGCCGTCCGAGACGGCGACGCAATACGCCGAACGGCGAATGGACACGGCGCGACGATTCGATCGATGCTCGGCGGGCGCCGCTAGCGACGGAGGACGCGCGGGAAGGTGGCCACGGTGGAGATCGTCGAGACGATTCGCACCGCGCGACTCGAGCTCGTGCCTATCTCGGCGGCCTTTGCCCGGGCGCTCGTCGACGGCGACCGCGAACTCGCGGGCGCGCTGATCGGTGCGGCCATCAGCCGGTCGGTCGCCGTGAATTCGGCGCACGTGGTGCAGCTCGCCGTCGCGCAGTCCGCCGCGTCGCCGGGTATGCCGGGCGGGGGCGCTCGGATGGTCGTGCTCGTCGGGCCCGATGGCGGACGGCGGGCTATCGGCTCCGTCGGCTTCCATGGTCCACCCGACGAACGCGGTCGACTCGAGGTGGGCTGCACGATTCACCCGGCGTTCCGGGCTCGGGGCTACGCCGGGGAGGCGATGGCGGCGATGCTGGAATGGGCGACCACCTACGTCGGCGTCACCCGGTTCCTTGTCTCGATCTTGTCCGCGGCGCCGTCCGGGCCTCAGCTGGTCGCCGAGGTCGAACTCACCGGTCGCGGCCCGTCGGGCAATTGGATCACCGACCTCGACGTGGTCCTCGATGCGGCGCCTACAGCCCGCCGTAGACCCAGGGCAGGCGAACCGGTAGCAACGCGTTCAGCAGCAGGCCGAGCATCAGCAGCGCCCCTGCCCGCCGCGTGTGGATGAAGGCCTGGCCGACGAACCACAGCGGCCAGCCGACGTAGCTGAACGGCTCGACATCGGGCTTCGGCTCGGCGAACACGCGGAGGACCTGGACCAGCCTCGGGATGCCGAGCACGACGAGCCCGACCCACGGCCCGATCCAGCCGACGAGCGCGGCCCCCAGGATGATCGGGTAGAAGGCGATCATCAGGCCCCGCGCGACCAGCCGCGCGTTGCGCTCCCCGAGGAGCACCGGCATCGTTCGGACGCCCTTCGCTCGATCGGCCTCGATCTTGTCGATGTGCTTGCCGAACAGGACCGTCGTGACGAGGATCGCGTACGGCAGCGACGCGATCCAGACCCAGCCCGGCAGCTGCCCGGTGGCCACGAAGAACGTGCCGCCGACCATCAGCGGCCCCCAGACGAGGAACACCCCCGGCTCGCCGAGGCCGATGTGCTTGAGGCGGATCGGCGGCGCGACATAGAAGACGCTGACGAACAGCCCGCCGAACGCGAACGCGGCGACCAGCGGCCCGCGCTGGCTCATCAGGACCAGCAGGATCGCGAGGTCGATCGCGTTGGCGATCAGGATCGCCGTGCCGAGCTGGCGCTTGCTGACCCAGCCGGCAAGGATCGGGTGGGGCGCGTACTGAGCCCGCACGTAATCGTCGGTGTCGACGCCGCCTTCGAGATCGAAGTAGTCGTTGATCATGTTGTTCGCCGCGTGGGCCACGACGAGCCCGATGACCGCGAGGGCGAGCAGGCCGTAGTCGACCGAGATGCCGCCGAGGAGGCGCTCCGCGCCGACGGCGAGGAGCCCACCGATCAGGCCCGACGTCACGGTCATGGAGAAGACCGCCGCCCGGGTGATCACGATCCACTTCGAGATCGCGTCGGGCGGGGTGGTCATGCCGGCCGGCAGGTTGGCGGTGTTGTACGCGGTCTTCCAGACGCGCAGTCGTTCGGCGAGCACGTTGTGGGTTCCCTTCCCTGGCAGACGGCCGCGTGCGGGCGCGGCCATCGAAACTTGCGCGTCAATGGTAGCGGTAATCGGCCGGCGGACCATGATCCCGGCCACCGCGCGTGCGATGATGCCGGGCGATGCCGGACAAGCCCGATGCAGCGGTGCGCCTCGAGACGCTGGCCGTCCATGCCGGCCAGGAGCCGGACGCGCTGACCGGCGCCGTGGCGCCGCCCATCTACCAGACCGCGACCTTCCGCCAGGACGGCGTCGGGCGCCCCCGTGGCGGGTATGAGTACGCGCGAACCCAGAACCCGACGCGGGAGCGGTTCGAGCGGGCGGTGGCGGCGCTCGAGGGCGGCGGGAAGGGGATCGCGTTCGCATCGGGCTCGGCTGCGACCGCGGCGATTGCCGAGCTGGCGGGACCGCGAGACGAGATCGTCGTCGGCGACGACGTCTACGGCGGGACGTTCCGCTACATCGAGCGGGTTCGAAAAGCCGGAGCCGAGATCGAGACTCGCTACGTCGACCTCGCCGCCGGCACGGACGCGCTGTGGGAGGCGCTCGGCGAACGGACGCGGCTCGTATGGCTCGAGACGCCGACGAACCCGCTCCTCAAGGTCGTCGACCTCCCGGCGGTGGCGTCGACCGTGCGAGAGCGATTCGGGAGCGGGAAGCGGCCGCTCGTGGTCGTCGACAACACGTTCGCGACGCCGGTCCTGCAGCGGCCTCTCGACCTGGGGGCGGACGTCGTCTTCCATTCCGGCACCAAGTACCTCGCCGGGCACAGCGACACCGTGATCGGGATCGCGGTCACCCGCGACGCCGCCCTCGCGGAGCGGCTGCGCTTCCTGCAGAACGCCGCGGGCGCCGTGCCCGGTCCGTTCGACTGCTTCCTCGCGTTGCGCGGCCTGCGCACGCTCGCGCTGCGGGTCGAGCGGCACTGCGCGAACGCGCACGCGGTGGCGACCTACCTCGCCGGCCGGGACGACATCGAATGGCTGTCCTACCCCGGGCTGGACGAGGGTCGCCACGCTCACCCGCAGGCGGCCATCGGAATGCGCCAGATGGGCGGGCGCGGCGGCGGCATGGTCTCGTTCGTGCCCGCCCCTCGCGGCAGCCGCACGGCCAGGGCGCGCGCCGAGGCGATCTGCGAGGCGGTCCGGATCTTCACGCTGGCCGAGTCCCTGGGTGGGGTCGAGTCGCTGATCGAGCTGCCGGCCGAGATGACGCACGCGTCGGTCGCCGGCTCCCCGCTCGAGGTGCCGGCGGCGCTCCTGCGTCTGTCCGTCGGCATCGAGGCGGCCGACGACCTGATCGCCGACCTCGGGGACGCGCTCGACGCCTCGTAGCGTGCCGCGCGCGGGGGCGGCAGGGGGAACCCCGCAGCCGCGGCATGACCTTTGGCCCCTCCCGGTCTGGAAGCCGGGTGGTAGGATGCCCGGCAAGCACGACTGCGGAAGCCGACTCCATCGAGCCTGATCTCGATGTCACGCGCGGCCGGTCGATCGAAAGCGCGGCGCCCGGGCAGCCCGGAGCCGTCCGCAGCAGGAGACCGAGCCGAGATGTCCGCTCTGACGACCCCCCCGACCGCATCGCATCCGCCGAACGGTCGCGCGCGCGGCGGCCGCGTCCGCGCCGGCAAGATCGTCGCCAACCTCTCGACCGCGGCCCTCTACGAGGCGGCGCTGCGGGAAGGCGAGGGCATGCTCGCCGCCGACGGCCCGCTCGTCGTTCGAACCGGCACCCACACCGGTCGATCGCCGAAGGACAAGTTCGTCGTCCGCGAACCGTCGAGCGAAGACAAGGTCTGGTGGGGCGACGTCAACCATCCGATCAGCGAGGCGCACTACGACCGCCTCCGGGCGCGGCTGATGACCTACGTCGCCGATCGCCGCCTCTACAGCCAGGACATGTTCATCGGCGCCCACCCGGCCCATCGGCGCTCGTTGCGCGTCTACACCGAGACCGCCTGGGCCAGCATCTTCGCCCGCAACCTCTTCCGCCGGCCGACGGCCGAACAGCTGGCCGCGTTCGAGCCGAACTTCACGATCATCAACGTGCCGTCGTTCGAGGCCGACCCCGAGACCGAAGGGACGCGCTCGGGCACGGCGATCCTCGTCCATCTCAGGCGGATGGAGGTCATCATCGTCGGCACGATGTACGCCGGCGAGATCAAGAAGTCGGCGTTCACCGTCATGAACTACCTCATGCCCGACGAGGGCGTCCTGCCGATGCACTCCTCGATCAACGTCGGCGACGCGGGCGACGTGGCCGTCTTCTTCGGGCTGTCGGGCACGGGCAAGACGACCCTGTCCGCGGACCCGCTGCGAAGCCTGATCGGCGACGACGAGCACGGCTGGGGGGGCGACTACGTCTTCAACTTCGAGGGCGGTTGCTACGCCAAGACGATCCGGCTGTCGCCGATGTACGAGCCGGACATCTTCGCCACCACGAAGCGGTTCGGGACGATCCTGGAGAACGTCGACATCGACCCGCGGACGCGCGAGCTGGACCTCGACTCGGAGGCGATCACCGAGAACACCCGCGGCGCGTACCCGCTGCACTACATCGGCAACGCCGATCCGACCGGCGTGGCCGGGATGCCGCGCAACGTCGTCTTCCTCACCGCCGACGCGTTCGGGGTCCTGCCCCCGATCTCACGCCTGACGCGTGAGCAGGCGGCTTACCACTTCATCAGCGGCTACACGGCGAAGCTCGCCGGCACGGAGGTCGGCGTCAAGGAGCCGAGCGCCACGTTCTCGGCCTGCTTCGGCGCACCGTTCCTGCCACGTCATCCGGGCGTGTACGCCCACATGCTCATGGACCGCCTCGACGAGTTCGACGTTCCCGTGTGGCTGGTGAACACCGGCTGGACCGGCGGACCGTACGGGACCGGCGAGCGGATGAACATCGCCCACACTCGGAACATGGTCCGTGCCGCGCTCAGCGGTGCGCTGGCCGACGTCCCGACGCAGGTCGATCCGGTTTTCGGCCTCGCGATCCCGGTGGCGGTGCCGGGCGTGCCGACGGACGTCCTCACGCCGCGGGACACGTGGGCTGATCCGTCGGCCTATGACGTCGCCGCGCGCCGGATCGCCGGCATGTTCCACGCCAACTTCGAGAGCTATGCCGACGGCGTCGGCCCCGAGGTCCGAGCTGCCGGCCCGATCGGGTCCGACGACGCCGGCGAGGTGGGCGCCTCGCGGCCCGGCAAGGGCTGAGCCGGATGGGCGGTCAGCTGCGACGCTGGCCGAGGACGGCGAGCACGCCGCCCACGGCGATCGCAACGAGGCCGACCACGGTCAGCTCGATGCTGCCCCCCGCGAGCAGCCCGAGCACCGCGAGGATGACGCCGAGCACGACCAGCGCGGCGACGGGGACGTTAGCCGACATCCGATGACCCTCCAGGCGGCGGTCGCTCCCTGGACTCGCCGCGGCACAGCATAGGGAAACGAGGAGAATCCGAACATGGCCCGCAACAAGGTCACCGTCATCGGCGCCGGCAATGTCGGCGCCACCGTCGCGCAGCGGATCGCGGAGGCTGGCCTGGCCGACGTCGTGCTCGTCGACATCATCGACGGGCTGCCCCAGGGCAAGGGCCTTGACCTGGCGGAGGCCGCGCCGGTCGTCCGGCACGACGCCGCGGTTCGTGGCACGAACGACTATGCCGATACGGCCGGCTCCGACATCGTCGTCGTGACGTCGGGCCTCGCACGTCAGCCGGGGATGAGCCGCGACGACCTGCTGGCCAAGAACGCCGGCATCGTGCGGTCGGTCGTGGAGCAGGCCGCCGCCGCCTCGCCCGACGCGGTCCTGATCATCGTCACCAACCCGCTCGATGCGATGTGCCACGTCGCGATGGAGGCCTCGGGCTTCCCGCGGGAGCGGGTCATCGGCATGGCGGGGGTTCTTGACTCGGCGCGGTTCCGGACGTTCGTCGCCGAGGAGCTCGGCGTGTCCGTCGTCGACACGAGCGCCTTCGTGCTCGGCGGCCACGGCGACACCATGGTCCCGCTGCCGCGCTACTCGACCGTCGCCGGCATCCCGATCACCGACCTCCTGCCGGCCGAGCGGATCGCTGCGCTCGTCGAGCGGACCGCCAACGGCGGCGCCGAGATCGTCGCCCTGCTGAAGTCCGGTTCGGCGTACTACGCCCCCGCCGCCTCGACCTTCGAGATGGTCGATTCCATCCTGCGCGATCGGAAGCGGGTCCTGCCGTGTGCGGCCTACCTGCAGGGCGAGTACGGTGTCGACGGTCTGTTCGTGGGCGTGCCCGTGGTGCTCGGCGCGCGGGGCATGGAGCGCGTGCTCGAGATCACCCTGCGCGACGACGAGCGGGCGGCCTTCGACCGGTCGGCCGGCGCGGTGCGTGAGCTGGTCGCGAAGCTCGGCGAGCTCACGGCGGTGTCCTAGCCACCGGCGCGACGGACATCCTCGCCGAGGCCGTTCTCTACACTCGGCCCCGTGCCGGCGGTCATCAACCTCGCCTTCGATCCCGTGCTCCGGCTTTCGGAGGCGCTGTCCGTTCGGGTCGAGACCGTTGCGCTGGCCATCGTGCTGTTCGGCGGGCTGCTGCTCGCGATGCGGATCGGCTGGGTCACCCCCAGCCTGGGCCCCGGGAGCCCGTCGCCGGGTCTGAGCCCTGGCGAGCTCGTCCTCATGTGCGTGGCCGCGATCCCGGCGGTCGTCGTCGGTGGGCGACTCGGATACGTCCTGGGTCACCTCGACTTCTATCAGGCCAACCCGGATGCGATCCTCGATCCCGCGCAGGGCTCGCTGACCCTGACCCTCGCCGTCCCGCTCGGCCTGTTGAGCGGTGGCCTGATCGGTCGGCTGATCGGTGCGCCCATCCCGCGCTGGATGCACGCGCTCGCGCTGCCGCTGCTGTTCGTGCTGGGCGCGGGCAAGCTGGTCGGCGTGCTCGGGGCGACGGGCCAGGGCCTGCCGTCCGAGCTGCCGTGGGCCACGGCCTACGAGGGTCCGGGGCCGTGGGGCTCGCTGGCGCCGGGTCTGCCCTCGCATCCGGCCCAGGTCTACGAGGCGCTCGCCGTCGGGTTGGCCATGATCCTGGTCGTCGTGGCCTCCCGCTTCGAGCCGCTCGCGCGCCGCGACGGGGCGGCGCTGTTCCTGGCGCTCGGCCTGTGGGCGGTCGTCCGGATCGCGATCGGCTTTGTCTGGCGCGAACCCGCGGTCCTCGGTCCACTGCGGCTGGAGCAGCTGCTCGCGGCGGCCCTGCTCGTCGGCGCGGTCATCGGATTCGTCGAGCGGTCTCGAGCGGCGAGGCGTCGACCCGTGAAGCAGCAAGGCAGCTTCGACGCGGAGCCGGTCTGAAGGCGGTGCCAAGGGGCACCGGAAGCGTCGCCGTGGTTCCGCAGACGTTTGACCTGCGAAGAACGGCGGTAGTACCGTCGCGGCACTTGGACCGTGGCCCCGACCTCGGGCCACAGACGCCCCTGGGGGCATGCGTCCTCGGGCGGCGTGGAGGATGAGGCACTCGCGTCGACCTTGGAGGGGACGATGATCCGTCGATTCACGACGCTCCTGTTTGCCGCTGTCTTGGTGGCGGCCATGGTGACCCCCTTGGCGATCGCCAAGAACGGCGGCAGCGGCAAGGACGCGGCGGGCGGCAAGCCCGACACCGTCACGACCGCCGCCGACCATGCGAAATCCAAGCTGCATCCGAAGCTGCTGCGGCAGCTGGAAGCCGGTGACACCGGTGCGATCTACGTCTTCGCGATCGTCCAGGGCAAGGCAGACGCGGCCCTCGGCTACCTCAAGAAGGCGTATGTCGCGCAGCAGGGCGGAGCGGCGATCGTCCTCGGCAAGATCCAGATCCAGGCGCTGCCCAAGCTGGCAGATGCCAAGGGCGTGGTCTCGGTCGGGCCGATCGACTTCAAGCGAACCGGGCGGCCGCTCGGCGTGCCCGATCCCGATCTCAACAAGCGGCCGAGCACGGCCAAGCTGAACCAGGTCCTCCAGGGCCTGTACGCCCACGAGGTTCCGTACTCGGCGGCCCCGCCGCTGGCCACCTCGAACTTCGAGGACCTGATGGATCTCGGGCTGCTCGACGCGGGCACGCACAACTTCGTCGACGCCTGGGAGGCCGGATACACCGGCGAGGGCGTCACCGTCGGCGTGCTCGACGGCGGCACCGACTTCGGTCACCCGGACCTCATCGGCACGTGGCAGGTCTGGTCAGGCCAGGCGGGAGCGCGAGCCGGCTGGAACGGCTGGCCGAAGGCGTTCGATCCCTTCGGCGTCCTGCAGTGGCTCGCGTCGTCGCAGGTCCAGGACGGCCTGTCCTGGTACGTCGAGACGACCGCCGCCACCTGCAAAGATTGGGCCGACAAGGCGCCGCAGGCGCTGTGCCCGGTCAGGTTCGCCACCCGGACGGGTCCGTCCCGCAACTTCGGCGTCCCGGCCGGCTTCAAGCTGCACACCTACCGCTTCCCGGCCGGCGTGAGCAAGTCGGGCAACGTCTTCCTCGGCAGTCATCCCGACGACCATCTGCTGGCGTTGTACGGTGAGCGGCCCGCGTTCCTCGTGACCGACTCGACCACGGCCGGTGTCTACGACACCGTGTACGTGGACCTCGACAACGACCGCTCCTTTGCCGACGAGAAGCCGGTCACCAAGGCCTCGCCGGTCTCGTACCGCGACATGGACGGCGACGGCTACACGGACCTGTCCGGCGGGCTGCTGTACTTCATCTCCGACGGCGCCACCGCGGTCCCCGGCGGCCTCGACGCGTTCCTTGGCCCGACGACCCTCGGCTACGGCCCTGGGGAGCTCGTCGCCTGGACCGGCGACTTCGACCCGGCGATCGGTGGCCACGGGACCCTGACCGCCTCGAACATCGTGGGCCAAGGGGTGATCAACGCCCTGGCGCCGCAGTTCGACGACGTCCCCGGCGGGACCTACCCCGGCGCCGTCATCGGCGGCGCGCCGGACGCCAGGCTGGCGCCCTTCGGGGACATCTACTTCTCGATCGATTTCTCGAGCCAGCTCGGCTACTACCTGGCCAGCCGGCGCGGGGTCGACATCACCTCCAACTCGTACGGCTTCTCAAATTCCGACAACGATGGCTGGGATGCCGCGAGCCAGGAGGCGGACGTCATCTACAACGGCCGGACCACGACACCGCTGTTCTCGACCGGCAACGGCGCTCCGGGCTACGGCACGGTCGCACCGCCATCGCCGTTCGCGGGGATCGCCGTCGGCGCATCCACGCAGTTCGGCGGAACCGGCTGGGACTCGATCGCCAGCGCCAGCCAGATCGTCGACAACGACGTCATGGTCTGGTCGAACCGCGGCTTCGGCGCGAACGGCGCGGTCGGCGTGGACATCGTCGCCGACGGTGCCTTCTCGGCCGGCGACGTGACCCTCAACGCCGTCCTCAGCGGCCAGTTCGCGTGGGAGACGTGGGGCGGCACGAGCCGCTCGACGCCCGTCGCGGCCGGCGCCACGGCGCTCGTCTACCAGGCGTGGCGCGAGAACGTGGGCCCGACCCCGGCCGGCTTCTACGTGACCGCCAAGGACATCCTGAAGTCGTCAGCGATGGACCTCGGCTACAACGTCACCGTGCAGGGCGCGGGATCGCTCGATGCCGGCAAGGCCGTCGAGGCCGCGGCCGGCGAGAGCGCCTTCGTCTCGCCGAACGAGTGGCGGGTCGGCGACTATCGCGGCAACGAGTACGACGTGTTCGCGCACGTCATCTCGCCCGGCGGAAGCGACTCCCAGACGTTCACGATCGACGGCGCCGGCACGTGGGACATCTCCGACCGGCAGCTCGTCCGGACGGACGTCGAAACCATGAGCTTCAGCAGCATGCATCTCGCGCAGGAGAGCCCGGCCAACTTCAACGCGCCGGACTATCTGATGGATCTGACCGACGAGGTCAACGCCCATCCGGATGCCGATCTCATGGTCATCCGCCTGAACTACCCGCGTGACCAGTTCGACAGCCATCCCTTCAACTACGACGAGGACCAGGCGTGGCGTCTGCTGACCTACAACTGGACCGACGTGAACGGCGACGGCAACCTGTGGACCGACTCGAACGGCAACGGGGTCGTCAACTACGTCCAGCTGGGCACGAGCCACAGCATCGACGGCTTCCTCGACATCAACTACGCGGCCTCGGAGATCGACGCGGGCGAGTACGTCCGGTTCATGTACCACCGGGCCGGCTCGAACGCCCTGATGTCGTTCGTCCGCGATCCCGCTGACCGCATGGCCGACGGTCTGTACCTCGGCCTCCAGCACAGCGCGCGGAACGCGATGATCCCGGTCACCGACTTCGACATCGAGATCTCGTGGTACGAGAACGCCGATTGGGATTGGGTGACCACCCCGGCATCGGCGTCCGGCTCGTTCGACGCGGACATCGAGGTCCCGGCTGACGCGCCATACGGGATGTACGAGGGCGCGATCGTCCTCGAGAACGGCGGCGACAGCATCGTCGTGCCGGTCTCGGTGGCGGTGGCCGCCACGGTTCCCATGGACGGCTCCGGCAACATCACCGACTCGGTCGAGTTCGGTGGCGCCGACGTCGCCTCGGACCAGGCGGATCTGCCGTACAACAACGGCTCGGTCTTCGGCGCCAACGACTGGACGTGGCGCGCCGAGTCCGGCGACTGGCGGTTCTTCTTCCTCGACGTGCCCGAGACACCCGCCGACGGAACGCTGTTCCTCGCTCAGACGACGTGGGACGGCACCGCGCCGTACACCGACCTCGACACCCTGATCATGGGCCGCTTCGAGAACCACTTCCAGATCTTCGGTGACACTGTGTTCGGAGCCCCGTACACGATCAACACCGTGGGCGGGAGCCCGAACACCCATATCGGATCGGGCGTCTGGACGTTCAACACCGCCACCGGCGGCGCCGTGGACTTCGTCACGGCGCCGGCGCAGGAGGGTCTGCACAACCTTGTTGTCCACCAGGTTGGCTGGGACGGCGACGCCTTCACGACGCCATTCCAGGTGACGCTCGGCAGCGCGTCGGTGGCCCCCTCGATGGTGGACATCTCGACGGCCGCCGACAGCGGCAGCTTCGACGTGACCTTCACGGCGGGCGTGGACCTCGATGGGCTCGTGGCGGAAGGCTTCGGCCTCAGCCAGCCGCTCGTCGAGGACGTCCTCGGCCAGCAGGACAACCCGAACAACCCGAGCTCGGCCAGCATCAAGCGCGACGTGACCATCGACCACGCCTCTCGGCTGACGGTGGCAACGGCGCTGCCGACCGATGACTTCGACCTGTTCGTCGTCTACGACGCGAACGAGGACGGGGTCTTCACCAACAGTGAGATCGTCGGCTCCTCGACGACCGGGACATCGAACGAGTTCGTCGAGCTCATCGCGCCGGCCGACGGCGACTACCAGGTCTGGGTCCAGGGCTGGAGTGTCGCCGGCACGCCGACCCTCGAGCTCACGATCGACGCGATCCAGGGCTCGGACCTCTCGGTCAGCGGCCTCCCGGCCGGCGGCGTGACTGCCGGCACGCCGGTCGTGCTGACCGTCGACTTCTCGAAGGCCATGACCTCGGGCGAGTCGTACTTCGGCGAGCTGGTGCTCGGCCCGCCATCGGCGCCGACGGCCCTGAAGGTCCCGATCATGATCACCAAGACCTGATCTTCCGGATCAGTTGCGCGACGAGGCCCCCGGCGCACGCCGGGGGCCTCTCGATTCCGCGGCTCGATTGGACCGTCGCAGTACCCTGTAGCGGTTCGAACGACTCGTCCCGCCAAGCCTGAGGTGCGTCCCCATGACCCAGGTCGCCGAACCGGACATCAAGCGCCAGCGCGTGGCGACGGAGGTCGTGCCGCACTGGATCGGCGGCCGCCGGGTCGCCGGCACGTCCGGGCGCCGGGGACCCGTCTACAACCCCGCCACCGGTGAGCTCGCCCGCCACGTCGACTTCGCCTCGATCGAGGAGGTCAACGAGGCGGTCGCTGCCGCCAGGGCCGCGTTCCCGGGCTGGCGGGCGACATCGCTCTCCAAGCGGACCGACATCCTGTTCCGGATCCGGAACCTCGTCGAGTCCCATCGCCACGACATCGCGGCGTTCCTGACCGCCGAGCACGGCAAGGTCCCCTCGGATGCGCTCGGCGAGGTCGCCCGGGGCATCGAGAACCTCGAGTTCGCGTGCGGCGTCCCGAACCTGCTCAAGGGTGGTTTCAGCGAACAGGTCTCGGGCGGCATCGATGTCTACCAGATCCGCCAGCCGCTCGGCGTCGTCGCCGGCATCACGCCGTTCAACTTCCCGGCGATGGTCCCGATGTGGATGTTCGCCAACGCGATCGCCTGCGGGAACGCCTTCATCCTGAAGCCGTCGGAGAAGGACCCATCGGCTTCGATCTACCTGGCCGAGCTGCTGAAGGAGGCCGGCCTGCCGGACGGGGTCTTCAACGTCATCCAGGGCGACAAGGTGGCCGTCGATCGGATCCTGGAGCACCCGGACGTCGCGGCGCTGAGCTTCGTCGGCTCGACGCCGATCGCCCGCTACATCTACGAGACTGGCACCCGTCACGGCAAGCGCGTCCAGGCGCTCGGCGGCGCGAAGAACCACATGATCGTGCTGCCGGACGCCGACGTCGACATGGCCGCCGACGCCGCCGTCTCGGCCGGCTACGGCTCGTCCGGCGAGCGCTGCATGGCCATCGCCACGGTGGTCGCGGTCGGCGCCGTCGCCGATCCGCTCGTGGAGGCGATCAAGGCGCGCCTGCCGAAGGTCCGCGTCGGGCCGGGCAGCGATCCGGCAGCCGAGATGGGACCGCTCGTGACGAAGCAGCATCGCGACAAGGTCGCGTCGTACCTCGATTCAGCGGCCGAGCAGGGCGCCACCGTCGTGGCCGACGGCCGCGAGCACCCGCTGTATCGCGACTCGGAGGGGTTCTTCCTCGGCGCCTCGCTGATCGACGACGTGACGCCCGAGATGGACTGCTACCGCGACGAGATCTTCGGGCCGGTGCTGACGGTCACGCGGGTCGGCTCGTACGAGGACGCGTTGGGTCTCGTCAACGACAACCCGTACGGCAACGGCACCGCGATCTTCACCCGGGACGGCGGCGCCGCGCGGCAGTACCAGTTCGACGTCAACGTCGGCATGGTCGGGATCAACGTTCCGATCCCGGTCCCCGTCGCGTACTACAGCTTCGGTGGCTGGAAGGGCTCGCTGTTCGGCGACCTGCACATGTACGGCCCCGAGGGAATCCAGTTCTACACCCGCGCAAAGGTCGTGACGTCACGCTGGCCGGACCCCGGTTCGTCGCGGATCGACCTCGGCTTCCCGCGGACGCGATGAGCGCAATCCCGGCCCATCCGGGACGGCTGCCCCGCGACCCGGGGACAGGCGCCGCGCAATGATCTGAGCCATGGCGACGAATCTCCAGGGAGCCTCGCAGGCAGGAGCGGTCGGCGCCCCACCGATCGCGCGTCGCTCCGCGCGGCTCGAGCCACGACGGCTGGACCGATCGACGGTCCACGGGCTGCTGACCCTCGGCATCCTCGTCCTGTACGCCGCGTCGGCCGTGGCGCTGCGTGCCGTCCTGCCCGAGGATCTGCCGTACGCGGTCGCGCTCCTTGCGACCGGTGCCGGCGCCCTGCTCGCGCTGCCGCTTCGTGACCGTCTGCAGCTGTTCCTCGATCGGCTCATGTTCGGTGACCGGGGGGACCCGTATCGGGCGATCACCCGTCTCGGCACGCAGCTTGAGGGCTCCATCGACATCGAGGCCGTGCCGGCCATCGTCGTCGAGACGGTTGCCACGGCGCTGCGCCTGCCGTACGCGGCCCTCGAGCTCGATGGCAAGGGCGTCGCCAGCGCCGCGTTTGGCCATATGCCGGATGACGCGCGGCCCGGGGACCTGCTGCGGCTTCCGATTGCCCATCGCGGGGCCCCGATCGCCGCGCTCGTGCTGGCACCTCGCTCGCCGGGTGGGCACTTTGACGCCGTCGACCTGCGGCTGCTGACCGACCTCGGGCGCCAGGCCGGCCCGGCCATCGAGGCCGCCCAGCTGGCGACCGACCTCCGTCAGTCCCGGATGCGGCTCGTGACCGCCCGCGAGGAAGAGCGCCGACGGCTGCGCCGCGACCTCCACGACGGGGTCGGCCCGGCCCTCGCCGGGAGCCTGCTGAAGATGGAGGCCGCCCAGGCGACGCTGGCGGATCACCCGGATGGCGCGCCGCAGGTGCTCGCCGATCTCGCGGTTGCGACGCGGCGCGTCATCGATGAGGTCCGCCGCGTGACCTATGACCTTCGTCCGCCGGCGCTCGACCAGCTCGGCCTCGTCGAGGCCCTGCGCGAGCAGGCGGCAACGTTCGCCGGCGGGCCAGCGGGCTCGCCCCGCATCGAGTTTCGCGTTCCCGACGCGCTGCCGGCGCTCCCGGCCGCCACCGAGGTCGCGGCCTATCGCATCGCCCTGGAAGCGCTCACGAACGTCGTCCGCCACAGTGGTGCCGAGAGCGCGACGATGAGCCTGCGGGTCCGCGACGACGACCTGGTCCTGGAGATCAGCGATGACGGACGGGGTCTGGCGGCGCACGCCCCCGGGGTCGGGCTGCGCTCGATGCGGGAGCGTGCGGAGGAGCTCGGCGGGTCGCTCGAGGTGGCGGCGCGCGGCGAGGGGGGCACGACCGTCCAGGCGGTGTTGCCGCTGCTCGACCCGGCCTGATGGACGAGATCCTGCGCGTGCTGATCGCCGATGACCACCCCGTCTTCCGGGACGGGCTCCGGACGCTGCTGGGCTCGTTGCCCGGGGTCGAGCTGGTCGGCGAGGCCGAGGACGGAGACGCGGCGGTGCAGCTGGCCGCGAAGCTGGCGCCCGACGTCGTGCTCATGGACCTCGGCATGCCCGGCCGCAGCGGCATCGACGCCACCCGCGCGATCACGAGCCACCAGCCGGACGTCGGCGTCCTCGTTCTGACGATGTTCGAGGACGACGACTCCGTCTTCAGCGCGATGCGGGCCGGCGCGCGCGGGTATCTGCTCAAGGACGCCGATCGGGGAGAGCTCGCGCGGGCGATCGAGTCGATCGGCCACGGTGACGCAATCTTCGGCGCCGGGGTCGCTCGACGGGTCCAGGCATTCTTCGCCGCATCGGCGGGCGTCCGGCTGGATCCGTTCCCGGAGCTCACGGCCCGTGAGCGGGAGATCCTCGACCGGATCGCCCGCGGCGAGTCGAATGGCGCGATCGCGGCGCGGCTCGGTATCAGCGGCAAGACGGTTCGCAACCACGTCAGCACGATCCTCGCGAAGCTGATGGTGGCCGACCGGTCCCAGGCGATCGTGCGAGCCCGCGAGGCCGGGCTGGGGAGCGAGCCGGCCGCCCGACGGGATGGGGCCGTCCTCGGCGACGCGAGATGACCGACCTGGCCGAGCGTGGGGCGGCCGGCCGGGGCACGAACGTTTGGCTGCGGCGAACCTTCGTCGTCGCCGCCTGGCTGTTCGTCGCCTGCATCGTCATCCAGTTCTTCCTCGTCGGCGTGCGGGTCTTCGGCCCGACCTCGGCGCAGACCCTGCACAAGGACTTTGCGTACCTGTACGGCTGGCTGACGCCGATCCTCGTGCTGCTGGCGGCCTCCAGCGCAGGGTCGAGGCGCGCCCTCCGCCTGGCCGGCGCGCTGCTCGTGCTGTTCGCGGTCCAGACGTTCCTGCCACTGCTGGCGGAGGTGGCGCCCGGCGTGGCCGCCGTGCACGCGGTCAACGCCCTCGTCGTCGGCTGGCTCGCGCTCCGTCTGGCGCAGACCGCCTCGAATCTGCCCGAGGGGAACGGGACGCCGAGCCGATGACGGAAGGACGGCCGGGCAGCGACCCTCGACCGGTCCACATCTCGACTGCGGAGGGCTCACTCATGCAGCTTGCTCGAACCACGTTCGCCGCCCTGGCCTGGCTGTACGTCGCGCTCGTGGCGTTCCAGGTCTTCCTGGCCGGCGCCGGGGTCTTCGGCGCCGCGAGCTTCAACTACCACATCGAGGTCGGCTACATCGCCGCGTACCTCGGTCCGCTCATCCTGCTCGTCTCGGCGGTCGTGGCGCGCGGCGGGGGCACCGTCGGCCTCGCCGGCCTGCTGCTCGTGCTCGGCATCGTGCAGTCGATCCTGCCATGGCTCCGCGACGGCGCGCCGTACGTTGCCGCGCTCCATCCGGTCAACGCGCTGCTCATCGCCTTCCTGGCGCTGACGATCGCGCGCCGGGCGACCGCTCTCGCCCGAGCCCGGTCCGGCGGCTCGGATCCGACGACGGCGGTCCAGCCGACGCAGGCCTGACGGCGGTGGCGCGGCCCTGACGGCGGTGGCGCGGCCCTGACGGCGGTGGCGCGGCCCTGAGACGCGACGCCGCGGACGCCGCGACGCTCAGGGCACTCGGCGGATCACGAGCAGCGCGAGGTCGTCTGCCGCGGGCGCATCGCCCTGGAAGCGCGTGATCGTCTCGACGACCGCGCCAACGAGCGCCTCGGCAGCGGCGCCGCGATGCGCCTCCAGGACCGCCCGGAGCCGCTCCTCGCCGAACCGCTCCCGGTTCGCCTTGGCGGCGTCGGTCAGCCCGTCGGTGTAGAGCACCAGCGCGTCACCGGGGCCCAGCGAGACGATTTCCTCGCGGAGGTCGAGCCGGCCGAAGAGACCGATCAGCGGACCGCCGCCCGGGACCTCGCGAACTGCGGAGCCATCGCCCGGCACGAGCAGCGGTGGCTCGTGGCCGGCGCTCGCGATTCGAACCGTGCCGGCGGCCGGGTCGATGACCCCGCAGAGCATCGTGACGAACATGCCCGTGCGACGCTCGTCGACGAGGATGCGGTTCGTCCGCTCGAGGGCCTCGACCGGGTCGCCGGTGTGATCCATCGCGGCCCGGACGAGCGGCCGCAGGAAGGCCATGAGCAGGGCTGCGGAGATGCCCTTGCCCGACACGTCGGCGATGACGACGCACAGCTGGCCGGCAGCGTCCGGTCCGACCGTCGGGAAGGCATCGAAGAAGTCGCCGCCGATCTCGCGCGCCGGGTGGTAGTCGCTCGCGATCTCCCAGCCGTCGAGCTCCACCCGGGGCAGCTGGACGAGGCTGCGCTGGATGCGCTGCGCGACGAGCAGCTCCTCCTCGATCGGCCAGCGCGCCCCGGCTCGTGCCATGACGTCCGCGTGGAAAGCGTCCAGGGCGTCGCGGAGGGCCTGTGCCTCGGGCCGGGAGGCCGCGTCTCGGAGAGCGGTAAGGGCCTCGGGCCCGATGACCGCCTCCAGCTCGGAGAGGTCGGCGTCGGGCGTCGGTCAGGCTCCCTGGAGCGCGGCGATCGCGTCGTCGCGGGTGGCGTCCAGTCCGAACAGGCGACTCATGCCGGTCCGTTCGAGGACACGGGCGATGGCCTCCTGGGACCCTGCCAGCCGGACGTTCGAGGCGGTCGAGTCGTGGTCCGCTGCCATCTCGTGCAGCGCGCCCCAGCCGGCATCCGGGTCCGGCGGCGTGTCACCGCGCATGATGCGAACGGCGGAATGGAGCGCGAACAGGCCCGAGCTGGCCATGAAGGTCAGGTTGGCCAGATCGAGGACCAGGCCGCGGGCGCCGTCCTGATAGGCCGCCCGAACGGCCTCGATCACCCGCTCGTAGTTCGACGCGTCGAGCTCGCCGTCGAGCGACACGACCGCCAGCGGCGGATTGCCCTCGAGGCGCTCGACGTCGATCGTCATCGCCATGTCATCCCTCCTCGTCGCCAGGCCCATCGATCGCATGCACCAGCGTGAGCACGTTACCGCCGCCGGGACGGACATGATGCCGCACCTCGCCGGCCATCGATCGCAGCAACTGGATCCCGACGCCCATGCCGCCCGACCGCGTGGGCCTCGGTGCCCGTCGCGGGTCGGGGTTTGCCGCGGTCGTGGGGTCGAACACCGGGCAGCGGTCCAGGATGCGGATCTCGACCCGCCGGTCTCGAACGGCGGCCTCGACCTCGATCTCGCCCGGCCGTCCACGGTAGCCATGGACGATGGCGTTGCAGGCCGCCTCGTCGACCGCCTGGACCAGGTCGGCCGCAAGCCGCTTCGAACCTCCGAAGTCGGCGACCGCATCGCGCACGAACGACCGGATCTCGGCGAGCCGGTCGACGTCCGCCGCGACGGCGAGCCGGCGAGACTCGCCCACGGCGCGCCGCTCCGCCAAGCCCGTCAGGCCAGCCGCGCGAAGTCGGCGGGCGTGCGCTTGACGAACCGACCGGCGCCCTTGCGGCCGGTGAACTCGCCGTTCCGGACGATGACCGCGCCGCGGCTCAGCACGACGTCCGACCCGCCCTGGACCTCGCGACCCTCGTAGCACGAGTAGTCGACGTCCATGTGGTGGGTCTTGGCCGAGATGGTGTGCCGGCGATTCGGGTCGTAGATCACGAGGTCGGCGTCGGCGCCGACGGCGACAGCTCCCTTGTGGGGATACATCCCGAACAGCCGGGCGGGCGCCGTCGCGATCAGCTCGACCCACCGCTCGCGCGTGATCCGCCCGCCGACGACGCCGCCGTCGTGAAGCAGGTCGACCCGGTCCTCGACGCCGGGCAGGCCGTTCGGGACCTTGCGGAAGTCGTCGCGCCCGAGCTCCTTCTGGCCCTCGAAGTCGAACGGGCAGTGGTCGGTCGAGACGACCTGCAGGTCGTCCTTCACGAGGCCGCGCCACAGCTCGTCCCAATGGTCCTTCGGCCGAAGCGGCGGCGAGCACACGAACTTCGCGCCGTTGAACCCGTTGCCCAGGTCGTCGAGGCTGAGGAACAGGTATTGCGGGCACGTTTCGGCGAAGGCCATCGAGCCGCGATCACGAGCGGCACGAACCTCCTCCAGGGCGTCGCGGGCGGACAGGTGAACGATGTACACCGGCACCCCGGCCGCCTCGGCCAGGCGGATCACGCGGTTCGTGGCCTCGCCCTCGAAGACCGGATAGCGGACGACGCCGTGGTAGTACGGATCGGTCTTGCCGCCCTCGGCGTATTGAGCGGCCACGATGTCGATGGCCAGCCCGTTCTCGGCGTGCATCATGATCAGCCCGCCGTTCTTCTCCGTCTGCTGCAGCGCCCGGAAGATCGCGCCGTCGTCGCTGAAGAAGACGCCCGGATAGGCGGTAAAGAGCTTGAAGTCCGGCACGCCCTCGGCGACGAGCTGGTCCATCTCGCGAAGCGTCTCGTCGGTGACGTCGCTCATGATCATGTGGAAGCCGTAGTCGGCGACGGCGTTGCCCTCCGCCTTGGCGTGCCACGCGTCGAGGCCCTCGCGCAGCGACTTGCCCCGGGACTGGACCGCGAAGTCGACGATCGTCGTCGTGCCGCCGAAGGCGGCCGCGCGGGTGCCGGTCTCGAAGGTGTCCTTGGCGAATGTTCCGCCGAACGGCAGCTCCATGTGGGTGTGGACGTCGATGCCGCCCGGGATGACGTACCGACCGGTCGCGTCGATCGTCTCATCGGCGCTGACGCCGGCCGCCGCAAGATCGACGCCGATCTGCGCGATCTGCTCGCCATCGATGAGCACGTCCGCGGGATAGGAGCCCTCGGCGGTGACGATCGTGCCGTTGCTGATCAAGGTGCGCATCGCGGGCAGGCCTCCATGTCGACTGCCGATGGACGCAGGGTGTCGGGGACCATCGTAGCGAGCGAGTCCACGCGGGGCAGCACCCCCGAGCCCGGGGGCATGCGACGGTCAGTCGCAGGCGCGGGCGATGGGCCGTCGGCGGGGGATGGGCGGCCGGCGCCAGGCGGGATGGGTCAGCCGAGGCCGAGCCGAAGGGGAATCCCGAGCGACTCCGCGAGCCCGAGCTGGACAGCCCAGGCGAGTGCCGCGCCACTGACCGCGGCGAGCGACACGAGGAAAGCCAGGAACGACACGATCCGCTTCCGCCGGCGTGCCCGCCGCGCGGCCGGGCCATCCATGGCCCACCACGGATCGCGTCGACGGAATGCCAGGATCGACACGCTCAACCTCCGCTTTGAATCCCCGGTCGTCTCTGGAGGCCAATCGTGGTCCCGACGGCGGACGGCAACAAGGCTGACGTTCGTACGGTGACCTTCGTAAGGTCCCGCGTGCGGCTATCCGCCGGTGGCTCCGCTGAACGCCGGGACAATCTCGCGGCCGATGGTCTCGAGCTGCTCGCGCTCATCGCCGCTCATGAGGTAGACGTTGAACTGGTCGACGCCGGCGTCCTCCAGGACGTGGAGCTTGTCGATGACCTCGGTCGCTTCGCCGAGCACGCAGAACCGGTCCGTGACCTCGTCGCCCACGAACGCGCCGTTGTCCGACCCGACCTCGGCGTGATGCTGGTAGTCGTAGCCGGCCCGGTCGCTGATGTAGCCGGTCAGCGATTCCGGAAGCTGCTCGCGCGGGTACCGGTTCACGAGGTCGACGACGTGGTTCGAGACGAGCGCCGGGAACCAGCGCGTGCGCTCGCGGCCGACATCCCGGGGCGCGACGTGGAGGGGCGCGGCGGCCTGGACCCGGATCGCGGCCGGGTCGCGGCCGGCACCGGCGGCGGCTTCGCGGACCTGTCCCGCGAACCAGCGGATGAGATCCGGATCGGCGAGCTGGAGGATCACGCCGTCGGCAACGCGGCCGGTCATGGCGAGGGCCATCGGGCCGTAGCCGGCGACCCACACAGGCAGCGTCCACGTGCCGGTCCATGGGAATTGCAGCTCGGTGCCCTCATAGACGATCGACCGTCCCTCGACGAGCTCGCGAATAACCCGGATCGCCTCCTCCGTGTTGGCGAGGGTAATCGGCGGCTTGCCGAGGACGCGCCGCGCGGAGTCGCCGCGCCCGATGCCGAGATCCATCCGACCGCCGCTGATCTCGTTGAGCGTTGCCAGGACCGAGGCAGTGACGCTCGGCTCGCGCGTGCCGGGATTCGTGACGCAGGTCCCGAGGCGAAGCCGAGTCGTGTGCTCGGCCAGGAGCGTGAGCAGCGGGTACGGGTCACGCCACAGCACGTGCGAGTCGAACAGCCACGCGTAGTCGAACCCGCCGGCTTCGGCGACGCGAGCCAGCTCCAGCGTGTCGTGGTAGGTGTGCTCCGGCTTGAGCGTGAACCCGAACTGCATGGGGACGACCTCCTCTGGCCGCGCTGACCCGGGTCGAACCTACGGCCGCACGAGGTCGTCGTAGGCGTCGGGCCGGCGGTCGCGGTAGAACTGCCACGTCTGGCGAACCTGGGTGATGACATCGAGGTCCATGTCCCGGACGATCAGCTCCTCGTCGTAGGGCGAGCCGACCGAGCCGATGAACTGGCCGCGCGGGTCGCAGAAGTAGCTCTGGCCGTAGAAGTCGTCGTCGCCGACCTCGGCCTCGATGCCGACGCGATTGATCGTGCCGACGAAGTAGCCGTTCGCCACGGCGTGCGAAACCTGCTCGACGC
>QKHE01000088.1 GCA_003250155.1 Chloroflexota bacterium | reverse complement strand
CGACATCCTGGGAGCGATCGCGATCCTCCCGCTGGTGGCCGAGCACTGGTGGGAGCGCAACCGGAACAAGGGCCTCGTGTCCGCCGCGCTCGCGCTCCCTTTCGCGACCTGGCTGGTCTTCACCTACGGCGTGCAGGGCGCGGAAGAGATCCACCATGCGGTGCTCGACTACCTGTCGTTCATCGCGCTCCTCGGCTCGCTCTTCATCATCTCGGGCGGCATCCGGCTGCGCGGCTCGCTGACCGGCACGCCGCTCGGCAACAGCGCCTTCCTCGCCATCGGCGCCGTGCTCGCCAACCTGATCGGCACCACCGGCGCGTCGATGGTCCTGCTGCGGCCGCTCCTGCGCGCCATCGAGGAGCGCCATCGCAAGGTCCACATCATCGTCTTCTTCATCTTCGTGGTCTCGAACTGCGGCGGCCTGCTGACCCCGCTCGGCGATCCGCCGCTCTTCCTCGGCTTCCTGAAGGGCGTTCCGTTCGAATGGACCCTGCGGCTTTGGAAGGAGTGGCTGCTCGTCAACGGCCTGCTCATCGTCGGCTTCAACGTGCTCGACCAGTACCTGCTCGACAAGGACGAGATCGAGACGCCGGAAGAGCCGCTGCTCGCGGAGATGATCGAGCACGAGCCGTTGCGCATCGACGGCTGGCAGAACGTGGCGCTGCTGGCCGGCGTCGTCCTCGTGATCCTGGGCAACGGCCAGTCGTGGGGCACGGCGCCCGATCCGTGGCCCTGGGGAGTGCAGGAGGGCCTGATGGGCGTTCTCGCGTTCGCGGCCTACGCGTCGACCTCCGACGTGCTGCGCCAGGCCAACAGGTTCACCTTCGGCCCGATCGTCGAGGTGGCGCTGCTCTTCGCCGGGATCTTCGTCACCATGGTGGCGCCGCTCCAGGTGCTGAACGCGCGCGGCGCGGCGCTCGGGCTCTCGCAACCGCTCCACTACTTCTGGGGCACCGGGCTGCTCTCGTCGTTCCTCGACAACGCGCCGACCTACCTGACCTTCGCCGCCACTGCCTCCGGGCAGCTTGGCGTGTCGGTCGAAGGCCCGCGCTACCTCGCCGAGTTCCTCGGCAAGGGGGGCGCGCCCGAGCTCCTCGCCGCGATCTCCTGCGGCGCCGTCTTTATGGGGGCCAACAGCTACATCGGCAACGGACCCAACTTCATGGTCAAGGCGATCGCCGAGGAGAACGGGATCAAGATGCCTTCGTTCTTCGGCTACATGGCCTGGTCGATGGCGATCCTGATCCCGATCTTCGTCGTCGTCTCGCTGGTCTTCTTCCGCTGACGCGGGAGGCGCCGGAAACGCAACGGGCCCCTCTCGCGAGGGGCCCGTCGGGGGGTGCTGCTGGAGCCGCGGCTCAGAGCAGCGTCGCGATCACCAGGGCGATCACCGACATCAGCTTGAGCAGGATGTTGAGCGACGGCCCGGAGGTGTCCTTGAACGGATCACCGACGGTGTCACCGACCACGGCCGCCTTGTGCGGGTCGGAGCCCTTGTAGTACTTCTGGCCGTTGATCTCGACGCCCTCCTCGAACATCTTCTTCGCGTTGTCCCAGGCGCCGCCGGCGTTCGACTGGAAGATCGCCATGAGGACGCCCGAGGCGGTGACGCCGGCGAGCAGGCCGCCCAGCATCTCGGCGCCCGAGCCGGCGCCGAACAGCCGCGGACCGAACCCGACCGCGACCGGAACCGTGACCGCCAGCAGGCCCGGCACGACCATCTCGCGGATCGCCGCCGTGGTCGAGATCTCGACGCACTTCGCGTATTCGGCCTTCCCGTCGGCGGCGTCGAAGGTCGCGCGGTCGGCCTCCGACCAGCTCTCCATGTCCGAGCCGTCGTTGCGCTTCATGACCTCGAGCGCCGCCTTGAGCGCCGGGATGTCGGCGAACTGCCGGCGCACCTCCTGGATCATCGACATCGCCGCCCGCCCGACCGCCTGCATGGCCAGCGACGAGAAGAGGAACGGCATCATCGCGCCGACGAACAGACCGGCCATGACCTCCGCCTTCGAGACGTCGATGGTCTTCAGGTGGGCCGCGGTCATGAAGGCGCCGAACAGCGCCAGCGCCGTGAGGGCCGCCGAGCCGATGGCGAAGCCCTTGCCGATCGCGGCGGTGGTGTTGCCGACCGCGTCGAGCTTGTCGGTGCGGGCGCGCACCTCCTTGGGCATGCCGGACATCTCGGCGATGCCGCCGGCGTTGTCCGAGATCGGACCGTAGGCGTCGACCGCGAGCTGGATGCCGGTGTTCGACAGCATGCCGACCGCGGCGATGGCGATGCCGTAGAGGCCGCCGAAGTAGAACGCGCCGATGATCGACGTCGCGAGCACCAGGATCGGCAGCGCGGTCGAGCGCATGCCGACTCCGAGGCCGGCGATGATGTTGGTCGCCGAGCCGGTCAGCGACTGCTCGGCGATCGAGCGCACGGGCGCGGTTCCGGTGCCGGTGAAGTGCTCGGTGATCATGCCGATGGCGAGGCCGGCGACGAGCCCGATGACGGTGGCCCAGAAGACGCCGAGCGAAGTGACGGTGCGCTCGGCCCCGTAGAGCAGGTCGTCGAAGACGAAGCTCTCGGGGAGCATGCCGCGGATGATGAAGTACGACAGCACGACCATCACCGCGGAGGAGCCGAACTCGCCGATGTTGAGCGCCTTCTGGGGCGAGCCGCCCTCCTTGACGCGCACGAAGAACGTGCCGGCGATCGAGGTCAGGATACCGACGCCCGCGAGCACCAGGGGCAGCAGGACCGCGGAGAGCCCGTCGAAGCCGTCCGCCGTGAACGGCTCGCCGGAGGCCAGCCGTCCGGCCATGAAGGCGGTTCCGAGCACCATCGTGCCGACGATCGACCCGACGTACGACTCGAACAGGTCGGCGCCCATGCCGGCCACGTCGCCGACGTTGTCGCCGACGTTGTCGGCGATCGTCGCCGGATTGAGCGGGTGGTCCTCGGGGATCCCGGCCTCGACCTTGCCGACCAGGTCGGCGCCGACGTCGGCGGCCTTCGTGTAGATGCCGCCGCCGACGCGGGCGAACAGCGCGATCGAGCTGGCGCCGAACGAGAAGCCCGTGATCACGGAGATCGTCATGTGGATGGCGCCCGCGAAGACGTTCGAGAAGATCAGCAGGCAGCTCCCCAGGCCGAGGACGCCGAGACCGACGACGCCGAGG
>QKHE01000023.1 GCA_003250155.1 Chloroflexota bacterium | reverse complement strand
GCCCGCCGGGCTCGCGTTCGCGCTCTACCTGATCACGCTCGCGCCGACCGTTGCGACCGGCGACAGCGGTGAGCTGACGACCGTCGCCGCAAATCTCGGGATCGCCCACCCGCCGGGCTACCCGACCTTCACCGTCCTCGGGCATCTGTTCACCCTCCTGCCGATCGGGGACGTCGCCTACCGCGTCAACCTCCTGTCCGCCGTGCTCGACGCGGCAGCCGTGCTGCTCGTCGTCGTCCTCGTCGCCCGCCTGATCCAAACCGCGCGGGCCGGGGCCGGCAGCCGCGACGCGCCGCCCTGGTGGGCCTGGGCTGCCGGAGCGATCAGCGGCGGCGCGCTCGCCATCTCGACGGCGTTCTGGCGCTATTCGCTCGTCGCCGAGGTCTTCGCGCTGGCGAATCTCCTCGCGCTCGCCCTGCTCCTCGTCATGCTCGAGTGGCGCCGACGCCCGAACGCCCGCTACCTGTGGGCGGCTGCGCTCGTCACCGGCCTGGCGCTCACCAACCAGCAGACGATCATCTTCACGGCCCCGGCGCTGGTGATCCTCTTGGGCCTGGGTCTCCAGGATCTCGTGTCGGGCGAGGCGGGTGGCTGGACCGCGACGACGACGTTGCGGGTCTTCGGCGTCGCGATCGCGGCGGGCGTCGTCGGACTGCTGCCATATGTCTACCTGCCGCTTTCGACCAGCGCCGGCGCCGCCGTCTGGGGCGACCCGACGACGATCGACGGCTTCCTGGGCATGGTGACCCGGTCGGTCTACGGGACCTTCAGCCTCACCGTCCGGGACACGGCGGGCTCGATCCTCGAGCACTGGTGGCTGCTCGGTGAGTACCTGGTGTCGGCGTTCAGCCCGATCGGCATCGGACTGGCGGTGCTCGGCGGTGTCTGGTTCGCGCGCCGACGGCCCGGCGAGGCAACGGCCCTTCTCGCCTGGTTCGTGATGGCCGGACCGATCTTCGTGGCCCTGGCAAACCCTCCGCTGACCGACCCGGTGACCCGCGGCGTCCTGGAGCGCTTCTACCTGCTTCCGAGCCTTCCGGTCGCCGTGCTGGTCGGCGTCGGTGCCTGGGCGCTCGCGAGCTGGCTGACATCAACGCCGGCGGTGCAGGCACGAGGGTGGCAGGCCGCCGGGCCCGGGGTGATCGCCGCGTCGCTCCTCGGACTCGCCGTCCTGGCTGTCGTCAGGTTCCCCGAGGTGGACCAGTCGCAGAACCGGGTGGCGGAAACGTACGCGGGCGACGTCCTGGCGTCGCTTCCCGAAGATGCGGTCCTCCTGACACGGAGCGACGAGAACTACACGAGCCTGCTCTACGCCCAGGACGTCAACGGCGCTCGACCGGACGTCATCGCGATCGACACCGAGCTCCTGAAGCTCGCCTCCTACGTCGACCTGATCCGCGAGGAGCACCCGGACATCGACGTGCCGTTCCCCCGCTATGACGGTGGCGTCAGGACCCACCTCGGCGATCTCGTCCAGAACGTCCTCGGGCTCCGCCCGGTCTATCTCGTCGGTGACATGGAGGAAGACCTCACGGAGCGGTTCGACCTCCTCGACGAGGGGCTGGTCGAGCGGGTGCTCCCGAATGGCGATGCGCCCGATCCTCTGGCCGTGCTTCGCGCGGATCGAACGGTGCTCGATCGGCTCCACCCGCCGGACCGAACATGGCCGCCGACGACGTGGGAGGCCGCAATCGCCGCCCACTACGCCGACGTCGCATTCAAGACCGGCGTCGCCCTGCAGCAGCTCGGTCCGCAGCCCGACGCGGCCGACGTCGAAGCCCTGTACCGCGAGGCCATCAGGATCTCGCCGACCCTTGCGTCGGCCTACAAGAACCTCGGCCTGGTTCTGCAGGCAAACGGCGGCGCTCCATCCGAGATCATCGCCGCCTGGTCGCGGTACCTCGAGCTGCAGCCCGACGATCCAGAGGCGGCAGCGATCAGGGCCACGATCCAACGCCTCCGCGGCTCGACCGGGTCGTAGCGCGACGGCGTTCCCGGCTAGAGCAGGTCGGGCGGGAACGTGTAGGGCAGCGGTTCGAGCGGATCCGGGCCGACCTGGATCTCGATCGACTCGAGGTTCCTGAGCTCGATCGCACGGGGATCACCCTCAAATGGTTGGCCGTCGATGAAGATGAACATTGAGCGGCCCGGCCCGACGGCGGCGTCGAGGACCTGGGTCGAGCTGAGCGTCTCGCCCCAGACGTCGAAGAACTGTCCGAGCGTGAACGCGAGCTCCGTCGGCGCCTCGATGTGGATGACGCCCTGCCCCTGGTGGGTGTGCAGCCAGTAGAGGCAGATGGGCAGGATCCCGACATCGGCGGGAGGGAGGAAGAGCCGGCCGTCGATCCGAATGTTGAGATGGGCGTGGACGTGGTAG
Source organism: Chloroflexota bacterium (assembly GCA_003250155.1). GTDB lineage: Bacteria > Chloroflexota > Limnocylindria > Limnocylindrales > CSP1-4 > UBA5189. The sequence goes on along the minus strand of QKHE01000023.1, from coordinate 809 downwards.
GCCGTGCCCTCGTCGACGTCGCAGGCCACGCCCGAAATGACAGGGGCGATGCCGCCCGTGGTCGGTGTCGGCAAGTGGCTGCCATCGATCTGGGCGGTGGCCGTCGGCTCGTCGCCGCCGGTTGACGCGCTCGGCGACGTCACGGACGAGCCGAGCCCGCCGAGCATGAACCCGCCAACGAAGAGGAGGGCGAGGACGCCGATCACGGCGACAGAGGTCGCCATGATCGTCATTCGCGATCGCTGCCCGCCGGGCGCACCGTTGGCGGCGCGTGCTGTGTGCGGGCCGCGCGTGCGACGACGGGCGGCAGCGGTTGTCGCGGCCCGACGGCGCTCGAGCTCACGGCGGCGTTTCGACATCGAGCGATCCTATCTGGTAACGAACGAAGGCCCGGCCGTGGCCGGGCCTTCGTGTACTGAGCAGATGGTCGGCGGCCGACGTGGCCGGCCGCCGCGCCCGAATCAGGTCGTCGGGCAGCTCTGGTGGTCGAGGTTGTTGTTGGCTGCGATCTGCGTTGCGAGCGGCTCGTATGTGTCGTTCAGCAGCGCGTCCTTGATCGCGTTGTACAGGTCGGTGAAGTTGTCCGCCGCGGTGTCGATCGACGGCGGGATCGGGTAATTGACGCTGTTCACGTTCAGCAGAGCCGAGACGCCATGGCGCAGCAGCTTCCCAAGGTCGCCGCCGGTGGCATTCACGGCATCTTCCATCGTGAAGGAGTCATCGACGCCGGACTCGGCCGCCGTCAGCCCGAAGTACGAGTTGAGGGTCGTGGTCGTGGTGAACTCGAGGCCTGCAGGCATGGCCTGAAC
>QKHE01000033.1 GCA_003250155.1 Chloroflexota bacterium | reverse complement strand
GGTCCGACCCTCACGGAGCGATTCGACCCCGGCCTCGACGACGATCGGGGGCGTGTCGAAGTCGGGCTCCCCCACCCCGAGGCTGATGACGTCCGACATCGTCGCCAGGATGTCGAAGAAGCGCCGGATGCCCGACGGCGGCACGGCCCGGACGCGCTGCGAGAGCGCCCGGTCGGCAAGCGGCGGTCTGGGTGTCGTCGTGGCCACCGCGGGACAGCCTACGCCATCCGACCGACGCCGAGCGGCGCGCGTAATGCCTTCGGACGGCGCGCGTCAGTTTGTGCAGGAGCGGCACCGCGCGTGCCGCGTCAACACGAGGAGGCCCGAGATGTCGAAGCGATCCCTCGGCGCCGTGGCGCTGATCTTTTCCCTGGTGATCGCCGCCTGTGGCGGCTCGAACCCGACTCCGACGGTCAGCCCGACCGTCAGCCCGACGCCCTCCAGGGCGGCCGCCTCGCCGACGCTGCAACCGTCGCCGACCCCGGAGCCGAGTCAAGACGTCGCTCCGCTCTTCCTGGCGCGGGTCGGCGAGCTGTCGCGCGGCGTCATGACCTTCGAGGCCGAGGTCATCGCCGGCAACATCCAGTTCACCATGTCCGGCACGAGTCGCGTCAACGGGCCCGACAGCGAGTCCTCGATGACGACCACGATCGCGGGTGTCGCGACCACGGTCGAGACCGTCCAGGTCGCTGGGTCCCGCTATAGCCGAACCGGCGCCGGCCCGTGGCTGCCGGCGACGATCAAGGACGCAGCGAGCCTCGGCGACGAGCTCCTGCGTGCCGGGGAGGCGCCGTTCACCGACGTCGGCGTTCAGACCCGAGACGGGCGCGAGGTCCATCGGCTCGAGCCGACGTCCAACACCTCGTTCGACGTGGCCGCCCTGCTCTCGAGCGCGAGCGGCGTGGCCGGGATGCAGGCCAGCCTGGTCTTCTTCGCGGACGACGATGGGCTGCCGATTGCCGCGGAGATCGAAGCAACGTGGACCCAGACCGTCGGCGAGTCCACGGTCAATGCCGAGATGCGTCTCGTCATGGAGTTCAGCCAGATCGGCGTTCGCCAGACGATTCGGACACCCGCCAACGTCTGGACCACGTTCACCTCCGCCCGTTGGAGCTACTCGATCGGCTATCCCGGCGACTATGACTACAGCAAGAACAAGAAGTTCGACGTCTTCGTCGGTCCGGTCCGGGGCTTCATCTCAATCGCCCGCCATGCGAACAACGGCCTGACGGCCAATCAGATTGCGCGGATGGCGACCACCGTCTTCAAGCGGGAGGTGGGCGCGAAGTCGATCTCGAACGACCCCATCAGCCTCGGGGGCCGCTCGGGTCGGTTGCTGACCGTGACGGGCAGCCACAAGGACCTGAACGGCAAGTACCTGGCCTTCCAGGCGATCGTGGTGAAGGGCAAGAATGTCTACTTCGTCGAGTGGTACCTGCCACAGGGCGACCAGCCGGCGAAGCTCGCGGAGTTCATGCAGCTCGTCTCGACGTTCGCCTTCACGAGCTGAGGCCGCAGGGCCTGATCGCGATCGCCGGGTCGTGCGCCCGGTCCGACGTCAGGCACCGGCCAGCGCGGCGCGGCGCTCCATTGGGGTCGCCGCGTCGCGCTCGTCGGCGAGCCGTAGCTGGGCCGGCTCGACGCCGCGCCATGGCGCTCCCGCAGTGACCGCCTCGTAGCCGCGTCCGAGCCGCAGCAGCTCGAGCTCCGACCAGGCCGGTCCGATCAGCTGCAGGCCAACGGGCAACCCATCGGACAGCCCGCACGGCACCGACACGCCGGGCAGGCCGGCCATGTTGACCGGCAGCGTGCAGGCATCCGAGAGGTACATCGACACGGGATCGGCGATCCGCGCGCCGAACTGGAAGGCGACCGTCGGCGAGGTCGGTGCCACGAGCGCGTCGATGCCGGCGCCGAAGACGTTGTCGAAGTCGCGCTTGATGAGCGTGCGCACCTTCTGCGCCTTCACGTAGAACGCGTCGTAGTAGCCCGCCGAGAGCGCGTACGTGCCGAGCATGATCCGGCGCTTCACCTCCGGCCCGAAGCCGGCGCCGCGGGTGGCGAGGTAGTCGGCGATGAAGTCACCGCCCGCCTCGCGCACCGACAGGCCGTAGCGAACGCCGTCGTAACGGGCCAGGTTGGCCGAGGCCTCCGCCGGCGCGACGATGTAGTAGGTCGCCAGGCCGTAGTCGGTGTGGGGCAGCGAGACCTCCTCGACCGTCGCGCCGGCCGCCTCGAGGGCCCGCACCGCCTCGCGGATTCCTGCTTCGACCCCCGGCTCCATGCCGGCGACGAAGTACTCCCGCGGCAGGCCGAGGCGCTTGCCCTGCAGGTACGCAGCCGCCTCGTCGTCGCGCGAGGCCAGCTGGAGGAGCTCGTCCGGCACGCTCACCGGCGCCGAGGTCGAGTCCCGCTCGTCGCGCCCGGCGACGGCGTGCAGGAGCGCGGCGGCGTCGCGCGTGTCGCGCGCGAACGGCCCGATCTGGTCGAGCGACGAGGCGAAGGCCACGATGCCGTAGCGGCTGACGCGACCGTACGTCGGCTTCATCCCGACGACCCCGGTGAGGGCGGCCGGCTGGCGGATCGAGCCGCCGGTGTCGGTGCCGATTCCGAACGGCACGTGGCCCGCGGCGACGGCCGTGGCCGAGCCGCCGCTGCTGCCGCCCGGGACGCGGTCCAGGTCCCATGGGTTGCTGACCGGCCCGAACGCCGACCACTCGTTCGAGGAGCCCATCGCGAACTCGTCCATGTTCGTTTTGCCGAGGATCACGGCGCCGACTTCACGCAGCCGCTCGGTGATGTGGGCGTCATACGGCGCGACATAGCCCTCGAGGATCCGCGAGCCGGCGGTGCACTGGCCGCCCGCGAGCGACACGAGGTCCTTCAACGCCACCGGCAAGCCGAGCAGCGGGTGCAGGGCGGCGACGGCGTCAGACCCCTCGCCGCGGGCCGCGGCGAGGCGCGCGTCGGCGGCGTCCGCCTCGGCCAGCGCCCGGTCGCGGTCGATCGTCAGCCAGGCGTTGAGGGCCCGGTTGTGGCGCTCGGCGAGGGCCAGCGAGGCCTCGACGATCTCGCGCGACGAGGTGACGCCGGCGCGGAGGGCGGACGCGAGCGCGTGCCCAGGAAGCCGGGTCAGCGGGTCTCCCATCCGACCGGCGCTAGCCCCCGTCGCCGCCGAGGATCGGCGGGACGACGATGAATTCCCCGTCGCGCTGCGGCGCGTTCGAGAGGACTTGGTCCGGCGCGAGCGACGGCGTCGCGACGTCGTCGCGCAGGATGTTCTCCAGCTCGATCGTCTGGGCCGTCGGCGGAATCGCCGAGGTGTCCAGCTCGGTCAGCTTGGCGTACTGCTCGAGGATGTGGTTGAGCTGGCCCTCGAGGCGGTCGAGCTCGTCGGCGGTCAGGCCGAGGCGGGCGAGGAACGCGACGTGCTCGACGTCGGCACGGGACAGGGCGGCCACCGGCCGATCATAGCCGCCACCGGCGCGATCGCCGGCGTGGCATGCTCCGGCGGTGAACCAGCCGCGCATCCGCGACATGGTCGCGGCCGATATCCCGGGCGTCATGGCTGCGATCGAGCGTGGGAAGTGGCGCGCCCGGACGCCGTGGCTCGAGTTCGTCGTCTCGCAGCCCGAATGCCACCCAGTCGTGGCCGAGCTCGACGGCGCGCCGATCGGGACCGGGATCGGGACGGCCAACGGCCCCGCCGGCTGGATCGGGACGATCTTCGTCGTGCCCGAACGTCGGGGCCTGGGCCTCGGCCGGGCGCTGACCGAAGCCGTCATCGACCGCCTCGACGCCGCCGGCTGCCGCTCGCTCGTGCTCGTGGCGACCGACGAGGGCCGGCGGCTCTACGAGCGGATGGCCTTCGAGGTCGAGACGCGCTACCACGTGCTCGAGGTACCGGGCCTGCCGGCGGATGCCCCGCCAGCGCCCGGGACCGGCTGGTCGGGCCGGGTCGAGGCCTTCGAGCCGCCGGACCTCGGGGCCGTCGCGGTCCTCGATCGTGAGGCCACCGGCGAGGATCGGCGACACGCGCTGGCCCGGTTCGCCACGCCCGAGACGGCCAAGGTGGCGCGCGACGAACACGGGGCCCTCGCCGGATTCGTCGTCCGCGCAACGTGGGGCGGCGGCGCGACGATCGCTCGCAGCCCCGCGGTCGGCCTGGCGATCCTCGATGCCAGACGCCGAGCTTCCGGCGCCGACGGTGTCGTACGACTCGGCGTGATGGAAGAGAACGAAGCCGGACTGGCCGCGCTCCGGGGCAAAGGCGTCACCGAGAGCTGGTCGGCGCCGCGGATGGTCCGCGGCGAGCCCCTGGCCTGGCGTCCCGACTGGGTCTGGGGTCAGTTCAACTTCGGGATGGGCTGACGCGCGTCAGATCGGCGCCACGAGCCGGTTCCAGGCGGCGACGAGCCGCCGCTCGGCGACGACGCGGATGAGCTCGCGCGACGCGTCCAGCAGCGTCTCGCCCTCGACGACGACGTCCGCGGCCTGGCCGTCGAGCAGGCACGAAGCGCGCAGCTCGACCGAGCCGTCGTCGTGGCGGGTGAGGCCCTCGATCAGCAGCCCGACGCCGAGGATCGCCTGCACCTCGTCCGCCAGCCGATCGGCGAATCGCGCGTCGGCGTCGCTCAGCGGCTGCGGCTGCGGCTGCGGCTCGGCGCCGGCGTCGGTCACGACAGCTCGCCGCTGATGAGTCGCTCGAAGTCCCCGCCATCGATGACCGGGACGCCAAGCTCCTGGGCCTTCGCCAGCTTCGACCCGGCGCCCGGCCCGGCGACGACGTAGTCGGTCTTCTTCGAGACCGAGCCGGCGGGCTTGGCGCCGGCCGAGCGGACCGCCGCCTCGGCGGCCTCGCGACTGTAGCCTTCGATCGAGCCGGTCACGACGACGGTCTTGCCGGCCAATGGGCCGTCGCCCGCCGGGGCCCGCGGCGCCGGCAGCTCGACCTCGACGCCGGCATCCGCGAGGTCCTCCAGGACGCCCTCACCGGCGCCACCCGGCGCGAACCACGCGGCCAGGGCGGCCGCGACCGTTGGGCCGACGCCCTCGATCTCCTCGAACCGATCCGGCTGGCTCGCGGCGACATCGCGCAGGGTGGCGGCGGCGCGGACGAGCCAGTCCTCGCGCTGCGGGACCTCGGCCGCCAGCCAGTGGGCCAGCTCGATCGACGTCGTCCAGCCGACCTGCGGGATGCCGAGCGACGCGATCAGGCGCTCCAGCGGCCGGCGCCGCGCCTTCCGAATGTTGGCGTGCAGGTTCTCGGCGCTCTTGCGAGCGAAGCGGTCCAGGCCCTCGAGGTCCTCGACCGACAACCGAAAGAAGTCGCCGCGGCGCTTGACGAGCCCGGTCTGGAGCAGCTGCTCGAGCGTCTTCCAGCCGGCGCCCTCGATGTCCATGCCGCCGACGAAGGTGCCGAACTCCTGGCTGACCCGCGCCGGACACGCCGGATTCGGGCAGTAGTGCCGGACCGCGCCCTCATCGCGGACGATCGCCGTGCCGCAGACCGGACATGCGGCCGGCATGTCCCAGGTGCGCTCGTCGCCGGTTCGCTTGTCGGGCAGCGAACGGACGACCTCGGGGATGACGTCGCCGGCCTTCTGGAGGATGACGTGGTCGCCGACGCGGATGTCCTTGCGTCGGATCTCGTCGAGGTTGTGGAGCGTGGCCCGCGCGACCGTCGAGCCGGCGACCTTGGTCGGCCGCAGGTACGCGACCGGCGTGAGCGTCCCGATCCGGCCGACATACGGAACGATGTCCTCGACGACGGTCTCGACCTGCTCGGGTGGGTACTTGTAGGCGATCGCCCAGCGCGGAGCGCGGCTCACCATGCCCAGTCGATCCTGCTGGTCGAAGCGGTCGACCTTGACCACGACGCCGTCGGTCTCGTAGGGCAGCTCGTGACGGCGCTCGCGCCAGGCGTCGGTGAACTCGATGACGTCGTCGATGTCGAGGCCCGACGCGCGATTCGGGTTGACCGTGAAGCCCAGCGTCTCGAGTCGCTCGAGGGCCGCCGACTGGCTGGCCAGCTGCGGCGTGCCGGCCGCCTCGTCCTCGATCAGCTGATACGACCACGTCGCGAGCTGGCGCGCCGCCGTGACCGCCGGGTCCTTCTGGCGCAGCGAGCCGGCGCCCGAGTTGCGCGGGTTGGCGTACAGCGGCAGGCCCTGCTCCTCGCGCTCGGTGTTGATCCGGGCGAACTCCGCCTTCGGCATGTAGACCTCGCCGCGCGCGTCAAGCGACACGGGCTCCGTGAGGCGCTCCGGGACGGTCGCGATCGTCCGCAGGTTCGCGGTCACGTCCTCACCGGTGAGCCCGTCGCCGCGCGTGGCACCCTGGACGAATCGGCCGCGCTCGTAGCGCAACGTCACGGCCAGGCCGTCGATCTTCAGCTCGGCAACGTAGCGCAGGTCCGGCGCCGGCTCCGGCGGTGCCGGCATGTCCAGGCCCCGGCGCACGCGGCCATCGAAGGCCCGCAGCTCGTCGTGGCTGAACGCGTTGGCCAGCGACAGCATCGGCCGGCGATGACGGACCTCGTCGAAGGTCGTCGTCGGCTTTGCCCCGACGCCGCGGGTCGGTGAATCAGGCGTGGCGAGCTCGGGGAACGCGGTCTCGAGGGCCACGAGGCGCCGGAACAGCTGGTCCCACTCGGCGTCCTCGAGGATCGGCGCGTCGGCGTAGTACGCCTCGTTGGCCTCGACGATCCGCGCCGCGAGCTCGGCGTGGCGCGCGGCAGCCTCGCCTTCGGCCAGCGCCGCCGCCTCGGCCACGAGCGCCGGGTCGACCGGGAGCCCCTCGATCGTGTCGGTCACCCTGCGGAGGATACGGCCCCGGCCGGCCGGACCGAGCTCAGGAGCCGGCGCTGGCGAGCAGCGAGCGGTCGATCTCGGCGATGGTCGAGGCGCCGAGCATCGGGAGCGCGAGCAGAAGCTCCTCGCGCAGCAGCTCGGCCGCGCGTTCGACGCCGCTCCGCCCGGCCGTTGCCAGTGCCCAGTAGAACGGCCGCCCGACCAGGACCCCACTCGCACCGAGCGCGACGGCGACGACGATGTCGAGCGCCCGGCGGATCCCGCCGTCGGCCCAGACCTCGCAGCGCCCGGCGACGGCGTTCACCACGGCCTCGAGGACGTCCGGCGCCGTGACCGCCCGGTCGAGCTGTCGGCCGCCGTGGTTCGAGACGACGATCCCCGCCACGCCGAGCTCGGCGGCCCGGGCCGCGTCGGCCGGCGCGAGGATGCCCTTCAGGATGATCGGCATCGAGCTCCAGCCGCGCATCTCCTCGATCCACTGCCACGTCAGCCCGGCACCGCGCTGCATCTCCAGCGCGCCATACCGGCTCGGCCCGAGCGTGTCGGCCTCGCCGACGTGAGGCATCTCGGGCAACGTGAAGCCCGAGCGAACGTCGCGCTCGCGCCGACCGAGGACCGGCAGGTCGACGGTCACCACGAGGGCCCGGTAGCCGGCCGCCTCGGCCCGCTCGACCAGCGTGCGGCTGTACTCGAACGACTGGACCGTGTACAGCTGGAACCACCGCTCGGCGTCGGGCACTGCCGCGGCGACGTCCTCCATCGTGCGCGACGACGAGGTCGAGAGGATGTACGGGATGCCGGCCGCGGCGGCGCCGCGGCAGGCCTCCACCTCGCCGTCGGGATGAGCCATGCCCTGGACGGCCATCGGCGCGACGGCGACCGGAATTGCGGCCTTCCGACCGAGGAATTCGCCGCGGACGTCGACCGTTCGAACGTCGCGCAGCACCCGGGGCAGGAACCGGAACCGCCGCCAGGCGACGTCGTTCTCGGCGAGCGTCACCTCGTCCCACGAGCCGCCCGCGACGTAGTCGAACGCCGGGCCGGCCATCCGCCCGTGGGCGATCGGCTCGAAGTCGGCGAGTGTGATGACGCGATCGAGATCCGACGACGTCGCCATGTCGGTCATCGCCGCGAGCGTAGCAAGGCCGCGTCTCGGCTCAGCCGGTCAGCTCGAGGCCCGCGAGCGACGCGAGAACGGTCTTGCGTCCGACCTGCGGGTCGCGGAACGCGACGGTGACCTCCTCGTCGCTGCGGGTCAGCCGGGAGCTCACGACGATGCCGTCCCCCCAGTGCGCGTGGCGAACCCGGTCGCCGTCGCGGTAGCGTCGCTCGCCCGGCACGACCGGCCGCTCGACGACGGCGGGTCGCTCGCGGCGCCGCGCGCTCCGACCCTCCTCGGCTGCGTCGGCCTGCCGATCGACGTCATCCTCGTCCCATGCCTCGGCGGCCCGTGCCCGCCGCCCGAGGGATCCGGACGGCGCGCCGGCGGCGAACGCGTCGCGCCGCGCGGCCAGGTCGCGCGTCGGGCGGAACCCTTCGCCCACGCGTGGCGCCCCCGGCCGCCCGCTGCCTTCGCGATACGCCCCGCCGCCGGCGCGGATCGGCCGCCCGAAGCGTGTCGCACCTCGCCCGAAGACCATGTCCAGGTCGTCGGGCGCGTCGGACCCGCCGTCCTCGGGGCCGAGGCCCAGCCGGGGGCCGTTCATCAGCGGCGCCGGGATCTCGAGCAGGAACCGTGACGGCTCGGCCATCCAGGCGCCCGGGCCGCGACGAGTCGCCCGGCGCCAGGCGTGCGACAGGTACAGGACGTGGCGCGCACGCGTCATGCCCACGTACGCCAGTCGCCGCTCCTCCTCCAGCGGCGCCGGATCCGGGTTGAAGCCCGTCTCCGCCTCGACCGCCCGGCCGGTCGGGAAGAGGCCCTCCTCCAGGCCGGCGATGAACACGACGTCGAACTCCAGGCCCTTCGCGGCGTGGAGCGTGATCAGCGACAGCGCGTCGGCATCGGCCTCGTACGTGTCCTGGTCGGCGACGAGGGCGGTCTCCTCGAGCAGTCGATCCAGCGCGTCCTCGGCGGTCAGGTCGTCATAGCGCGTCGTGACCTCGCGCAGCTCCAGGAGGTTGGCCCATCGCTCCTCGCCCTCCTCCGTCCCGTCGGCCAGCATCGCCCGATAGCCGGAGCGCTCGAGGACGACGTCGAGCAGCTCGGGCAGCGGCAGCACGCCGACCCTCGAGCGGAGGCTGCGCAGGAGGGCCACGAACTCGGCGATCGCCCCACGGGCCCGGGCCGTGAGCTCGTCGATGCCACCCTCGGCCGCCCGCTCCAGCCCGATCCAGTAGGGCACCGCGCTCTGGGCCACGAACCCGCGCACCAGCCCGACCGTCTTCTCGCCGATCGCCCGCGCCGGGACGTTGATGATCCGCTCGAAGCTGACCACGTCGGCATCCGATCGCAGGACCCGCAGGTACGCGAGCGCGTCCTTGACCTCGCGCCGGGAGTAGAACCGTGTCCCGCCCACGACCTGGTAGCGGATCCCGTACCGCAGGCACGCCTCCTCGATCGCCCTCGACTGGGCGTTGGTCCGGTACAGGACGCCGATCTCACGGAGCGGGACCCGGCCGCCCTCGTCGGCCCGGCGGGTCAGCGTCGACCCCCGCCCGCCGCTCAGCTCCTCGACCCGGCGGACGATCCATTCCGCCTCCTCCTCCTCGTTGTAGGCCTCGAAGCGTTCGATCAACCGGCCCTTCGAGTTGTCGGTCCACAGCTTCTTGGCCGAGCGCGCCACGTTCTTTGACACGACCGCGTGGGCGGCGTCGAGGATCAGCTGGGTCGAGCGGTAGTTCTGCTCGAGCTTGATGACCGTCGCGTCGGGCCAGTCCCGCTCGAAGTCGAGGATGTTCCGGATGTCGGCGCCGCGCCAGCCGTAGATCGACTGATCGTCATCTCCGACCACGGCGAGGTTGTGGTGCTTCGCCGCGAGGGCCTTGATCCACAGGTACTGCGGCCGGTTCGTGTCCTGGTACTCGTCGACGTGGAGGTAGCGCCAGCGCTCCTGGTAGCGCGCCAGGACCGGCGGCGCCTCCTCGAACAGCCGGACGGCCTCCAGCAGCAGGTCGTCGAAGTCGAGGGCGTTGGCCCGCTTCAGCGCCTCCTGGTACAGCCGCGCCAGCCGGGCGGCCTGGACGCGAACGCCGGTCGCCAGCGTGAGCGGCGGGATGTCGGCCGGGTCGAGCATCTCGTTCTTGGCCCGGCTGATGACGCCGAGGATCGTCGAGGGTCGGGTCTCGCCCCGCGCGTCGAGACCCTCCTCGCGCAGGATCTGCTTCATCAGGGCCGCCTGATCCTCGGTGTCGTAGATCACGAACCGCCGATCGAGCCCGATCGCCTCGCCGTCGCGCCGGAGCACCCGGGCGCAGAGCGCGTGGAACGTCCCCGCCTGCACCTCGCGGCCGGCCTCGCCGACGAGGCGGATGATCCGGTCGCGCAGCTCGCTGGCGGCCTTGTTGGTGAACGTGACGGCGAGGATCCGCCACGGCGCGACGTCCTGGACGCCGACGAGGTACGCGATCCGGTGCGCCAGCACGCGCGTCTTGCCGGATCCCGCGCCCGCGAGGATCAGCACCGGACCCTCGGTCGTCGTGACCGCGCGCTGCTGCTCGGGGTTGAGCCGGGACAGGATCTCGCGCCGCCGCGAGTCGGCGACCTCGGCCCGATGGCGCTCGGCCGCCGCGCGCTCCTTCGCCGACAGCCTCGCCTCGGGATCCGGGCCGTCGGGCACCGCCGCCGTACGCAGCCACTCAGGTTCCTCGGGCGCCGCCTCGGCGGCCTCGGCAACGCCCTCGAACCGCGTCCCCTCGGTCGGCGCCTCATCCTCCGGGGCAGCCTTGCGCCGTCGCGACGGGTTCGTGGGACTCACCCCCGGATTGTATTCGGGGCCCATTCACGGGCGATGACAAGGCCGCGGGAATCGAAGAGCCCGGGCCGTTGCCGGCCCGGGCTCTCGTGCTGCGCGGAACGCGCGGACTAGAAGTCCATGTCGCCGCCGTGGCCGTGGCCACCGGCCGGCATGGCCTCCTTCTTCTCGGGGATGTCGGTCACGAGGGTCTCGGTCGTGAGAACCATCGCGGCGATCGAAGCGGCGTTCTGGAGGGCCGAGCGGGTCACCTTGGCGGCGTCGACGATGCCCTTCTTGAACATGTCGCCGTACTCGCCGACGAGCGCATCGAAGCCCTCACCGGCCTTCATGCCCTTGACCCGCTCGACGACGACCTCGCCGGGCGCGCCGGCGTTGTCGGCGATGTTGCGAGCGGGGGCCTCGAGCGACTTGCGGACGATCTCGACACCGACCTGGGCGTCGCCATCGAGCTTCACGTCGTCGAGGGCCGGGATGGCCTGCAGGAGCGTCGTGCCGCCGCCGGCGACGATGCCCTCCTCGACGGCCGCGCGGGTCGTCGACAGGGCGTCCTCGATGCGGTGCTTCTTCTCCTTCAGCTCGACCTCGGTCGCGGCGCCGACCTTGATGACGGCGACGCCGCCGGCCAGCTTCGCGAGCCGCTCCTGGAGCTTCTCGCGGTCGTAGTCGGAGGTCGTCTCCTCGATCTGGGCCTTGATCTGGGTCATGCGGGCCTTGATCGCGTCAGCAGAGCCCTCGCCGTCGACGATCGTCGTGTCGTCCTTGGTGGCAACGACGCGGCGAGCCTTGCCGAAGTCCTCGGCGGTGACGGAGTCGAGCTTGCGGCCGATCTCCTCGCTGATGACGGTGCCGCCGGTCAGCGTGGCGATGTCGCGGAGCATCTCCTTGCGGCGATCGCCGAAGCCCGGGGCCTTGACGGCCAGGACGGAGATCGTGCCCTTGAGCTTGTTCACGACGAGCGTGGCGAGCGCCTCGCCGTCGACGTCCTCGGCGATGATCAGCACCGGCTTGCCGAGCTGGACCGCCTTCTCAAGCGCCGGGAGCATGTCCTGGATGCTCGAGATCTTCTTGTCCGTGATGAGGATGAAGGCGTTCTCGAGAACGGACTCCATGCGATCGGGGTTGGTCACGAAGTACGCCGAGATGTAGCCCCGGTCGAACTGCATGCCCTCGGTGTATTCCTTCTCGAGGCCGAGGCTCTGGCCCTCCTCGACGGTGATGACGCCGTCCT
>QKHE01000108.1 GCA_003250155.1 Chloroflexota bacterium | reverse complement strand
GCGCGAACGCTCGCCGTGTACTGGCTGGACGACTATGCGGGCGGGCTGATCCTGCCCTTCCTCGACGCCACGAACGGCGCCGAAACCTACGCCGCCGGCCGCTACCTGCTGGACACGGCGAAGGGCGCCGATCTGGGCGGCGATCCACGACGCGACATGGTCGTCGCCGACTTCAACTTCGCGTACCACCCATCGTGCGCCTTCGACCCGCGCTGGAGCTGCCCGCTCGCGCCGGCTGTCAACCGCCTTGACTTCCGGCTCGAAGCCGGTGAGCGGCTGACCGATCTGGATCCGGAATCGACGACCTGAGGCGGGTGCCGGCTAGCCGGCGCCGACGGGTTCGGGAGACGGGTCCCCGATCGCCAGCCCCGGTCCGGTGACGACGACCTCGCCGTAGGTCTTCTCGCCGTGCGCGTCGCGGATCACGAAGGCGTGCCGGATCTCCGCCACGCCGGAGGCGAGATTGGCCGTGACCGTGCAGTACTTCATGGCCGAGAGCTCGATCGCACGCCGCAGCGCCTCCGGCGCCACCTCGCCCTCGACGGCATGGACGATCAGGATTCGCTCGAAGGCGTGCGGGTACGCCGATTCGCGCTGCTGGCCGGCCACCCGGACCTCGTAGCTGCGGATCGTCTGCTTCTTCTTGCGGAGGATGGAGACGACGTCCATGGCCGTGCAGCCGGCCTGGGCGACGAGGAGCATCTCCGCCGGGCGGGGCGCGCTGTCGCCCGCGGCGTCGTCCATCGCGACGACGTGACCGCCGCTGGTCCGCGCAACCAGGCGCAGGCCGTCCCCCTCGAGCGCGGCCGTGACCGTCCTGAGCGACATTGCGAGGCCTCCTTGTCACCAGATGCTCCGGCCGTGCCGACGAGCCCCGACAGGGCCCTTCGGCCCCAATTTCGGGCGGCCGAACGGCCAGCCGATACCATCGTCTCGATGCACCTCCCGCCCCCGGTCGAGGTTCCGCCGACACTTCGACGGTTCCTCGAGGCAGCCAACTACGCGGTCCTGGCCACCGTCGGCGACGACGGCACGCCGCACCAGGCCGTGATCTGGTACCGCCTCGACGGCGACGACAGCGTGCTCGTCAACAGCCGCATCGGCCGTCGTTGGCCGACCGAGCTGCTCGCCGATCCGCGCTGCTCGCTCGCGGTCATCGACCGCCACGACCCGTTCGCCTGGGTCGGCGTCCAGGGCGCCGTTGAACGGGTCATCGACGACGTCGAAACGGCCCGGGACGACATCGTCGCCCTGGCGGAGCGCTACGGCGAGGCGACCGACGAGACCGTGGCTCGCTTCCGGTCACAGCCCAGGATCTCGTTCCGGATTCGCATCGTCGGGATCCACGACCACCTGGAGGATTGAGCGTGCCATCGATGCGCTTCGGTGCCCAGCTATGGCCGCAGTCGACGGATTGGCCGAGCATGCGCGACGCCGCCGTCGGCGCGGAGGCGGCCGGTTGGGATTCCGTCTGGACGTGGGATCACCTTCTGGCGATCCAGGGGCCGTGGCAGCAGCCGATCTTCGAGGGCTGGACGGCCCTCGCCGCGCTCGCCTCGCTGACCTCGCGGGTCGGCCTCGGGCTGATGGTCGGCGCGAACACGTTCAGGGATCCGGGCCTGACCGCCAAGCTCGCCACGACGCTCGACCACGTGTCCGACGGGCGGGCCGTCCTCGGCATCGGCGGGGCCTGGTTCGAGCGCGAGCACGAGGCGTTCGGCATCGCCTTCGGAGCGACGACGGGCGAACGCCTCGACTGGCTCGACGAGTCGGTCGGCCTGCTGCGGCGGCTGCTGGACGGCGAGCTCGTGACCCACGAGGGACCGCACTACCGGATGGTTGACGCGCTGTGCGAGCCGCGACCGATCCAGGACCACCTGCCGATCCTCGTCGGTGGCAGCGGCCCGAAGAAGACACTCCGCACGGTCGCCCGCCACGCCGATGCCTGGAACACCGCCGGCGACCTCGAGACCGTCCGGCGGAACCTCGAGATCCTTGGTGGGCACTGCGACGACGTCGGACGTGACATCGCCGACATCGAGCTGACCGTGAGCTATCCGCTGGTCATCCGCGACACGGTCGCCGAGGCCCGGGCCGTGCGGGCCGCCCAGCTGGCCCACAACGGCATGGCCGAACAGGGCAACACCGTCGTCCTGCTGGGGCCGCCCGACCTCGCCGCCGACACCATTCGGCCGTACGGCGCGCTCGGCTTCTCGACCGTCATCGCGCGGCTGGCCGCGCCGTTCGATCGCGAGACGATCGATCGGATCGGGGAGGTCGCGGCCCTCCTGGACTGACGGACCGGCGGCGGTCGGGCGCTGCCGGATCGCGGGCGTTACCGGATCGGCGGCGGGATCTCGATCGACGGCAGGGGCCCGGTTTCGCGGGGTGTCGCCGGCGGCTCGATCGTTTCGACCGGGATCGTCGGCGTCGCAGCCGCCGAGCCCGTGGGCGACGGGGTCGGGACCGGCGGCGCCGCGGACGGCCGCGGGCTCGGGTCGCGGGACGCGCTCGGCGACGGCTCCGCCGTGGCCGGGGAGGCGATCGGGCTGGCCGAGCCATCGGGGCGGGCGTTGCAGCTCGTGACGGCCATCGCCAACCCGAGCAGCACGCTGAGTGCGAGCGCGGCAAGCACGACCGGGCCGGCCAGACGCCCTGCTCGACGCGCGGACCATTGCCTCATCGCCCCCGCACTCTACAGGGGAAGAGGCCCGCCGCAATCGGCGGGCCTCTTCGTCCTGCTGCCGGCGCGGCGCGCCGGCGGTATGGCGCCTAGTTGACGACGATCTGCATGAAGCCGCCGAGAGCCGAGATGCTCGCGACCTTGATCTTCGTGCCGGTGTGCGGGTTGTTGACGGACGACCACTCGGACTGGTAGCGCCCGTTGCCGGGAGCGTCGCCGGGATCGCCGTTGACCCAGTAGCTGAGGTTGTCGTTGAACACGCGTGCCGGCGCGAGCGACGGCGTGTACAGCGTCATGCCGTTCTCGAGGGTCAGGTGCAGCCCCTCGGTCCAATCGAGACCGAAGGTCGCGTCGTACGACTGCAGGCGGGGCCGCGCCACGCTGCCGTCACTCCAGTGAAGGATGCCCGGGTGGGCGTCGATCGGCAGGAGCAGCCCCTGGCCGGGATGGTCGCCGACGTTGTTGTCGTCCTGCGAGGTATCCCAGTACCAGATCAGCAGGCCGTCCTGGTAGCTGAAGTGCTCGACCCAGTTGCCGAGCCCAGCCGCGTTGGTGGGATCGACGAAGTTGTAGGGACCGAGCTTGAGCGCCTCGTCGTAGCTGCGGTAGTTGCGGTACTCGGCCAGGTAGTAGTGGTTGGCCTGCGTGGTGACCGTGCCGGTCGTCCGGATGAACCCGTCATAGCTCCAGCCCGGATCGCTCTCGGCATCATCGGTCGGAAGGCCGGTGATGGCGAGGTCGTCGATGCTCAGGCCGTCGCCGACGACCGCCGGATCGGTCCAGTAGCGGAACCGCAGCTGGACGGTCTGGCCGGCGTAGGCCGAGAGATCGGCGGTGACGTCGACCCAGCTCGGCGTCCCGAGGGTGTCGCAGGCGAATGCCGCCCCGGACGTCCCGGTGATGCCGTGGCCGAAGTTCTGGCCGTTGGTGTTCTCCGCCGACTCGGCCGAGTTCGCGATGTTCGTGAACGTGGCTCCGCCGTCGGTCGACACCTGGATGTAGGCGTAGTCCCAGCAGCCCTCGATCTGCCAGCGCCCCTTGAACGACAGCATCACGGGGCCCGCCGGAAGCGTGACCTCGCGAGTCATCGTGTTGTCAAGGAGGTTGCCCGAACCGGAGTGATAGAAGTACGAGCCCCCGTACGGATCGCCGACGAAGGTCTCGACCGTCTTGGGCGGCAAGATGACGAAGACGCCCTGCGCCTTCTTCGTGTTCGAGCTGACGGCGCTCAGCTTGTGCGCGCTGTGCTGGCCCGCGAAGGCGACCTCGTAGTTGAGCCAGCCGAGGAAGAACTTCTCCCAGGCGGCCATGTGGACGGGGTAGTCGCCGAGGCTGTCGCTGATCGAACCGTACGAACCCTGCGACCAGTTGGTCCACCAGCCGGTGCCATTCTCGGCGCCGCCGGTGTTGCCGCTGGTGTCATAGAGGTCCGGCAGGTCGAGGTCGTGACCGAACTCGTGGGTGAAGACACCGACGCCGCCGTTCTCCGGCTCGACGGTGTAGTCGCCGATCCAGTAGTCGCTGTCGCCGATGCGCGCGCCGCCGTAGGGAGGGCCACCCGGCGGGCCGTCCGAGCCGATGGGGACGCTGTTGGTGTACGAGCGGTGGCTCCAGATGGCGTCCGTGCCCTGGGCGCCGCCGCCGGTCTCCTCGCCCTCGCCGGCGTGGATCGCCTGGAAGTGGTCGATGTAGCCGTCGGGCTCGTTGAAGTTGCCGTCGCCGTCGAAGTCGTAGCGATCCCAGACGTCGAACTGCGAGAGGAAGTCGTTGATGTCGGCGTTCGACATGCCGGCGGTCAGCTGATCGGCGTACCAGCCATCCGCGAGATCCTCGATGAAGCGACCGATGTCGCGGGTGCAGACGATGCTGCCGCAGTAGTTGCTGCCGTAGGCGGCCTCGTTGTTGGGCAGCTGGACCCAGTCGCCCGCGTAGCCGTCGACGCTGTAGCGCCCGTCGGACGCCGCGAGATACCAGTTCGCCATCGACGGGACCTGGTCCTTGTTGTAGAGCAGGTTGTCGTAGTAGGCCTGGTTGAAGTCCGGCTCCCAGATCGTCGTGTTGTCGACGTTCCGATCCGGCTCGGGGATCTCGTTGTGCGCCGGACCGGGGGTCCCGCCGTGGTCGATGATCCCGAGGCTGCCGTGGCTGTGGGTCGCTGGATCAGGGCCGAACTCGCCGAGGAGCGTCAGGATCTGGTCCTCGCCCTCGAACGCCAGCTCGACGTACTGGCCCTTCGCGACCTCGACGACCTTGTTGGGGCCCTGCGCCTTGGCCTCGCCCCGCAGGACCATGTCCTGGGCCGTCTGCTTCAGGGCCGACTGCTTCTTGGCCAGGCTGTTGGGCAGGTAGTCGGTCTTGTTCATGCGCTTGGCCTGGTCGGGCGCCGCCGACACGCTCCCGGCCGTCAACGAGACGAGCAGCGCGATGCTGCTCAGGATGGTGAGTGCCTTCCTCACACGGGCCTCCACGTTCGATTGGACACTTGCCGCCTGCGGCATCCCCCGCGCCGCACCGGCAACCGACGGAGATTCGGCGCGCTCCGCTCCTCCAGTTCGAGACACGCCGATCGAGTGGCCTTGTTCGGAGGGGTGAGACGCGACGTCCGGGCAAACCTGCGCAAGGCGGCCAGGAGCGCGCGAGCCGTTCCCTCCCGTGCCGGCCCCGGTGAGCGCTCAGTTCGCACCGATGGCCGCTGTGGGTGCAGGATACGACCGTGCGGCCGAAACGTGTCAGTCGACCGGGGCACGAGGTGGTGCCGTGACGCACCAGTCGCGCACGGTGCTGCTCGCCGGCGGCGTCGGCGGGGCGCGTCTCGGGCACGGCCTGCAGGCCCACCTTGGCGATCGCCTGACCGTCGTCGTCAACACCGGCGACGACCTCGAGCGGCACGGCCTGCTCGTCAGTCCCGACCACGACACGGTCATGTACACGCTCGCCGGCATCGACAACCCTGACTGGGGCTGGGGCATCGAGGGGGAGACCTTCGCCGCGGCGGAGATGCTGGAGCGCTACGGCGAGGAGGGCTGGTTCCGCCTCGGCGATCGCGACCTCGCGACGCACATCGTGCGAACCGCTCGCGTCCGCGCCGGGGAGCGCCTGACGGCGGTCTGCCTGGACCTGCAGCGCGCGCTCGGCGTCCGGGCCGCGATCCTGCCGATGACCGACGCGCCCGTCCGCACCGAGGTCCTGACCGAGGATGGCTGGCTCGAGTTCCAGGAGTACTTCGTCCATCGACACCAGGCGCCGACCGTCAGCGACCTTCGGTTCAGCGGGATCGATGCGGCCGCGGCCACGCCCGAGGTCGTCGAGGCCGTGGCAGCGAGCGAGCTGCTCGTCATCGCGCCGTCGAACCCGTTCGTGTCCGTCCGCCCGATCCTCGCCGTCACCGGCATCGAGGCGGCGATCCAGGCAGCCCGAGCGCGCGCCGTCCCGGTCGTGGCGGTATCGGGCATCGTCGGCGGCAAGGCGATCAAGGGCCCGGCCGACCGGATGCTCGTCTCGCTGGGCCACGAGTCGAGCGCCCTTGGCGTTGCCCGGCTGTACACCGGCGTCGCCGACGTCTTCGTGCTGGACGCCGTGGACGAGGCGCTGGCACCGGCGGTCGAGGCGCTGGGGCTGCGGACCGTCGTGACCGATACGATCATGGCCGACGACGCGGGCCGCGCCCGGCTCGCGAGCGCCGTCCTCGCGGCCACTTCGCTCGGCTAGCCCGCCCGGTACGATCCGCCCATGGAGCTCGTTCCGGCCGCCGACCTCTCACACCTCTGGGCCGTCGTGCCAATTCGCGGCCTCGAGACGGCCAAGACGCGGCTCGGCGAGGGGCTGGACCCGGAGGAGCGACTCGAGCTCGTCACGTCATTGCTGCGTCGGACGCTACGGGCCGCCCGCGACGCCGCCGCGATCGAAGGCACGGTCGTCGTGACGATGGATCCGGCGGCCGCCGGGTTGGCCAAGTCGTACGGCGCGATCGGGCTCGTCGAGCGGGCGCCGGGCCTGAACCCGGCGATCGAAGCGGGACGGTCGCTCGCGGTGGCCCGCGGCGCGACGGCGATCCTGATCCTGCCGGCCGACATCCCGGGCGTTGCGCCGGCCGCGCTCGATGCAGTGGCGGGCCGCGCACGCGGGCAGGGCGGGGGCGTGGTCGTCGTCGTGCCCGACCAGCACGGGGCCGGCACGAACGCGCTCCTGGTCAGCCCGCCGGGGCTCATCGCGCCGCACTTCGGTGAGGACAGCCGCCAGGCCCACGCCGCCGCGGCCCGTCAGGCCGGCGCGGCGCTCGTCGAGGTCGGCGGCCCGCTCTCGCTCGACGTCGACACGCCGGCAGATCTGCTCGCCGCGGAGAGCGCGATCGGGGCGCTCGATGGCTGAGGGCCCGCCACTCCCCGTTCCGGTAGAGCCCGGCCGGATCGAGGTCATCGCGCTCGAGGGGATCCCCGAGATCCAGCCGGGCGACGACCTGCCGCAGATCCTCGTGTCCGCCCTGCGCGCGACGCCCGACGCGTTCCCACCGCGCGACGACGACGTCCTCGTGGTGACCCAGAAGGCCGTCTCGAAGGCCGAGGGCGCGATCGTCGAGCTCGAGACGGTCGAGCCGAGGGCCGAGGCGATCGAGTTCGCGGAGCGCTGGGACCGCGACGCGCGCCAGGTCGAGGTCGTGCTCCGCGAGGCGCGGCGGGTCGTGCGGATGGCGAACGGCGTGGTGATCACCGAGACGAAGCACGGCTTCGTCTGCGCGAACGGTGGGGTCGACGCCTCGAACGTCGGGCCTGACAGCGGCTCGATCGTCACGCTCCTGCCGGAGGATCCGGACGCCTCGGCGGGCCGCATTCGCGCGGCGGTGCGCGAGGTGGGCGGCGTCGACACCCCGGTCATCGTCTCCGACTCGTTCGGGCGGCCGTGGCGCTGGGGCATCGTCGATGTCGCGATCGGCGTATCGGGGCTGGAGCCGCTCGAGGACCTGCGCGGGGAGCCGGACCGTGACGGCCGCGTGATGCGCTCGACCGTCCGCGCCGTCGCCGACGAGCTCGCGTCGGCCGCAGAGCTGACGTTCGGCAAGCGCGCCGGCCGGCCCGCCGCCCTCGTCCGTGGCGCGGCGTTCCGCCGTGGCGAGGGCTCGATCCGCGACGTCGTCATGCCGGCCGAGTCCGACCTCTTCCGCTGACGACGCGGCACCGTCCGAGCGCCGCGGCGCGTACGATTCGAGGATGAAGTTCGGCCTGCAGGTCAGCTCGTTCACCTGGCCCGATGGCACGCCGGCGATCGCGGACACGCTCGCGCGCGTCGTCCGGACCGCGGACGACGTCGGCTTCGATTCGATCTGGGTCATGGATCACTTCTTCCAGATCCGGAGTGTCGGTGACAGCGAGGAGCCGATGCTGGAGGGCAATACCGCCCTCGGCTTCATCGCCGCGAACACCAGCCGCGCCCGGATCGGCCTCATGGTCGGCGGTGTCCACTACCGCCATCCCGGCCTGTGGGTCAAGGCCGCCACGACCCTCGACGTGCTCAGCGGGGGGCGGGCGTGGCTCGGCATCGGCGCGGCCTGGAACCAGGAGGAGTCGGAGGGCCTCGGGTTCCCGTTCCCGCCGCTCGGCGAGCGCTTCGAGCTGCTCGAGGACACGCTCCGGATCGCCCACGAGATGTTCCGCGAGCCGCTCGGCAGCGAGGCGGCGTTCAGCGGGACCCACTACCGCGCGACGCGGCTGCTCAACTCGCCGCAGTCGATCTCGCGGCCGCGGGTTCCGATCATGATCGGCGGCGGCGGCGAGCGAAAGACGCTCCGGCTGGTGGCGCAGTACGGCGACGCGGCGAACGTCTTCGGCGGGCCGGAGAAGATCCACCACAAGTGGGACGTCCTCCGGCGCCACTGCGAGGCGGTCGGGCGACCGTATGACGAGATCGAGCGCTCGACGCTCCAGCGCCGCATCGACGTGTCGGCGGCCGGCCGCGGCGGGAGCACGACGCCGGGCCAGCTGGTCGACCGGTTCGCTGAGCTCGGCGACGCGGGCGCGCAGCACGTCCTGTTCAGCGTCCACGACGTCTGGCAGATCGACCGGCTCGAGCTCCTCGGCGCGAGCGTGTTCCCGAAGCTCCGGGACGCCTGATCGCTTGGCTCCCTCCTCGCGATACCCCCCGGGGGTATGCGGCTCGTGCTAGACTTGCGTCAATGAGCAAACAGCGTCCGGTCGCCCGCGGCGAGGCACGTTCGGGCGAGCCGAAAGGCAGCGCGCCGACCAAGCGCGCGGGCGGCGGTGATTCGTCCTTCCCGTTCGGGGGCCTCCAGATCGATTTCGGTCGCGGCGACGGCTCCGCGCCGCTCGCTCTGCCGGCGATCGACATCGCCGCGGAGCCCGCGACGCCGGTGCCCGCCGTCGGCGGCCCCGGCAGCGTTGCCGCGGAGGCGGGTCGGACCGAGAGCAAGCTCGTGATCGTCGGCTCCGGACCCGCCGGCCTGACGGCGGCCATCTATGCCGCCCGCGCCAACCTCGAGCCGATCGTCCTCGGCGGCACGACACCGGGCGGTCAGCTGATGCTGACCAGCGACGTCGAGAACTATCCAGGCTTCCACGACGGCATCCAGGGTCCGGATCTGATGGCCCTCTTCCGTGCCCAGGCCGAGCGCTTCGGGACCCTCGTCCTCGACGTCGACGTCGATGCGGTGGACCTCTCGGGGCGGCCGTTCCGGCTGTGGGCCCGGGGCGTCGAGTACCAGGCCCAGAGCGTCATCGTCTCGACCGGTGCCTCCGCGATGTGGCTGGGCCTCGAGAGCGAGACCCGCCTCCGCGGGAGGGGCGTCTCGGCCTGTGCCACCTGCGACGGCTTCTTCTTCCGCGACCGCGAGATCGGGGTCGTCGGCGGCGGTGACACCGCGTTCGAGGAGGCGACCTACCTCACCCGCTTCGCCTCGAAGATCCACCTGCTCCACCGGCGCGATGCGTTCCGGGCCAGCAAGATCATGGTCGACCGGGCGAAGGCCAACCCGAAGATCGAGATCCACACCAACGTCGCGGTCGACGAGGTGCTGGGCGACGAGAAGGTCTCGGGCGTCCAGCTCCGGGATACCGAGACGGGCAAGCGGTCGAAGATGCCGCTCGACGGCCTGTTCATCGCGATCGGCCACCGACCCAACACCGACGCGTTCCGCGACTGGCTGGATATCGACGACAAGGGCTACCTCGTCGTCCACGATCGGACGAACACCAAGATCGACGGCGTCTTCGTCGCCGGCGACGTCCACGATCATCGCTATCGCCAGGCCGTGACCGCCGCCGGCGACGGCTGCATGGCAGCCATCGACGCCGAGCGCTGGCTCGAATCCCAGGGGATCGCCGAAGCCACGACGCTGACGGCCTGGTAGCCCGCGCGATGATGGGCCGCGGCTCGGGGATGGGCTTTCAGCGACGCGTGTCCGCCGCGGGCGGCCCGGCCGGCCGATTCTTCCCCCGCGGGCAGCCGCCCGAGCCGATCCCGCCGGAGCGGCGGCGCCGCACGTTCCGCCGCATCCTTGCGTTCTTCCGGCCGTACCGCCTGCGGGTTGCGGCGGTCATCGTGGCGATCCTGGCGACGAGCCTGCTGGGGCTGATCAACCCGATCCTGCTGAAGCTCCTGATCGACGACGCCATCCCGAGCCTCGACTTCAGCCGGCTCAACCTGTACGTCGGGCTGATGATCGCCGTCCCGATCTTCTCGGGCCTGATCGGCGTCGGCCAGAGCTACCTCAACAACGTGATCGGCCAGAACGTCATGCAGGACCTGCGAGGGGCCCTGTACGCCCACCTGCAGCGGATGCCGCTGCGGTTCTTCACCGAGACCAAGACCGGCGAGATCCAGAGCCGGCTGGCGAATGACGTCGGCGGCGTCCAGGGCGTCGTCACGGATACCGCCAGCTCGGTCGCCTCGAATCTCGCCGTCGCGATCGGCACGATCGTGGCGATGGTCATCATCGACTGGCGGCTGACGTTGCTGTCGCTCGGCCTGCTGCCGTTCTTCATGTACCTCACGTTCCGGGTCGGCAAGATCCGGCGCGAGGTCAGCACCGAGACGCAGGAGGCGCTGGCCGACATGTCGGCCACGACCCAGGAGACGCTGTCCGTGTCGGGCATGCTGCTGACCAAGACGTTCGGCCAGCAGGATGCGGCGGTGTCCCGGTTCGGCGGCCTCAACCGGCGGCTTGCCGCGCTGCAGATCCGCCAGGCCATGGTCGGCCGCTGGTTCTTCATGATCGTCGGGACGATCTTCAGCATCACGCCGGCGTTCGTGTACTGGCTCGCCGGCTGGCTCGCGATCGCGGGCGACCCGACGGCCCCGACGATCGGCGACATCGTCGCCTTCACGACCCTCCAGTCGCGCCTCTTCTTCCCGCTCGGCCAGCTGCTCAACGTGCAGGTCGAGATCCAGGGCGCGCTGGCACTGTTCGACCGGATCTTCGAGTACCTGGAGATGGAGCCGTCGATCGTCGACGCGCCGGACGCGATCGACCTCGCCGAGCGACGCGTCGAGGGCCGGATCCGCTTCCGCGACGTGTCGTTCACCTATCCGTCAACGCCGCCTCGCGCGACGTTCGAGGGACCGGGCGCGGCGGGCGCCCCGGACCCGCAACCGAACGAGCTCCTGCCGCCGGCGCCCACGCCGCCCGAGCCCGAGCCGCTGCCGTTCGGGCTGCGTGACGTCGACTTCGAGGCGCAGCCGGGACAGCTCATCGCGCTCGTCGGGCCGTCCGGCGCGGGCAAGACGACGACGACGTACCTCGTGCCGAGGCTGTACGACGTCGACGCCGGCGCGGTCGAGATCGACGGCCTCGACGTCCGCCGGGTCAGCCTGGTGTCCCTCGGGCGCGTCATCGGCTTCGTGACCCAGGAGACGTATCTCTTCCACGCCTCCGTTCGCGAGAACCTGCTGTACGCCAAGCCCGACGCGACGCAGGAGGAGGTGGAGGCCGCCGCCGGCGCAGCCGCGATCCACGGCCGGATCCTGGAGCTGCCGCAGGGCTATGACACGGTCGTCGGTGAGCGGGGCTACAAGCTTTCCGGCGGCGAGAAGCAGCGGATCGCGATCGCGCGGGTCCTGCTCAAGGACCCGCGAATCCTGATCCTCGACGAAGCCACGTCGGCCCTCGACACGGTCAGCGAGCGGCTCATCCAGCGCGCGCTCGAGCGCCTCGAGCGCGGCCGGACGACGATCGCCATCGCCCACCGCCTGTCGACGATCCTGCGAGCCGACTTGATCCTCGTCTTCGAGGGCGGCCGGGTGCTCGAGCGCGGGACCCATGCCGAGCTGCTGGCGCGGGGCGGCCTCTACGCCCGCCTGTACCGCGAGCAGTTCGAGTCAGGCGCGATGGACGAGCCGCCGGCCTCGTCGTTCCCGGCCTCGGCTTGACGACGTGACACGCGTTCGAACCGCCACGCTGGTCCACGAGGGCGGCCAGCGTTTC
>QKHE01000120.1 GCA_003250155.1 Chloroflexota bacterium | reverse complement strand
GATCGCGATTGGCCGGCCGCGGGGCAGACGAGCCGCGAGGTCGACGATCCGGAGCATCGTGAACGGGTCGGCCGACTCGGCGATGACCGGCGGCCGGACGTCGGCCAGTGGCAGCCCGGCCGGCGGCGGTCGAAGGTCGTCCGGATCGAGCCCGAGCGTCAGAGCAGCTCCCCGTGCGCCGAGCCGGTCGGCTCGCCCTCTCGCGGCCGCGGCTCCTCGCCCGGCCCGTACTCCGCGGGGGGGCCGGGCGCTTCGGACGTCCCGGTCGCTTCGGACGCCTCGGGCGCGTCGCCGGCGCCGTTGCCCTCGGCGCCGGCTTCGAGGACCGGCAGCGGCTTGCCCGCCCGACCCTCGATCGCGCCGACCCCGAAGGGCACCCACTTCGACGGGTCCTGGAGACGATGGGCCTCGGCGTTGCCGCGGCGATGCGTCTCCTCGAAGCCGGCGGGCTCGATCCACATCCGCTCGCCCTCGAGCAGGCCGAGAACGCCCGACTGACCTGGTTCCGGTCGCTCTCCGGCGCAGTAGGCGCACGTCGCCTTGTCGTGCGGCGTGTACGAGGACGGCTCCTCGTAGGTCGTGATGTAGCCCTCGTAGTTCCGCAGCACGACCTTGTGGTCGGAGTAGCTGATGAGGTAGTTCGGCATGACCGGGATCTTGCCGCCGCCGCCGGGCGCGTCGATGACGTACGTCGGGATGGCGTAGCCGCTCGTGTGGCCGCGCAGGCCCTCCATGATCTCGAGGCCCTTGCCGACCGGCGTTCGGAAGTGCCCCGAACCCTCGACGAGGTCGCACTGGTAGAGGTAGTAGGGGCGGATGCGGTTCTCGACGAGGCGATGGACGAGCGCCCGTTGGATGTGGACGCAGTCGTTGACGCCGGCCAAGAGCACGCTCTGGTTGCCGAGCGGGATGCCGGCGCGGGTCAGCTTGTCGGCCGCCCGAGCCACCTCGGGCGTGATCTCGTTGGGGTGGTTGAAGTGGAGGTTCATCCAGATCGGGTGGTACTTGGCGAGCATGTCGCACAGCTCGTCGTCGACCCGCTGCGGCAGGAAGACCGGCACCCGCGTCCCGATCCGGATGATCTCGATGTGGGGGATCTCGCGCAGTCCGCGGATGATCCGCTCGAACAGCTTCGGCGCGAGCGTCAGCCCATCCCCGCCGGAGATCAGGACGTCGCGGACCTGGGGCGTGCGGCGCAGGTACTCGAGCTGGGCCTCGTGCTCGCGGCTGTTGAAGTTCTGGGTCGGGTCGCCGACGATTCGGCTGCGGGTGCAGTAGCGGCAGTAGCTCGCGCACTGGGTCGTGACGAGCATCAGGACCCGGTCCGGGTAGCGGTGGACCAGGCCCGGCACGGGCGAGTGGCGGTCCTCGGCCAGCGAGTCCTCCATCATCGCCGTGAACGACTCTGCCTCGCGCCCGGTCGGGATGACCTGGCGGCGGATCGGATCGGCCGGATCGTCAGGGTCGATGAGGCTGGCGAAGTACGGCGTGATATCGACCCTGAACTTGTCGTCGGCGGTCAGGCCGGCCCGTTCCTCGTCGGTCAGGTTGAGGACGGCCCCGACCTCGTCGACCGAGTTGATGCGGTGGCTGAGCTGCCAGCGCCAGTCGTCCCATTGCTCGTCAGGCACGTCGGCCCAGATCGGCGCGCGGCGGCTGCGGGCGGGCTTGCCGTCCGGCCCGAGCGCCATCGCCGGGTCGCGCGGATTGACCCACGGCTGCTCGGTCAGGGCGGTGGTCTGCTGGTCGTTCAACGAGGTCTCCACGGGCGAGGCACCCAGCGAGATATCACTGCATAAAGTGTATGCACACTGCAAAGTCCATGGGCCACGACACGGGGGCCCAGCCCGGTCATGCCCGTGTCGCCTATCGTGAGAGGGTGACCAACCTGCCCGATCATGCGGCCGCCAACCGCGCGGCCTGGGACCGCTATGCCGCCGACTACGCCGAGCCCGGCCGTCGGAACTGGTCGGGCGAGCCGCACTGGGGCATCTGGCATATCCCGGAGGCCGAGCTGCGGCTGCTGCCGGGCGACCTCGACGGGCTCGACACCATCGAGCTCGGCTGCGGCACCGCGTACGTCTCGGCCTGGCTGGCCCGCCGCGGGGCCCGGCCGGTCGGCATCGACAACTCACCGGCCCAGCTCGAGACGGCCCGCAGACTCCAGGCCGAGTTCGGCCTGCACTTCCCGCTCCACCTCGGCATCGCGGAGGACCTGCCGTTCGGCGACGCCTCGTTCGACTTCGCGATCAGCGAGTACGGCGCCGCGCTGTGGGCGGATCCGTACCGCTGGATCCCCGAGGCGGCACGGGTCCTGCGCCCGGGCGGCCGGCTCGTCTTCTACACGAATGGCCCACTGCTGCAGCTGACGGTGCCAGACAGCGAGGCCGACGGACCGGCCGGCACCCAGCTCCTCCGCCCGTACTTCGGGATGTATCGACAGGAGTGGCCGGACGACGAATCGGTCGAGTTCCACCTGCCCCACGGCGAGTGGATCCAGCTCCTGCGCGACACCGGTTTCGAGATCGAGCGGCTCGTCGAGGTCCGGCCGCCCGACGGCGCGGTGAGCGACGAGCGCTGGACGTACGTCACCCCGGAATGGGCACGGCAGTGGCCGTCCGAGGAGGCCTGGGTCGTTCGAAGGCGGAGCTGACGTCGAGGGCGCCTCGCCGGGCGCGGCCGGGTCGGCCGGCGAGCTACTCGCCGATGACGCTCCAGAGGAAGCCCATCGAGATGAAGAAGCCCGTGAACAGCGCGATCAGCCCCAGTCCGCCGTAGGGCGAGTTGGCGCCGGTGTGCGGCACGAGCTGCAGCCCGATCCCGAAGACGATGGCCCACAGCACGAACAGCGTGCCCCACAGCCACTTGCCGTTGGGGCCGGTGATCCGCTTCACCCAGCGGGACCGCCCGTCGACCGACGATGCCGCCTTGAAGAAGATGTAGACGAACGCGGCAGCGACCCCGACCGAGACGACCAACGCCGGCAGGTTGTTCGGGAAGTCCTGGAACCACAGCGTGAAGATCGTCATCGCGGGCGGATGCTAGCAGACCGACTAGCATGGGCGGGCCGATGAACCGCCCCCCGCGAGCCGTAGGACCGCGCGCCCCCGAGCGCCCGTCGACAAGCCGGTTCGAGCGGCTCGGCCGCTGGTCGGCGCGCCATCGATGGGCGGTCATCTCGGCCTGGACGATCGTCGTCCTCGCGGCGGTTCCGCTGGCGCTCCAGACGCCCCAGGCCCTGCGCTCCGGCGGCTTCATCCGCGACGATCTCGAATCGGCTCGCGCGAAGGCCCTCCTCGAGGACGAGATCGGGGTCCCCCAGGCGGCCCTCGCGGTCGTGTTCCACGCCGACGGCGCGCGCGCCGGCGAGCCGGCGTTCGAGGTGGCGGTGGCAACCGCCATGGCCGCCGTCCCCGACGCCCCGTACGTGACCGGCGTCCTGTCGCACGCGCTGTCGCGGCGACAGGTCTCCGCGGACGGCCGGACGGCCTACGACATCGTGACGCTCGACCTGCCGGCCGACGATTCGCCGCTCGCGCTGCCCGGCATCCGTGCAGCGCTGGTGGACGTCTCGGCGATGGGCGTCGACGTCGGCCTGGCCGGCGGCCCGGCGTTCTACGGCGACGTCCAGGAGGTGTCCGAGGCCGACCTCCGGCGAAGCGAGCTGATCTCGCTGCCGCTCGCCGCGCTCGCGCTGCTGCTCGTCTTCGGCTCGGTCATCGCGGCCGGGCTGCCGCTCGCGGTCGGCGGTGCCGCGGTGGTCGTCGCGCTGGCGACGATCTTCCTCGTCGCCAACACGATCCCGATGAGCATCTTCGTCCTGAACCTCGCGACGCTCCTGGGCCTCGGCCTCGGCGTCGACTACTCGCTGCTCATGACGAGCCGCTTCCGAGAGGAGCTGGCCGAGCGAGCCTGGCGGCCCGAGGCCGTCGAGGATGCCGTCGGTGCCACGCTTCGAACCGCCGGCCGGGCCGTCTTCTTCTCGGGCCTGACGGTGTTGCTGGGCCTGCTCGGCCTGGTGCTCTTCGAGTTCATGATCCTGCGCTCGGTCGGCATCGCCGGCGCGGTCGTCGTCGGCCTCGCGGTGCTCGCCGCGCTGACGCTGCTGCCGGCGCTGCTGGCCGTCGTCGGCGTCCGCCTCGATGCCCTGCGGGTCCGACGCGTTCGCGCGCTGCCGACCGACGACGGGCCGTGGGCGCGGCTGGCGGGCTGGGTCATGCGACGACCCGTGGCCGTGCTGCTCCCGACGCTGGCCGTGCTGATGCTGCTCGGCTCGCCGTTCGCGCACGTGCGCTTCAACGCGCCGGACGCGCGGATCCTGCCCGAGAACGTCCCGTCGCGCGCTGCCTTCGATCGCCTGGTGGCCGAGTTCGGACCCGGCCCGTTCGCCCAGATCGTGCTCGCGATCCGGACCGACGGCGCGGTCGTTGAGCCGGACAACCTCGCCGCGCTGTTCGACTACTCGAGGCGGCTTGGCGCCGACCCCCGGATCGAGCGCGTCGACAGCCTCGTCGACCTCGACCCGCGGCTCACCGTCGAGCAGTACGCCCTCCTGTACGGCGCCGGCGGGGCGCCGCCCGACCGGTTCGCGGTCGAGGCCCTTGCGGCCACGACCGACCGCGACCTCACGATGTTCAGCATCACCGCCCCCTACGGCCCGAACGAGGAGGCAGCGCTGCAGCTGGTGCGGGATCTCCGCGACGCGGGTGGGCCGCTCGCGCCGCCCGCCGGCATGACGATCCTCGTCGGCGGCGGCGCGGCCGACGTCGAGGACGTGGTCAGCGGGATCGCCGCCGACTTCCCGCGGACCGCGGCGTTCATCGTCGTCACGACGTTCCTCGTGCTGCTGCTCCTGCTGCGTTCGGCGGTCCTGCCGCTCAAGGCCCTGGCGATGAACACGTTGTCGATCGCGGCATCGTTCGGCGCGCTCGTCTGGATCTTCCAGGACGGCAACCTGTCGGCCCTTCTCGGGACGCGGCCGCTCGGCTTCGTCGAGACGACCCAGCCGGTCATCCTGTTCTGCGTCCTGTTCGGCCTGTCGATGGACTACGAGGTGTTCCTGCTGACGCGCATGCGCGAGGCCTGGGATCGCGATCGCGACAACCGAGCGGCCGTCGCGCACGGCCTCGAGCGCAGCGGCCGGATCGTCACCTCCGCGGCGCTCATCGTCGTCGTCGTGGCGGGCTCGTTCGCCTTCGCCGACATCGTCCTCATCAAGGCGCTCGGCCTCGGCATCGCGATCGCGGTCGCGCTCGACGCGACCGTCGTCCGGGCGCTCCTCGTGCCGGCCACGATGCGCCTCGTCGGCGACTGGAACTGGTGGCTGCCCCGCTGGCTGGAACGACGACTGCCGGCGCTCGAAGAACGGGAGGCCCAGGCGTGACTCAGGCCCGCTTCCGGGCCGCCGTGCTCGCGGCCACGGTGGCCGTCCTCGCCGGCTGCTCCGGGTCGCCGATCCTCGCCAACCCGCCCCAGGAGTTCCCGACCCTCCCGCCCGCGACGCCGGCGCCGCCACTGCCGGCGGATCCGGTGCCGGTCGTCCTGCCGCGTGACGACGGACCGCACGACCGCCTCACCGAGTGGTGGTACTACACCGGGCACCTCGCGACCGCCGACGGGCGGCGCTTCGGGTTCGAGGCGGTGATCTTCCGGGCGGAGCGCGGCGACGTCCCGGTGACGTGGGCCTCGCACCTGGCGCTCACGGTCGAGGACGGCGGCCAGGGCTTCCTCTACGGCCAGCGGAGCGAGATCGGGCCGGGGGTCGACCGCTCGCCGCGCGACGCGTCCGGCGTTCCGACGGGATTCGACCTGTCCATCGGCGGTCCCACATCGCCCGGCCTCGACGGCGTGATCGACCCTGGCGCGACACCGTGGCACCTCGCCGGCTCCGACGGCGACGACCGCATCGAGGCGGCCCTGTCGCCGACCGAGGCCATGGCTGCGGGAGCGGCCTTCGGCCTCGACCTGACGCTCGAATCGACGAAGCCCCCCGCCCTCCATGACGGCGACGGCTGGGTCGAGTTCGGACCGGCGGGTGGTTCGTACTACTACTCTCGCACGCGCCTCGCGGTGAACGGCGAGGTGACGCTCGGCGCGAACCGCTACGCGGTGACCGGCATCGCCTGGTTCGACCACCAGTGGGGCGACTTCATCTCGGTCGGCGGCGGCGGCTGGGACTGGTTCGCGATCAACCTCGACGACGGGCGGGATCTGACGATCTCTGTCGTGCTGGACCCGTCCGGCGAGCCGGTCCTGCGATACGGCACGCTCGTCGCCGCCGACGGGAGCGTCCGGCACCTCGACGCGAGCGAGGTCACGGTTGAGGCAGGCGAGCGGTGGCTGAGTCCCCGCACCGGACGGAGCTACCCGATCGAGTGGACGATCGACGCCGGGCTCGAGGTCCCGCTGTCCCTGCGGGCGACCCTGCCCGACCAGGAGCTCGACACGCGAGCCACGACGGGCGTCGCGTATTGGGAGGGCTCGCACTGGGTGACGGGAACCGTGGTGCAGCCGCCGCGCACGAGCCTCCTCACCGGACAGGCGTACGTGGAGGTCACCCGCTACGGTCCCTGACGCGCGCGGGCCCGGGCCGTTCGGCACTGGCGGCGCCGCCCCCCGCCGTCGGAGGCTGTGCCGAGGATGCGCATCACGCTCTCGCTGCGCGGCGACTACGCCGTCCGGACGATGCTGGCCCTGGGCGAGCATCGCGAAGATGGGCTGCTGAGCGCGGGCCGGATCGCGGACCGGATGCAGATCCCGGTGCGCTTCGTCGCCCACGTGCTGTCCGACCTGACGCGGGCCGGGCTCGTCGCCGGGCGCCCCGGTCGGCGCGGCGGCTACCGGCTGGCCCGGCCTGCCGGCGAGATCGACCTGCTCCGCATCGTCGATGCCGCCGAGGAGCGTGGCGGCGTGGCCCGCTGCGTGCTTCGTGGCGGGCCGTGCGACCCGGACGGCCGGTGCGCCGTCCACGATTCGTTCCGGGCGGCCGACGAGGCCCTCCGCCGCGAACTGGCGGCGACCCGCCTCTCGGAGCTCGTCGCCAGGCTGCCCTAGTTTCGGGTCGGGCCATTCGGCCCCCCGTTCGAGCCCATTTGGCACTCTCGAGTTTCCGCACCTGCGGGATATTCATATCGTGCTACTCATAGTTCACAGATATGAGTTTGTGGCGCCCCAGGGGAGCTCGTCGTGGCGCCGCTCGGGAGGTCGCCAGCCATGATCAGGCTTCGCCGCATCGCCCTCATCGCCGTCGCCAGCCTCATCGGCGCCTGTGCGCCGGCTGCCAGCGGCCCGCAGTGGACCTTCCCACCCGGCCAGTCGGCCGAACCCGTGGTCCAACCGACCGCCGAACCCTCGGCGCCGCCGCAGGGCCCGCCGACCACGGCAACGTCCGTGATCCCGGCGCTCACGCCGATCGCGGACCTGGCCGCGGCGCCGGCCGACGAGCAGCACGTGAGCTACGCACCGAGCGTGAGCCCGCCGATCAGTCGTGACCATCAGGCGACGTACGAGGTCAAGCTCGAGGTCCTCGAGAACGTCTGCCCGATCGATGCCGAGAAGGGCGTCAGCGTCTCGATGTGGGGCTATCGCATCGCCGGCGACCAGGGGGTCACGTGCGGCTCACCCGGTCCCGTGCTCCGGGGCCGGGTCGGTGATTCGGTCACCATCACGCTCACCAACCTGCCCGGCAACACGCACCCGCACAACATCGACTTCCACGCCGTGACCGGGCAGGGCGGCGGTGCCGCCGACCTGACCGTCGTCCCTGGCGAGACCCGCTCGATCACGGTGCGCCTGCTGTACCCGGGCGCGTTCATGTATCACTGCGCCTACGGCGACGTGCCGGTCCACGTCATGCACGGCATGTACGGCATGTTCATCGTCGACCCGGCGACGCCACTGCCGGCCGTCGATCACGAGTGGGCGATGATGCAGTCGGAGTGGTATCTGACGCCGACCGACGCCAACGGCCTGGCCGACATCGACAAAGCGGCGATGTCAGACGAGCACCCGACCTACGTGGTCTTCAACGCGCGGGTCGGTGCGCTGACCGGCGACAACACCCTGCGGATGGCCGTCGGCGAACGGGCCCGCATCTACTTCGTCAACGAGGGCCTCAGCCTCAACAGCAACTTCCACCCGATCGGATCGCACTGGGACGCGGTCTACCCGGAGGCCGCGACCCTGCCCGGCAACCCGATCATCCGCGGCTCGCAGTCGACGCTCGTCGTCACCGGCGGCGGGACGGTCGTCGAGCTCGTGGCCCAGGTCCCCCAGACCGTCCTGCTCGTCGATCACGCGCTGACTCGGACGTTCTACAAGGGCGCCCTGGCGACGATCGTCATCGAGGGCCAGGCCAATCCCGAGATCTTCCAGTCCGCCGGTGGCGGACAGCCGGCCCCGACCTCGACGGCGCCACCGGCCGACGCGGCCCAGGTGACGATCACCAAGGACGGCTGGATCGACCCGGCCAACGCCGAGAACGCGTTCAGCCCGAACACCATCAGCATCAAGGTCGGCGACACGGTGACCTGGACCAACGCCGACGCGACGATGCACACCGTCACCTCGGGCACCTCGGCCAACAACGTCGGCAGCCCCGACGGCCGTTTCGACTCGGGCTTCATCGCCGAGGGCACGACGTGGTCGTACACGTTCACCGAGGCCGGCGAGTTCCCCTACTTCTGCACCCCGCACCCTTGGATGATCGGCAAGGTGATCGTCACCGAATAGCGACGCCGAACGCCCGGCTTCTCGACCCTCCCGGTACGACCGCGCCCGTTCCCCTGCGGGCGCGGTCTCCTTCTCGTGGTGACGCTGCCTACGTCTCCGCGACCGTGGGTGAGCCGCGGATCCAGACGATCAGCGCGATCACGAAGCGGGCGATCAGCGACAGGCCGTAGCTGGTGCACCAGACGCAGACCGCGCCGATGACGAAGACCTGCAGGTACAGGAAGTAGACCTCGAAGATCACGCCCGCCAGCGACAGGCCGTAGTGGGCCAGCAGCAGCGCGTACAGGTCGGTCTTCCACCACGCGACGGCCAGCGTCAGCAGCAGCAGCGACAGCCCGACGCCGAAGACCGCGACCGGGATGCCGGCGATGCGGCTGTACTCACTGCGGGCGACCTCCTCGCAACCCTTGATCGGGCCGCAGACCGGGACCCCACCACCGAGCTCGACGACGGACAGGTACGCCGCGATCGCCAGGCCGACGATGTCGAGGACCGCCAGGATGATCCCGGGGTGGATCCCGAGGATCGGCTGGACGGTCGCGCGGCGCATCACGGCGCGGCGGTCTCCGAGGCGGCCGGCCCGGCCGACGCGTCGGGGCTGGGCGACGCCACGAGCGCCTCGATCTTCGCCACCAGGTCGGCGTACTGCGGGACCCCGACGATCTTCTCGCCGTTGACGATCAGCGTCGGCGTCGAGCCGATGCCGGACGACAGGGCGTTGGACGTCTGGTTGCGGATCGCCGCCGCGACGTCGTCCCGGGCGATGCAGGCATCCCAGGCCGCGCGATCCACGCCCGCGGCGTCGGCCACGCTGGCGATGAACGCCGCGTCGTGGTCGCCGCGGTTCTCGCGACCCTGGTTGTAGAAGACGATGTCGTGGTACTGCCAGTAGCGGTCCTGCTCGGCCGCGCAGGCGCCGCCGACCGCGAGCCGCAGCGACTCCTCGGAGCCGCCGGCATCGAGGATCACGATGTCCCGTGCCTCGATCCGCAGGATGCCGGGCTTCGCGTAGTCGTTGACGAGACCGGCGAGCTGGTTGGTGACGAACTGCTTGCAGGCCGGGCACTGGAAGTCCGAATAGAGCTCGATGACGACCGGCGCGTCCGGCGAGCCGACGACGTCGCCGTCGGTCAGATCGGCCGTGTAGGGCATGGCCGGGATGAGGAGCTCACCGCGCGGCTGATCCCTCGGGACCCCGAAGAGGATGATCACGGCGGCGACGAGGACGGCGACGACCGTGACGATCGCCAGCGGTGACTGCCACGGCGATCGGTCTGCCGGGCGCCGGGCGCGGCCGCGCGGCTGACGCGGCTCGAGTCGAGCGGCCGCGCGCCGCTCACGACGAGACGAGTTCGGGGGCTGGGGGCGAGTCAAGGTTCTGGCCTTTCAGGAGCGGTGGGAAGCGCGCCCCGCTGGTGGGGCCGGCAGCAGCATCGAGCCACCCGATGTTTGAACGATAGGGCCGAATCGACCGCGCCGGCCGGGACCATCGGCGGCCCCGTGGTCGGGACCATCGCCGAGCTGTCCGGTGAAACCCGTCGCGGCCACGCTGCCTCAACAAGGGTAGTCGACCCGTCGCGCGAGGAGTCCATGCACGTCGCTGCGAGCGCACAGGCGCCGGTCACCCGCGCCCCGGCCGGCCGTGGTCCCGTGCGCCTGAGCGTGCCCGGCCTCGTCGCGGTGGGTGCCGCAGCCGGGATCCTGGCCGTCTTCGCGACCGACCAGGTGCTGCCCGCGACGTCGGCCCACCAAGCCGAGCTCAGGATCTGGCTCGGAGCTCGCGCGGCGGGCTTCACGGCGCTCGTCCTGCTGGCGGCCCAGGTCGCCTTCGGCCTGGTCCTGAGCCACCCGACGAACAAGTCGACCTGGCGGCTCTCGAAGCGCCTCTTCCCATGGCACGAGCACGCCTGGATCTTCACGCTCGCCTTCACGGCCATCCACGTCGTCTCGATCATCGTCGACGAGTACGCGAACGTCGGCCTGCTGGGGGCCCTCGTGCCCGGCCTGTCGGCGTACCGAACGGTCCCGGTGGCGGTCGGCACGCTGGCGCTGTACGCGTTGCTCATCACCGGCCTCACGGCGAGATTCACCCGCCTGCTGCCGTCCGGCTGGTGGCTTCGCCTGCACCGTCTCGGGCTGGCCGTCCTCGCCCTGGCCTGGATGCACGGCGTCCTCGCCGGGACCGATACCTCTGGCCTCGGCTGGCTCTACGGGGCAACGTTCGCCTTGGTCGCACTCGCGGCCGCGTATCGCTACTGGATCGTCCGGTCGGCCCGGCCGACCTTCGCAACCGTCCTCGAAGCACAGGAGCGCCAGGCATGACGAAGCCCGTTGCCATTCGCCGGTCGGTGGTCTCCATCGGCCTCCTCGTCACCTTGCTCGCCGCAGCGGCCACGATCCGTGGTGCCGCCATCTGGGCAGCCACGTCCGCGCCGCTCACCGAACCGCCGGTCGCGGTCGCCGAGCTCCAGCGCGCCCTCGCCGACGAGCAGGCGCGCTCGGCCGGCCTGGCCGCCGAGCTCGACCAGCTCCACGCGGCGGCCGCTGGCCTGCAGGACGCGCTCGACGCGGCCGAGGGCCAGATGTCGACCGACCAGGCCACCGCCGATGAGCTTCGGGGCAGCCTCGAGGCGGCCCAGGCTCGCCTCGCCAAGGTCGAGGCGGCACTCGCGGCGGCCAAGGCGCGCCTCGCCGCGGCGAGCCGCAGCGGCACCACGACCACGTCGACGCAGTCCGGCGGCCAACACGAGGATGACGACCACGAGGAGCACGATGACTGAGCGGCGGCCGCCGGGCCTGCCGCCGCACATCGTCGTCATGCTCAGCGCGAGCACCGCCGGCTACGCGATCCTGTTGGCCGGGGTGGCGGGGCTGCAGTCGGCCGACGAGGCCGCCCTTGCGGCCGGGCGGGCGCCGCTCGCCAGCGCGGTCGACCAGCTCGCCGGCGAGCACGATCAGCTGTCGAGCGTCCTGGATCGCTCGCGAGCGTCCTATGACTCGCTCTCGGCGACGTATGCCGCGATCGCCGGCCGGCTCGGCAGCCTGGAGGCGACACTGTCCGGCTTCGCGGGCACTGTCGCCGAGATCGATGGCCAGTCCCGCTCGCTGCCGACGTCGTTCAAGGTGCCGGCGCTCAAGACCGTGAGCAGGGTCGCCGTGCCGACGACGCAGGGCACGAGCGGGGCCTCCGGCGGCTGACCGCCGGCCCGCCGATGACGGCCACGCTCGTGCGACGCGACGGCCGGGCCCTCGGCTCGCCGCTGCGGTTCACGGTGGCCGGCGAGGCCGACGCGGCCCGGATTGACGCCGCCTGGGCCGAGATCCAGGACGAGTTCTCGGCCGTCGATCGCGCGATGTCGCGGTTCCGGGCCGACAGTGAGCTGACCGAGCTGCACCGGCGCGGAGGCCGCCGGGCCGACGTCTCGCCGCGGCTTCGGCGCGCCATCGTCACCGCCGACCGGGCGTGGCGCAGGACGGGCGGCCGGTTCGACCCGCGGGTCGTTCGGGCGCTCGAGCGGCTGGGCGATCGGGCGCCGGTGCAGCCGTGGAGTGGCAGGCCGGAAGGCGCTCCGGGGGCTGGCAGCGTGGTTCGGCGGGTCGGGCGAACGGCGGGCCTGGAGCTGGACGCGCCGGTCGACCTCGGCGGCATTGGCAAGGGTCTCGCCCTCCGCTGGGCCGCGGCGCGCGCCGCCTCGCGGCTCGGGTCGGGCCGCTCCGGCGGGAGCGGGTTCCTGATCGACGCCGGCGGGGACCTGGTCGCCCGAGGATCGGTGGGCGACGAGCCGTGGGCGCTCGGCATCGAGGATCCCGCCGGCGGCGGTGACCCGGTGGCGGCGGTTCAGATCGGGGACGGCGGGGCACTCGCGACCTCCTCGATCCGGCTGTCGCGCTGGCAGGCGCCGGACGGTCGCGAGGTGCACCACCTGATCGATCCCGCGACCGGCGAGCCGGCGTCGCTCGGGCTGGTCGCGGTGAGCGTGTCGCATCCCGATCCGGCGTGGGCCGAGGTGTGGTCGAAGGCGCTGTTCGTCGAGGGCTCGGGCGGAATCGCCGCCCTGGCGCGCAGCCGCGGCCTGGCGGCGTGGTGGATCGCCGACGACGGCGAGCTGTCGATGACGCCTGCCGCCCGGGCCAGGACGTTCTGGGTGCGGACCGAGGCGATCCGCGAGAGCGCGACGGCCTAGCCGCCGGTCACGAACTCGCCGCCGTCGACGCCGATGATGTCGCCGTTGATGAACTCGGTGGCGTCGCCCGACAGCGCGAGGATCGCGTTGGCCACGTCCTGCGGCGTCGTCATCCGGCCGGTCGGATTGCGCTGCATCGTGATCTCGATCATCTGCTCCGCCTCGGGGATCTTGCGGAGGGCGGGCGTGTCGGTCACCCCGGCGCGAATCGCGTTGACGGTGATGCCGTCGCCGCGGCGCGCGAGCTCCATCGCCAGCTGGCGGACGTGGGATTCGAGGGCCGCCTTGGCCGACGACACGACGCCGTAGGACGGCACGACCCGGCTGGACCCCTCGGACGTCATCGCGAAGATGCGCGAGCCCTTGCCGAGGAAGCCACCGCGGTACAGGTCCTGGACCCAGTAGACGAGGCTGTTGGCCATCACGTCCTGGGTCATCTCCATCTTCTTGCGATCGACCGCGCCCTTCGGGTCGTCGGCGATGAACGGCACCAGGCTGCCGAATGCGAGGGAGTGCATGACCAGCGCGACGAAGGGGTCGCGCCCGGCCTCGCGCGCCGTGGCGAATCTCGCGCCGAGCTCCTCGAGGGCGGCCGCCCGCTTCTCGTCGTCGGCCGCGTTCATGTTGATGTACAGGACGTCGGCGCCGGCGCTCGCCAGGTCGGCCTTCAGCTCCTCGACGTGCGCCAGGCCGGCTCGGAAGTCGAGATGGATGCCGCAGATGCTGAAGCCGGCCCCGGCCAGCGTCCGCGCCGTCGCCTCGCCCATCCCGGACGAGGCGCCGAGGATGAGGGCCCAGCGCTCGCGGGAGTCGGGCATGCGGTCCTCCCTCCGTGATCGGGTGCCGGGTGCGGCGGGCCGCCGCACGCCCAGGCTGGTGGTCTGGCCGGGAGTCTAGCAGTGGATTCGGGCGTCCCCGGCGGCCCACCGGCGCCGCGGGCCGGCCGGCCGCGACGGCCGGACGAGGCGGGCGTCAGACGACGCCGCCGCGCCGCAGCTCGTCGATCGCCGCCGGATCGTAGCCCGCCTCGGTGAGGATCTCGTCGGTCTGCTCGCCGATCAGCGGCGGCGGCGTCCGCACGGCCGCGGGCGTCGCCGCGAGGCGGAACGGCGGCGCGACCTGGTCGACCCGGCCGAGCTCCGGATGCGTCATCTGGACGACGCTGCCGAGCGCCCGGGACTGGGGCGAGTCCAGCGCCTCGCGAACGTCGCGGATCGGCGCGCACGGGACGCCGGCCTCGTCGAGGCGCTCGAGCCAGGTCGCCGAAGCAGCCGAGGCGAGGCGCTCGGCGATGATCGGGATGAGCTGCCCGCGATTCACGACACGGTCGCCGTTCGTGACGAATCTCGCCTCCGTGGCCAGGTCCGGCAGCCCGATCGCGGCGCAGAAGCGCGGCCACTGGCGCTCGCTGCCGACGCCGACGGCGATCGTGCCGTCCGCCGTCACGAACGTCTCGTAGGGCACGATGTTCGGGTGGGCATTGCCCCGCCGAGCCGGCCCGGCCCCGGTCACGAGCGCGTTCTGTGCCTGGTTGACGAGGACCGCCAGGGTGCTCTCGAGGAGCGAGACATCGATGCGCTGGCCGGCGCCGCGTGGCGCGTCGGGGCGCCGCTCCCGGCCGATCAGCGCGGCGAGGACCGCCACCGCTCCGAACAGACCGGTCACGACATCGCTGATCGCGACGCCGACCTTGAGCGGCCGTCCGTCCGGCTCACCGGTGATCGACATCAGGCCGCCGCCGGCCTGGATCGTGAAGTCGTAGCCCGGCTTCGCTGCGTCGGGCCCGGTCGTCCCGAAGCCGCTGATCGCGAGGTGGACGAGCTCGGGATTCAGCTCGGCCAGCGCGGCATCAGAGAAGCCCAGGCGCTCGAACCCGCCGACGCGGAAGTTCTCGACGACCACGTCGGCGTCGCGGAGCAGCGTCCGCAGGACGTCGCGGCCGGCGTCATTCGAGAGATCGAGGCGCAGGCTGCGCTTGTTGCGGTTGACGGACAGGTAGTACGCCGCGGTGCGCGTCCCGCGGGTCGCATCGCCGACCCACGGCGGACCCCAGCCGCGGGTCCCGTCACCGTCCGGCGGCTCGACCTTGACGACGTCCGCGCCGAGATCGGCCAAAAGCATCGTGGCGTACGGCCCGGCGAGGACGGTCGAGCAGTCGATGACACGGATCCCCGCGAGCGGGCCGGCAGCAGGCATCAGGCCGCGATGGTACGCGGGCCCTGAGGCACCGCGGTCGGATCAGCCGGGCGGCAGGTCCCACGACCGCGCGTCGAGCTCGCCCTCGCGGACCCACTCCACGAGGTCGCGATTCACGACGACCGTCGATGCCGGCTCCCGCACGACGTCGTTGCCGGCGCGGTACAGGATGGCCGCGTCGGTCAGCGGGACCATCGATTCCCGGACGCGCAGCGCGGCCAACGGATCCTGGCCCTCCGGGGCGTGGATGCGACCGGCGATCAGGTAACGGCCGGAGCGCATGACCAGCCCGTGGCGCTCGGTCGGGATCCGCCGGGCGCGGTCGCCGCGCGGCCTCCCGGCGTGGACGACCGCGAGCTCGTGCCGCCCGACGAGGATCTCCGGCACGACCATCGAACCGCCGTCCGGCAGGCGCTCGGCGAGGGCCTCGACGAGCACGAACTCGTCATGGGCGTTGAGCATGTCCGTCAGCCGTGCGGCGTCGAGGCGGACGCGTCCCGAGAGCCGCTCGCTGGTCGAGTAGGCGACGAGGTCGACCTCGGGGAGCTCCTCGCCGTCCTCGAACGCGCGGTCGCCGAGGACCCAGGCCGCCGATTGCGGCGCTGGCTGTCGCAGGACCAGGCGGAGGCGGGCTCCGATCGAGCCGATCACGCGCGCAGGATGCGCCGGCGCACCACCGATCGTCCGTCCGCCGATGGTACGGGTGGCGGCGGGACCCAGGAACGCGGCGCGGCCGGGAGATTGCGACGACAAAGGTGACGCCCCGTCCGGGCGGGCGAACGGGGCGTCGGTCGGTATTCGACATGGTGCGTGGCGGACCCGACCGGATTCGAACCGGCGATCTCCAGCGTGACAGGCTGGCATGTTGGGCCGCTACACCACGGGTCCGTGCGGCGGGCGCAGGATACCAAATCGGGCCCGAACGGCCCGCCGACCCGGCGCGGTATCCTCGCCGCGGCCCGATGCGAACGATCGATCTGCGCTCCGACACGGTCACGAAGCCCACGCCCGAGATGCGGCGCGCCATGGCCGAGGCCGAGGTTGGCGACGACGTCTTCCATGACGACCCGACGGTCATCGCGCTGGAGGAGCGTGCCGCGGAGCTGCTGGGCAAGGAGGCCGGCCTGTTCGTGGCCTCGGGCACGATGGGCAATCTCGTCGCCGAGCTGGCGCACGTCGCGCGCGGTCAGGAGATCATCGCCGGGCGCCAGAGCCACGTCGTGCTCGACGAAGCGGCCGGGCACGCCGTCGTCGCCGGCGCATCCGTCCGAACGATCGAGGAGCGCGCCGACGGCACGCTCGATCCGACCGCCGTTCGCGAGTCGTTTCGCGATCCGACCGACGAGCATCAGCCGATCACCGGCCTCGTCGTCATCGAGAACTGCCATGCCCACACGATGAACCAGCCGCTCACCCCGGCCTATACCGCCGAGATCGCGGCGGTGGCGCATGCCGGCCATGGCACCGCGCCGGGCGTCCCTCTTCACGTCGACGGCGCCCGGTTCTGGAACGCCGTCGTCGCCCTCGGGGTGAGCCCGGCCGAGCTGGCCGGGCCGGCCGACAGCGTGTCGTTCTGCCTCTCGAAAGGCCTCGCCTGCCCGGTCGGCAGCGTCGTCGTCGGCCGGCGCGACGTCATCTGGCGGGCGCGGCGGGCGCGCAAGCTGCTCGGCGGCGGGCTGCGCCAGGTCGGGGTGCTGGCAGCCGCCGGCCTGATCGCGCTGCGGGACGGCCCGGCGGGGATGATCGAGCGGCTCGCCGAGGACCATGCCAACGCCCGTCGCCTCGCCGAGGCGATCGCCGAGCTGGACGGGGTCGAGTCAGCGGGCGACATCGCCCAGCCGCAGCCGGGCGCATTCGACCCGGCTCGCGTCACGACGAACTTCGTCCTGTTCCGGGTCCGGCGCGACCGCGCGGCGTTCCTCGAGGCCGCGGCCGCGCGCGGGGTGCTGCTGGACAGCTATCCCCACGACCAGGTCCGGGCGGTGACGCACCACGGCATCGAGCCCGGCGATGTCACGGCGGCGGTCATCGCCATCCGCGACGCGCTCGCGGCGACGCATGACCCACGCTCGGGTCGACACGCCCACGCCGGGGTCGCCGGCTGAGGTGACCGACCGCCAATTCGCCGGCGTCGAGCTGTCCCGGCCCGATCCTGCACCCGACGCCGGGCCACGCGACGAGGCGCTGTACGACCTCGTCGAGGCGCGCTTCCGCGCTGTCGTGGCGGACGATCCGCCGCAGGCCACCTATCTCGGCAT
Organism: Chloroflexota bacterium; assembly: GCA_003250155.1. Classification (GTDB taxonomy): domain Bacteria; phylum Chloroflexota; class Limnocylindria; order Limnocylindrales; family CSP1-4; genus UBA5189. The sequence goes on along the minus strand of QKHE01000120.1, from coordinate 23,152 downwards.
CCACGCCTGGGACGACCGGCTCGACGATCCGTCGCGAGATCGGGCGCTGGCCGACATCGAGCGCGACCGGCGGCATCTCACCGCCGTCGAGGCGATCGATCCGGCGGAGCTCTCCGCGGCGGCGAGATTCGAGCGTGACCTCGAGCTCCACCACGTCGCGCTGTCGCTGTACCGCTCGGATGTCATTCGAACCTGGGAGCGCCGCTCGACCGGCGTCTCCGACCTCGGCGACGCGCTGTTCCCGCTGTTCACCCGCGACTTCGCGCCGCTGTCCGACCGGCTCGCCTCGATCGCGGGCCGGCTGGAGGCGGCGCCGGCATACCTGACGGCGCACCGCAGCCGCGCCGCGCAGCCGCAGGTTCGATCGTGGCTCCAGATCGAGATCAACGCCGCGATGAACCTGCCGGCGTTCCTCGACGAGATCGTGGCCGCCGGGGAGGCGCCGCCGCCCGGGATCGTGGTCGGCGACGCGGAGCTGCGCCGGCTGCGCCGCGCGGTCGACGCCGCGAAACCCGCGATCTTCGAGCACGTCGACTGGGTCTCCACGCACCTCGACGACGAGGCCGACGACTGGGCCCTCGGGCCCGAGCGCTACGCCGAGCTGCTCCGGCTGCGGGCCTTCGACGGGCTCGACGCCGACGCCATCCTCGAGATCGGCTGGGAGCAGCTCGAGCGAAACCACGCCGCCAGGCGTGCGGCGGCCGCGGAGCTGGAGCCCGGGGCTCCGCTGCCGGCGGTCCTCGATCGCGTCAAGGAAGACCACCCGCCGACGTTCGAGGGCGCCCTCGAGGCCTACCGTACGGCGATGCGTCGGGCCCGCGCCCATCTCATCGAGCACGACCTCGTCGGCGTCCCCGACGACGAACGGGTCGAGGTCATCGCCACGCCGACGTACCTGCGCGGCGTCCTGCCGTTCGCGGCCTACTTCCAGCCGGCGCGCTGGGATCCGGCGCCGGTCGGGGTCTACGTCGTCACGCCGGCGGTCGAGAACCATCCCGGCGCGCTGCGCGAGCACTACTACGCCTCGATCAGCAACACCAGCATCCACGAGGCCTACCCCGGCCACCACCTCCAGCTCGCGATCGCCACCCGCCACCCATCGCTGACCCGGGCCCAGGTCAACGCGCCCGAGTTCGAGGAGGGCTGGGGCATGTACAGCGAGCAGATGATGCGCGAGGAGGGCTTCGACGACGGACCGGCGTTCCGGATCGCCCTGGCCACCGACGCGATCTGGCGCGCGGCACGCATCGTGCTCGACATCCGGATGCACCGCGGCGAGCTGTCGATGGACGAGGCCACGGCCTTCCTCGTCGAGCAGACCGGCTTCGAGGAGCCGAATGCGTTCGCCGAGGTCCGCCGCTACACGTACACGCCGACCTACAACCTGTCGTACCTGCTCGGCAAGGTGCTGCTCCTGGGACTCAGGGACGAGGAGCGACGCCGGCTCGGCGACGGCTTCTCGCTGCGTGCCTTCCACGACACGCTGCTGTGGAACGGCTCGCTGCCGATCAGCTTCCAGCGGCGCGCCCTTCGCGGCGAAGGGCGGCCCGCGCCGCCTGCCTGAGCCACGGTGCAGGTCATCCCGGCGATCGACGTCGCCGGCGGTCGCTCACGAGTCGTCTTCTGGCCGGGCGTCTCGAGCGGCATCGGCGCGCCCACCGATCGACCCGACCAGATCGCCGAGCACTTCGTCCGCCTCGGTGCGCCGGTGATCCACCTCGTCGACTTCGACGGCGCCCGGGACGGGCGGCCGACCAATCTCGAGGTGCTCGGCGCGATCGCGGCCCGCGTCGCGACGCCGCTGCAGCTGGCCGGCGGCGTCGATGATCCAGACGCGATCCGGCTCGCCTTCGCCGCCGGGGCGACGCGGGTCGTGTGCAGCCTCGCGGTGGCCGACGATCCGCCGCGGCTCGACGCCTGCCTCGCCGTCGCCGGCGACTGGCTGGCCGTCGGCCTCGATGCCCGGCCGGACCGGCTCGCGGCGTTTCCGTGGCGCCGCCCGGCGCCGCCGACGCTGCCCGACCTCGTCGGCGAGCTCGCCGGCCGCGGCGTGCGGCGCTTCGTGCTGAGCCACGCCGGCGGGGAGCAGGGGATCGGGACCGTCGCCTCGCTCGCGCGCACGGTCGACGCCGACCTGCTGGTCGCGGGCGGGACGTCCGATGCGGCTGGCATCCGCCGCGTGCGCGATGCCGGCGCGGCGGGCATCATCCTCGGCGAGGCGCTCCTGTCCGGGGCGATCGACTACCAGACCGCCCGAGAGGCCGCCGCATGAGCAAACGCCGCCGAGGCTCGCCCCGCAACCGCCAGCCGCGCAGCCAGCCCGAGGTCGGCCAGACACGGCCCGTGCCGCAGGGGGTTCGACCGAAGGTCTCGGCCCGGCGCGGCGCGACGCCGCCCCGGCGTGGCCTGTCGCCAGCGGCGATCGGCGCCATCCTCGTCGGCGGCATCGTGATCGCGGGGCTCGGCTATGTCGCTGCGACCTCCTTCCTCATCGGTTCGCCGGCGTTGCCGACCTTCGACCCCGCGGCATCTGCCAGCGCGACCCCAGGGACGGATGCGAGCGGCTGCCCGACCAGCGAGCCGCCGGCCCTGGCGGCCGGCGAGACGCGGACGGTCACCATCGAGACCGACCTCGGCGAGATCGTCATCAAGGTCGACGGCTCGCTGTCGCCGATCGCGGCCGGCAACTTCGTCGCCCTCGCCGAGTGCGGCTACTACGACGGCGTCGTCTTTCACCGCACGGCGACGATGCCGGACGGAACGCCGTTCGTCATCCAGGGCGGCGATCCGACGGGCAGCGGGAGCGGCGGCCCGGGCTACACGATCCGGGACGAGCCGGTCACCGCGAGCTACCACCGCGGCACCGTCGCGATGGCGCGCACGCAGGCGCCGAACAGCCAGGGCTCGCAGTTCTTCATCGTCCTCGACGACGGCGCGGCCGCGCCGCTCACATCGGCAAACACGTATGCGATCTTCGGCGAGGTCACGTCCGGCATGGACGTGGTCGATGCGATCTACGAGGCCTCGGGCGGCGTCCAGCTCCCGCCGGACCCCGTCACCATGACCCGCGTCACCGTCTCGACCCCCTGACCACGCCCGCCACGAAGGAGGCAGCCATGACCCGTGCCACGATCGAGACCGACCTCGGCAGCATCGAGATCGACCTGTTCACCCGGGAGGCCCCGAAGGCCAGCCAGAACTTCGTCGATCTCGCCCGCAAGGGCTTCTACGACGACGTGATCTTCCACCGCGTCATCCCGGGCTTCGTCGCCCAGGCCGGTGACGGGCAGTACGGCAAGAAGGCGAGCCTCGACGCCGGGCGCGTCGGGACCGGCGGCCCCGGCTACAAGTTCGAGGACGAGCCGGTCCGCGCCGACTACGTCCGCGGTGCGGTCGCCATGGCCAACGCCGGCCCGAACACGAACGGCAGCCAGTTCTTCATCTGCCAGGCCGACCTGTCGGGCCGCCTGCCCAAGAGCTACACGATCTTCGGCCAGGTCACCAAGGGGATGGACGTCGTCGACCAGATCGTCAACGCGCCGCGGAACTCGCGCGACCTGCCCGACAGCCCGGTGGCGATGACCACGGTCACGATCCAGGACGAGGAGGCGTAGGCCGCTCCGGCGAGAAATGCCGCCCCTGGACCGCGGCCGCTGATCGGCCCTCACGCGGCGCCGTACACGAAGCGTTAAGGGATTTTTACCAAGTTAGCGACGAAAACCCTTGGATTCGCGATCGGGGTCACATAGACTACGCGGTGCACTGCGGCGACGCAGGGTCCGCTGCCCCAGCGGCAAGGTCATGGGTAGGTTGGGTCAGGGTAGTCGGTGCAGCCGACGTGATAGATGCCCTTGACGCGTGGCAGAAGCATCCGCCTCGGCGGATACCTTCACCGGGACAGCAAACGGAGCGGCTCCTTCGGGAGCCGCTCCGTCTTTTCTGTTCGGGACTAGCCGGCTCGGATAGCCGGCTCGGTGACACGCCCCAGGAACAGGATCGCGCCGGTCGGCACGTCGCGCACCGCGAACAGGAACGGCCGATCGACCCGCATCGGGATTGGCGGAGGCGGCAAGGAGGTGATGCCCATGATCACGCCGGTCGCGGCAACTGCCTCGGTCCCCTCCTCGTCGACGTCGATGTTGGCCTGATGGATGACGTCACTGATGTGGAGGTCCTCGACCGGCGTGATGCCGCTGAAGTCGGCCCGGTCCGGGTCGAAGGCGCGGTCCATGCCCATCTCGCGGAGCACCTCTTTCATCGGCGGCTTCGACTCGATCCCGAACTTGGGCAATGACAGCTCGACGCGCTGGCTCTCGAGCGCGGCCACGATCTCGGCGAAGGCCGCCTGATCGACGCTCGCCTCGAAGGCCGCGAGGTCGTCCGGCACGATGACGGTCATGGCCAGCGAGCCGCCGACGTACGGCAGCTCGACGGCCCGCCAGCCGTCTCCGTCGGCGTAGCCGAAGCCGGCCGTCAGCCGCATCGTCGGAACGTCGATGCTCGAGCCGTCGAGTCGCCAGAAGGGTTGGCTGGCGGTGTGTCCCTTCTCGAACGGCGTGAGCCAGGCCGCCTTCAGGTAGATCGCGTTGACCAAGACGAGCCGGGTGAGGTTGTCGACCGTCCCTTGGGCCAGGAGCTCGGGGATCCGACGTTCGGTCTGCTCGTCAACCCAGGCGTTGATCAGCAGCCTGGCGCGTTCGAAGTCCGTCTGGTAGTCGACGAGCCGCACACCAACGCCGAAGCTCGACGCCAGGGCGTCGAGGTACGCGTCCTCCCATGGGAAGTCCTGCTCGGCGAACGCCGAGTTCGCGATCCGGAGCACGACGTCGACGTCTTTGCCGCCGCGGTCCTGGAACGTGCCCGACCGGACCGCGAGGGCCGCATCGAGGGCGTTCAGCCACCCGGCGTGCTCTTCTGAGACGACCTCACGGAGGACCTCGTCCATCTCGGTGGCGGTCTCACCGCGCGCGCCCAGCCGGGCCATCGCCAGGGCCAGGGCGATCGACGTCGGCGACAGTACGGCGTTCTCGTCCCCGGCCGTCGCCTCCCGGAGCAGCTCGAGACCGAAGTCGTTGATCGCACCTCCGGCGAGTGCCGCGTCCGCCGGATCGGCTGGAGCCCGCGAAATCGCCGAGATCGCGAGACCCGGAGCGGTCGGCGGAGGCGTGGTCTTGGCTGGCCGTGGCCCATCCGACGGGGACGTAGCCCTGGGCGTCCCCGACGGCCCGGACGCGCAGCCAGCCGCGAGGGCCACGACGAGCGTGAGTGCGACGGGGATTCGGAGAGCGTTCATGGCTGATCACGGACCTCCGGCTCGACGACCCGACCGAGGAACAGGATCGCGCCCGTGGGAACGTCGCGCAGCGCGAACAGGAACGGCCGATCGACGCGGAATTCGATCCCGGCGCTGACACGGTCGATGACGACGGCCGTCGCCGCTGCCGCCTCGCTGCCGGCCTCGTCCACGTCGATGTTGGCCTGGTGAATGACCGCCTTGATGAAGAGCCGATCGGCGGCCGTCATGCCGCTGAAGTCCGCGAGCCGCACGTCGAAGGCGTCGGGCATGCCCATCGCCCCGAGGACCGTCGCCAGATCGACCTTTGTCTCGAGACCGAACTCCGGCAGTGCGAGCCCGACCTGGTGCTCCTCGAGTCCGTCGACCAGCGCCGCGAACGCCTCGCCGTCCAGGGCGGCTTCGAACTCCACCAGGTCGTCAGGCACGATCACCGTCATCGCCAGCCCGGCGCCGACGTACGGCAGCTCGACCGCGCGCCAGCCCGGTCCCTCGCCGTAGGCGACGTCGGCGGACAGGTGCATCGTCGGGACGTCGACGGTGGTCCCATCGGCCATCACGAACGGCGCCGGCGCCGTCGCATCCTCCCTGAACGGCGCCAGCCAGGCGGCCTTCAGGTAGATCGCGTTGACGAGCACGAGGCGGGTGTCGGTGCTCAGGACGCCAGGCTCGAGCAGCTCGGGGATTCGATCCTCGGTCCGCTCGTTTACCCAGCCATTGATCAGCCGCCGGGCAGCCTCGGTCGCAGCCACGTAGTCGACGAGCCGGACGCCAACCCCGAACCGCTCCGCCAGCGCGGCGAGGTAGGCCGCTTCCCACGGGTAGCCGCGCTGCGCGAACGGTGCGTTCGCGATCCGCAGGATGACCTCATGGTCGGCTTCGCTGCGGTCCTTGAACGTCCCGGATCGCGTCGCCAGCGCCGCGTCGAGGGCGTTCAGCCAGCCGGCATGGTCGTCCGACGCGACGTCGCGGAGGACGTCGTCCATCTGGGTCGCGGTGGTGCCGCGAGCCCCGGGTCGGGCCATGGCCAGGGCGATAACGACCGATGCCGGTGACAGCACGGCGTTCGCGGATCCATCGTCGGCGGCCCGGAGCAGCTCGAGCCCGAAGTCGTTGATCGCGGCGGCAGCGAGCGCTGCCCCGGCCGGGTCGACCTGGAGCCTGGCGACGGCCGCGATCGCGATGTCCGGGGACGCCGCCGGTCCCGTGGGCGGGGCGGGGCTCGCGCCCGGGCCGGCGGCGCAGCCCGCGACGAGCGGGGCCACGAGCCCGAGTGCGAGTGCGACCCGGACCAGGCGCGGCCAACGCGGCGCTGGTGTCACGCCCATTGGACGTTTCGGGAGTCGGCCTGGTTGCATCGCGGCCCCTGGCGGAACCGAAGATATGCTCGCCTCATGAGCCCCCGAGGCCGGAGTCTTCCGGCCCCCCGCTACTCGGCCGCGTGGTATCGCTACTTCCCGATCCAGTACGCGCTGATCCGACTTGCCGACCCGGCGGTCCGGCTGATCTGGCGACGTTTCGGCCTGGGCAATGTCATCGAGCTGCGGGTGCCGGGCCGCCGCAGCGGCACGTCTCGGAGCGTGTTGCTCGGCCTGCTCCGCGACGGCGACCGGCTGTTCCTCGGTCATCCGAACGGCCACGTGGACTGGACGCGCAACCTGCAAGCCGCCGGCCGGGCGACGCTGGCCATCCGGCCGCCGACGGCGATCTCGATCCGGGCCCACGAGCTGCCTGACGGCGACCTGCGCGACCGCGCCATCCTCGCGACGACCCAGCACGTCTTCCCCGGCAACGTCATCTACCGGCTGGCGTGGCGCCACATCCGCGCCGCCGGGGCGTTCTTCGAGATCGAGCTCGCGGAGTAGCCTTAGGCGCCAACCAGGCGCGCCCCGGAGGTGTCGTCCATGGCCGATCGCCGGCCACGATTCCAGCTGCCGACCCGACGCCCACGCCGCCGCTTGAACGACGAAACAGGCCCCGCCCCCGAAGAGCACATGGAATCGCGGCCGGAGGACGTCGTCGCGCCGGTCGAGCGGAGCGTCGTGGACGCCGGGATCTACGTCGAGGGCCGGCGCGTCGATGCGCCCTCGACGGTCGCCGCGACCCTCGAGGCCCTCCGGGATCGACCCGGCGCGATGGCCTGGATCGGCATGCTCCGGCCCAGCGACGACCAGTTCCGACCCGTTGCGGAGGCCTTCGGCCTCCACGAGCTCGCGGTCGAGGACGCGATCGTCGCCCACCAGCGGCCGAAGGTCGACCGCTACGGCGAGACGCTGTTCGTCGTCCTCCGGGCGGCCAGCTACCTCGACGAGGCCGAGGAGGTCGAGTTCGGCGAGATTCACGTCTTCGTGGGCCCGAACTTCGTCCTCACCGTGCGCCACAGCCGGACGCCCGACCTGGCGGCCGTCCGGGAGCGGATGGAGCGCGAGCCGGAGCTCCTCGCGCTGGGCCCGGAGGCGGTCCTGTACGCGATCTTCGACCGCGTCGTCGACGGCTACGCGCCCGTCGTCGCGGGCCTGAACAAGGACATCGAGGAGATCGAGATCCAGGTCTTCCGCGGCGATCCGACGGTCTCGCGCCGGATCTACGAGCTGTCGGGCGAGGTCGTCGAGTTCGGGCGCGCGACGCGGCCTCTGCTCAGCGTCCTCACGGCGCTGCAGGCGGGCTTCGACAAGTACGGCACCGACGAGGAGCTGCGGCGCTACCTGAGCGATGTCGCCGACCACGCCACGACCGTCAGCGAGCGGGTCGCCGGGTTCCGCCAGGCCTTGTCGGACATCCTGTCCACCAACGCCACGCTCGTGAACCAGGCCCAGAACGAGGAGATCAAGCGGCTGACCGAGACGAGCCTCCGGCAGAACGAGGAGGTCAAGCGCATCTCGTCATGGGCCGCGATCATCTTCGCGCCGACGCTGATCGGGACGATCTACGGCATGAACTTCGACATGCCGGAGCTGCAGTGGGCGCTCGGCTACCCGTTCGCCCTCGGGCTGATGGTCGTCGTGAGCGTCGGCCTGTGGCTGATCTTCCGGATCCGCGGCTGGCTCTAGCTCGGCAGGTTCCCGGCCACGGTCGCGGCGCGCGAGCGGCCGGCTACAGCCCCAGGACGATCCGGGCGACCTCGAAGTACATGATCAGCCCGGTGCCGTCGACGAGGGTCGAGATGAGCGGCGCCGAGACGACCGCCGGATCGACACCGAGACGGCGCAGGATCAGCGGCAACGCACCCGCCACCGTCGCCGCCCAGCCGCAGATCGCGATGACCGTGATCGACACCGCGGTCGCGATGTCGGTCGTGACGCCGAGGAGCAACGCCTGGCCGACGGCCGCGGCGGCCATGAACAGGCCCATCACGAGCCCGACGCGGAGCTCGCGGAAGACGAGCCACGCGATGTCGCGCATCGACACCTCGTTGAGGGCCATCGCGCGCACCACGAGCGTCACCGTCTGGCTGCCGACGTTGCCGCCGGTGCCGATCAGGAGCGGGATGAAGAAGCTGAGCGCGACGACGCTCGACAGCTCGCCCTCGAAGTTCTGGAGCACGAGGCCGGTGTAGGCCTCGGCGATGAACAGCAGCAGCAGCCAGCCGACGCGCTTTCGAACCAGCAGCGGGACCGAGGCGAGGCGGTACGGCAGGTTCAGCGGCTGCGAGCCGCCGAGGCGCTCGATGTCTTCGGTCGCCTCGGCCTGCAGGACATCGGCGACGTCGTCCTCGGTGATGATCCCGAGCAGGTGGTCCTCGTCGTCGACGACCGGGATCGCCAGGAGGTTGCGGTCGGTCAGGAGGCGCGCGGCGGTTTCCTGGTCGGCCGACGCTCGAACGCGGACGGTCGAGGGGGCCATGAGCTGCGTGACCGGAGTCTCGTCGTGGCTCAGCATCAGCCGGTACAGCGACAGGACGCCGAGCAGGTGCCGCTCGGGATCGACGACGTAGACGTAGTTGACGGTCTCGGCCTCGTCGACGAGGCGCCGGATCGCGGCGATCGCCTGGCCGGTCGTCGCGTCGGCGTTCACCGCGACGTAGGCGGGGGTCATGATGCCGCCCGCGGTGTCGGGCTCGTAGCCCGACAGCTGCCGGATCTCGGCCACGTCGGCCGGCTGCATGCGGATGAGGATCTCGTCGGCCGCCTGCTGCGGCAGCAGCTCGACGACGTCGACCGCGTCGTCGGGATCCATCTCGCCGAGCAGCTCGCCCGCCTCGGGGGCGGACAGCGTCCGAAGGATGTCGGCGGCGACCTGCGGCGGGACCTCCTCGAGCAGGCTCGCAGCCTCCTCGTCGGGCAGCCACTGCAGCAGGACCGCGATCTCGCCGGGCTCGAGGTTCGGAACGAGGTCGGCCCACTCGGCCGGGCCCACCCGCTCGGCCAAGCCTCGAACGCCTTCCTCCTCGCGCTCCCGGATGAGCGCCTGCACCTCGGCCAGGAGGTCGGCCGTCGCCTGCGTCGTCATGGCATCACCTCCGGGACATGAAGAAGCCACCTCGTCGGACCCCGCCGACGGGTGGCCTCCGGGCCGCGCACGGCTGATGCGCTACCCCGGGATGGCCTCCCGGCAAGCGGTGCTGGTCATCGCGTCTGGGACGCGTCTACGTTCGGGACCGTCGCTCACGATGCGTTGCTGGAAACCTCGAGATCGGCCGGCGGCGCGCTGGACCTCGGGACGGGGAACCCCGCTCGCGCCGGGAGCCTCGCGGATGGTAGGTCCGGCCGTTCGGGAGGGTCAAGACACCGCCGACCCGGGCTGCCCGCTGCGGCGGCGAACGACAGCCGATAGGCTCGTCGGGTGAACGACGATCAGCGCCTGACGACAGCCGGGCTCGGGCGGTGATCCAGCTGGACGAGTCGATCGAGGTCGCCCGTCCGCCGGACGCCGTCTACGACGCCCTCGCCGCCGTCGAACGTTATCCGGACTGGCTGCCCGGCGTGAGTGCCGCGGAGCAACTGTCATCGGGACCCGTCGAACCCGGGACGACGTTCCGTCTCCAGCTGGCCGGACCGACCGGCCCGATCCAGGCGAACGGGATGGTCGTGTCCGCGGAGCGCGCTCGGCGGCTGGCCGTTCGCGGCGAGGCGCCGCAGGGGCGCGTCGAGGGCGCCTTCGACCTCGAGGCCGCCGGATCCGGGACTCGGCTGCGCGTCGCTGTGCAGATCGAGCTGAGCGGGATGTACCGCTTCGCCGAGGGCGTCGTCGCCGGCGAGCTCCGCCGATCGATGCCGGACGCGCTGGCGCGCGCCAGGACACGCCTGGAGGACGAGATCCCTGCCTGAGCGCTGGAACCCGGCCCGGATCCGTCGGTCCCGAGCAGTCGTCCCGATCACTCCCGCCCGACGCCGGTGATCTCGACCTCGACGCGATCGCCGACGGTCACCCGCCCGGCCGACATCATCGCCTTGCTGACGCTGAGCGCCAGGCGACCGCCGCCGGCCGGGGCGACGTTGGAGGCGAAGACGGCGTCGCCCAACCGGCCGCGCACGCGCTGCTGCTTCAGCCCACCCAGGGCGGCGATGCCGTCAGGCGGCACGTCGACGACCGCCAGGCCGCTGCCCTTCTCGGGATTCCAGTACCGAATCTCGCTTGCGAATCGAATCGGCTCCATGGCCCGCCATCCAAGCGCGTTCCGGCTGGGGCGTCAACGGCCCGGCCATGTTCCCGGTTCGATTCGGGACAGCGCCCCCATGACATCGGGGATGACCCGCGACACACTCGGCGGGACGTAGCAGGAAGGAGCAACCATGGCACGTGTCCGACACGAGTCGAGCGTGACGGCCATCTCGTGGATCCCCTCGGAAGCGATCGAAGGCCTGTCGAAGATCCCCTTCGAGATCGGGGTGACCCACTACGACCAGCCACCGCCGGACCGGATCGATGATCTCGAGGAGCTCCGGCGGACCGATCGGTTCCGCGAGGCGAACGAGCTGCGAGCCTACGTCGAGGTCGAGGACGGCCGGATCGTGGGCCACGGCTACCTCGGTGGCGGGCGAATCGGCTCGACGACCGTTCGTGTCGGCCCGGCGGCGATCCGGTTCCCGGCGGTCCAGCTGCCGGACATCCAGCACGAGCCGGAGGTCAGCCCGACGGCCGTACGGTTCGTCCAGACCATCGGCGGGCGGATGGGCATCCCGACGCCCCGGCCGGTCCCGCACAAGCCGTTCGTCCAGTTCTGGCCGTCGATCGCGTGGTCGACCCTGGAGCTGACGATCAACGTCGACGGCAGCGCCAAGCGCGGCCTCGTGGGGGCCAGCCCGTTCCCGCGGCACTGGGTCTATGACGACAAGGGCGAGCTCATCGAGAAGTCGGCCGTGATCGACTTCAACACCTGGTTCAACGATTCGTTCGGCGCTCGAACCCCGTGGGGCGACCACGATTCACCGGCCCTCGTGAGCCAGGTCGAGTCGGCCCTCGAGCGGGAGCTGTCGACGATCATCATGCGCGGCGGCCCGAAGCCGGCGATCCGGAACCTTGCCGAGGGCGAGACGCTGACCGAGCAGGGCCAGGAGGCGAACGAGGTCTATCTGATCCTGGACGGCATGTTCGCCGTCGAGGTCGACCGCGTGACGGTCGGCGAGATCGGACCGGGAGCGGTCGTCGGCGAGCGGGCCGCGCTCGAGGGCGGCCGGCGGACCGCGACGCTGCGCTCGACGACGCGGGCCCGGGTCGCGGCGATCCCGCCGGACCAGCTCGAGTCATCCGATCTCGGGACGCTCGCGGCCGGCCATCGGCGCGAGGAGGTCACGGCCTAGCGGCGTCGCCCGGGCTCGCTTGGGGCCTGCGAGCCGGATCTGATCGCGGTCACGACGCTGGCGCGGTCGAGCTGCGGGCGCTGGCGACGCCATCATTCCCGCCCCGCGCCCGCGCGCCAAGCGGAGGACGAGTATCGGTATGCGGTCGGAGTCCATCAATGCCAACGGCATTCGCTTCCACGTTCTGACCGAGGGCGAAGGCCCGCTGGTCCTCCTGCTTCACGGCTTCCCCCAGTTCTCGTACGAATACCGCCACCTCGTCCCGGCGCTGGCGGGGGCAGGCTACCGGGCAGTGGCGCCTGACATGCGGGGCCTGGGCGACACGAGCCGGCCGGGGCGGATCGAGGACTACGCCCTCGAGACGCTCGGGAATGACGTCGCGGCCTTGGTCGACGCCCTCGGCGAGTCAAGAGCCCACGTCCTTGGCCATGGGTGGGGCGGCATGGTCGCGGCCGAGGCGGCGCTGTCGCACCCGGACAAGGTCGGCCGGCTGGTCCTCGTAAACGCCCCACCGGCGATCATCCTGGGGCGGGCGATCCATCACAGCTGGCGCCAGCGGATCCTGAGCTCTTCCGTCCTGTTCTACCGGATCCCGCGACTGCCAGAGTGGTGGATGACCGTCGGTCACGGCCGGTTCCTGCGCCTGCTGCTGAACGACCGGGTGTTCAGCCCCAAGGACCTGGCCACGTACCGCGACGCCATCTGCCAGCCGCGCGCGGCCTGGGCGAGCCTGGCCTACTTCCGAGCGATTGCGAAGACGATCAAGCCCGATTCCATTCGGCTCCGCGGCAAGCAGATCAGCGCGCCCAGCCTGATCCTGTGGGGCGAGCGCGACCGGACCCTGCGCCGGGACCTGGCGCTGCGCCTCGACAGGCAGTTCACGAGCCCGCCGCGCAAGGTCTTCTTTCCCGACGTCGGCCGGTGGGTCATCGAGGCCCGCCCCGACGAGGTTGCCCGCCTCGTGTCCGACTTCTTCGGCGAGGACAGCGCGCCCGGCTAGCTCCCGTATCTGGCTCCAAGCGCCCGACATCGACCTTGTCGGCGGGGCGATGGTTCACCCCGGCGGATGGACCGACGACGAAGACTGAACCAAACGACGATTCCGGGACTCATTGGATGTGGCGAGGGAAGTGCCCCCGCGTCCCACCGACGGACCCGCGAGTTCCCGTCGAAGCTCACTGGAAGGAGCGCCTCCGTGCTCGCTCGCTTCGTGCCGCACCGATCCGGTTCGGCTGCCACTGCCCGGATCATCACGCTCGCGCTGGCGCTGTTGCTGCTCGTGCCCACCGGCGTCGCCGGCAAGTCCTTCAGCGACTGGGGCTTGGCCGTCGCCGAGACCGGGGTCAATACCGCGGCAGCCGAGGGTTGTCCGATCGAGTCACCGGATGGACTGAGCCTGTACATCGCCTCGAACCGCGCCGGCGGGACGGGGAACCCCGACCCGAACGACATCTGGGTGTTCCATCGCGACTCGGTCGGCGGAGCCTGGGGGCCGGCCGAGAACCTCGGCACGCCGGTCAACTCGCCGTACGCCGACTACTGCCCGACGCCGCTCCGCGGGAAGGCCCTCCTGTTCGTGTCGACCCGTCCCGGCGGCTGCGGCGGCGGCGACATCTACCTCGGCCGCAACAACCCGGCCCACGGCTGGTCTATCCAGAACCTCGGCTGCGCTGCGACAGGCAGCGGACCCAACTTCCCTGGCAGCGAGTTCGGTCCGTCGCTCGTCGAAACCGCCGAGGGAACGTTCCTGTTCTTCTCGAGCGACGGCTTCAACGTCGGCGGCGACCAGGACATCTACATGAGCCGCCAGCTCCCCGACGGCAGCTTCGCCCCGGCGACGGCCGTCGCCGAGCTCAACACGCCGCAGCACGACTTCATGCCCAACGTCCGCAAGGACGGCCTCGAGATCGTGCTCAACTCGAACCGGCCGGGCGGCTACGGCGGTCAGGATGTCTACACCGCCTGGCGTGCCTCGACGAGCGATCCGTGGTCGACTCCCGTGAACCTCGGCCCGCTCATCAACACCGCCGGCAGCGAGACTCGCTCGTCGCTGTCGTGGGACGGCCGCCGCCTCCACTTCGGCCGCGACGGCGAGATCTACGTGAGCACGAGGAGTCGCTGACCCGGACGGTCGGCCGTTCCCCACGCACTCAAGGGAGGAGGCGCGATCGGCGCCTCCTCTTCCCGTATGTCTTCACGCGAGCCGGTATGATCGGCGCCCGCGCCTGTAGCTCAGTGGATAGAGCGTCGGCCTCCGGAGCCGAAGGTCGCAGGTTCGAATCCTGTCGGGCGCGCCATCTCCCCCGTCTCCCCGGCGTGGCCGCGTGCCTCGCGAGCTCTCCGCGCGGCCACGCCGGCCAACGCCCATCAGGTCATTCCGAGCGCGCCGCCATGACCAGCGGTCTGCCCAGGTCCAACGATCACGAGCACGAGTGCCGCTGCGACGGAACGATTCATGTTGCGTTTCCTCCTTTCCGGTGCCGCCATGCAGCGGGGTCTGTCCTGGTTGCCGCGCTCGCGATCCACATCGGCCACCCGTCAGGGCCGACCGGCCATGGGTTCAGGGTCAGCCCTCGTGGCAGCGCAACGTGGACGGCGGCCGCTACGGACCGAACTCGATGACGGCCTCACTGTCGTCCTTGAGGGGCACGACGCTTGAAAGGGTCGCGCTCAGCCGCGCCAACCAGGCGTCCAGATACGCCAGGCAGTCCTCTTCCTCGAAGACGGCGAGGTTGAAGTCGGCCCCAACCCAGATCGCGGTCTGCACGGGAGACCCGCGCTTGAGGGCGACCGCGGCAAGGGTGCTTTCGGTGACGTGGCCGCCGATCATGATCAGGCCGTCCTCGGTCATCCGAGCGCACTGGAGCTCGACGGTGATGGCAGCCACGTCAGGGCTCTTTGCATGAACCGTCATGCGCCCGGTCACGACGGAGTCTTCTTGAAACGCCTCGAACTCGACCAGGCCCCAGTCGTGTCCCATGAAGCTGCCGCGGGCGAGCAGCGACATGCCTGGCCGTTGTGAGCCGATGTACGCGGCGAGCACCACTGCCAGCAGAAGACCGGTGAGTACCATAACGCCGATCTGGCCCCACGGCACACGCACGAACGGCGCGGTACGGGTCGTGATGTCCACGGGTAGCCACCTTCCAGGGAACGTCCACGAGGGACGCTGGGGTCCGGACGAGGCGCGCTCGATGGCGGCCTCGAGATAGGCAGGGGTACGGGTGCCCGCCAGCTCGTCGAAGAGCCCGGGCAGGACCCGCTCGAACCGTGTGGTCCGTTCGGTGCTCATGCCATCGGTCCTCCCAGGGCTGGCGCAGTGGTGACCTCGTCGATCGACATCACCGAGCGCATCGTGCCGAGCGATCGATGAAGGCGGGACTTGGCCGTCCCGATCGGGATGCCGAGCATCCCGGCCACGGTCGAGAGGGGGAGATCGAGATAGAAGTGGAGGACCACGACGGCCCGTATCTCGGGGCCGAGCCGGGCGAGCGCCCGATCGAGCTGATCGCGATCCGCTACGCGGACGCTTTGGTCGGGTGTCGGCGCCTCATGTGCCGGCGAGAGCTCGACCTCGATGACGCGTCGTCGACGCTTGCGGATGAGGTCGATGCAAGCGTGCGCGACCAGGCTATGCAGCCAGTGATCGAACGTCGCGTGGTCGCGTAGCCCCGGCATGCCGCGCCACGCCCGGATCAGCGTTTCCTGGACGGCGTCCTGGGCCAGATCCGGGTCACGGAGGATGAGGCGGGCCGTGGCATCCAGGCGCGCGCCGGACGCGCGGGCGAGCTCGGCGAAGGCTTGCCGGTCGCCTCGCCTCGCTCGCTCCACGAGTCCGTCCTGGTCCACGGTCGCCTCTTGGCTGGCGGCGCGACCACCGTGGCCGTGCTCGATAGCCTACGGCGCTGGCGTCGGCCCAAAGGTTCCCACTCTCGCGGCCCTCGATCGGCATGTCATAGGTTGCTGTCGCGCGCCCAACACCTGTCGGGCGCGCCTGGGGGTGCGGAGGCTGGTACGCATCGTCGCTTTCCTGTGGTTTGGCGGATGCCGCCGCTACGGCACCCTGGCATCGCGTGGTCAATGACCAACAGGCGTTCCCGCGCTCTGCAGACGCGGGCGTTCCCAGTGACGGAGGTGCGGGATGCGACAAGTCGGATGGACGCTGGTGCTCGCCGTGGCCGGCATCCAGTCGCTGGCCGGCGGCATGATGCTTGTCGGGAACGTGGAGGCGAGCTTCGCGAGGGACACCGGTGTGCCGTGGGCAGTGGTCGAGGCTGCCTTTCCGACCGTCACTGCGCAGTTCGAGATCGCGAGCCGGTCCTCGCTGGCAGGCGCACTCGTGGTCGGCGTGTACTCGGTCGTCGTATGTGTCTTCGGGTTGCGAGCGGGAGAGCGGTGGGCCTGGTTCACATTGTGGCTCCTGCCCGCCTTCATGCTGCCCGGCATCGTCGGGTTGCTCGGCACTGACAACCAGCAGGCATTCGGGTACTTCGGCCTGGGACTCGTGGCGGTCGCCGCGATCGGCCTGCTGCTCTCGATCCCCGGCGTCCTCGCAGGCGGCGCCGGCGGCCGCAAGGGGAGCATGACCTGAACGACGCCGCGGTACGGGTCATCACCCCGGGCGCGCCAGCACGGTCGCGACTTCCAGCTGCTCGAACCTTCAGTCGCGCAGGAAGGCGAGGACGGCGAGCACGCGTCGGTGGTCCCCCGGTGCCGGCTCGAGCCCCAGCTTGGCGAAGATCGTGCCGACGTGGCCCTCGATCGTTCTCGGGTCGACGCCGAGCTCCGCGGAGATAGCGAGGTTCGAGCGCCCCTCGGCCATGAGGCCGAGCACCTCGCGTTCGCGGCGGGTCAGCTCGTCGAGTGGCGAGTGGCGCCGCGCGCGCCCGAGCAGGCGGCCAACGACTTCGGGGTCAACCACCGAGCCGCCTTCCGCCACGCGTCGAACGGCTTCGGCCAAGTCGGCGATCCGGGTCACCCGTTCCTTGAGCAGGTAGCCAATCCCCGCTGGATCATCCCGCAGCAGCTCCAGGGCGTAGCGTGTCTCTACGTACTGCGACAGCACCAGGATGGCCGTGCCCGGGTATTCCGATCGGATCTGCCGGGCGGCCTCGAGTCCCTCGGTCGTGTGGGTCGGTGGCATCCGCACGTCCGCGACGACGACATCCGGACGCTCCCGGGCGACGATCGCGAGGAGCGCCGGAACGTCCGCCGCCTGGCCAACGACCTCGAACCCGGCTGCGGCAAGGGCTGCGGCAAGGGCTTCCCGGAGCAGGACCGCATCGTCGGCGATCGCGATGCGGGTCGGGGCTGGCCGATCCGGCGAGCCATTGGATCGATCCACGCCCTCCGACCTCACGCGACGGGCAGCTCGGCGGTGAGCACCGTTCCCTCGCCGGGCAGGCTTGTCAGCGACAGTCGACCGCCGACTGCCGCGACCCGATCGGCCAGGCCCCGCAGCCCTGAACCGCCGGACGGGTCCGCGCCGCCTCGCCCGTCGTCAGCAACGGTGACCGTCAGCCAGCCACCCTCGCTCGAGACGTTGATGACCACCTCCGTCGCTGCGGCATGTTTGACGGCGTTCGTCAGCGCCTCGCTGACGACGTAGAACGCCGTTGTCTCAACGGCTGGATCGTACCGGCCGTCAGCCGCCTCGATCCGTACAGGGATGGGCGATCGCTCGGCCAGTGTCTCGAGGGCCGCCGCCAGGCCAGCCTCGGCGAGGATCGGCGGGTGGATGCCCCGGGCGAGGTCACGGACCTCGGCGATGGCGGCGTTCAAGTCCGCCGTCGCGTCGTCAATCAGCGCCCGGGCGTTGCCTGACGCGTCACGAGCGAGCTGGAGGCGCATGGCCAGCGCGAGAAGACGCTGTTGGGCACCGTCGTGCAGGTCGCGCTCGACCCGCCTGCGCTCGGCGTCCGCCGCCTCGACAATCCGGGCGCGCGAGGCTCGCACCTCCTCCAACTGCGCTCGCACCTGGGCGGTCAGCTGCTCGTTCTCGATGGCCAAGCGAGCGGCGCTGCTGACGGCGTCGACCAGCCCAGGGTTCTCGTCCTCGATCGTCCGGTCGTGAACGAGGATCGCAAGTGCCTCGCCGTCCCGCTCGATTGGCGCGATCGCGCGGTCAGGATCGGACCTGGTCACCTCGATCTGCTGGCCGGCGCTGTCGATATAGCCGGCGCCACCCGGAGCAGCGAAGGCAAGCTGGAGCGTGGGATCCCCCAGAGCACGCGCCAGCACGTCACGCAGCCCGCCCACGGGCACGCCCTGTCCGAGCTCGACGACGAGCGCGGCGACGCGTCCGCGATCAAGACGCAGTCGAAGCACGCCAAGCAGCAGCCCGATCGGGACGATGTTGTAGAGCACGAGGTAGATGACGTGGTACCTGGGCTCCAGGAACCACAGCAGATCGATCTGGAGCAGGTCGCCGAGATATCCCAGGGACCTGATGAGATAGGCGACGGGAACGGCAAGGACGATGGGCAGAAGGGTGCGACGGGCGGCCGGGGCGGCGGTGCGCCAGTGGCGCCAGATGGCGTACAGCACGGCGCAGCCAGCGATCAGCGCAACGAACGACCCCGCCCGGGCCACATCGGCGGCCAGTTCATTGGCGGGCCAGATGAGGAGCACGTTCTCGGGGCACCACGCGGTCGGGCAGCTGGTTCCCGGCATCCAGAGCGCCGCATTCAAGAAATAGATCCCGACGACAAAGGCGTACACGGACGCGACCAGCCAACGGTCGAGCCGGGCGCGCAGGTGTCCGGACGGGAAGGCCACCAGCACGTGGACAAACACCGCGATCGACATCGGGGCAAACGTCACGGCCAATCCCTGGACCACGCCGTTAGGGACGAACTGAAGGCCCCAAACGAACCAGCTCATGACCAGGTACGCAAGGATCAGCTTCCACAGCGGATTCGTCGGTTGGCGCACCAGCGTGACGAGGGCCGCCACCAGCCAGACGAGCCCAAGGAGCGCAAAGACGGTGACGGTGGACGGACTGTCCGGTTCGCCCAGGTAGTTCGAGGTCAGGGGCAGCCACGTCGCAGCGCCGATCGCCACGATTCCGACGGCAACAACCCCCAACAATGTCGCCCGCGACGGCTGCATGGCCGAATCGTCGCACCGGGGTCCACTACGGCAACCGTGCAGACCCGCGAATCGGAGCGTGGTGACCCGGGGATTCTTCGTCGTGGTGCGCCGTGATGACCCCGATGCCAGATCACCTTCCCGGGGCCATTGTCGACTCCTGGCCCGAGAACCGGCAGTGGCGAAGGAGGCAACCGATGGCAGCAGGAACGATGCGGATCCCAGCTCGAGGGATGGCACGTCGAGCGAAGCGTCGGCGACAACCGGTCCACGGCGGTCGCTCCGCCCTCGAAGCGGCCCGGCTCGTTGTCATCAGCGCCCTCGCGACGCTGGGCCTCATCGGCCTCACTGGCATCGCGGCGGCGCTCGCGGCCGCGGCGCCGGTGCCAGTCGGCGGCCCGGTCCCCGGGCTTCCGTGATTCGAAACCCTGGCCGCACGGGCTCAGCGACGGAGTCGCCAGATGCGCGTTGCAGATCAGGGATTGGACCCAGTGAGCGGCGGGCCCTGTGGCTGGCCCGTCAGTGGAGGTGAGAACCATGCACGAGATGTACGTGAGGGCGATGCAGGCTCAGCGGGAACGCGAGATCGCAGCAGCGATCCGCCACCGTGGCGTCACTCTCTCCTCGCCGTCAATCCGCCGGACCATCGAACTGTCGATGCTGAAGGTCGGCGCTCGCCTAGCTGCGGAACCGGCGACCAGGCTCGAGCGACCTCGTCACATCTGACGGCGTGACAGCCAAGCACCGCGCCCGGTGCTGACACCACTCGAAATCGCCCTCGCGGCCGACGCGAGGGCACGGCGAGGGCGTCGTCGCCGGGCGCGCGATCTTCGCGATCATGCCTTGGCCCGGTCCAGCGGCCCCCCAGCCACGCGGACCAGATCGGCGCCGCCGGGCCGGCGGATTCGAATAGACCACGCATCCGGCTCGCCCGACACATCCAGCACGACGTCCTCGGCCGGTCCGGCCGACGCGAGATACTCGAGGCGCACCCGGCGTGGCCCGGCCACGCTCCAGCCGGCAGCCGCGAGCGCCTCCTCGGCCCAGTCGAGGTACACCGCGTTGTTGACGTGACCCATCGGGTCGAGATCGCGCGTCCGGACGGGCACGCCGAGCGTGGCGACGGGAGCCTCCTCGGCGGGCGGAACGCGCAGGATGTCGACGCGGATCTCCGGGTTCGTGAACGCGACGGCGAAGTCGTCGGGGATGCGCACGACCCGGTTGCGCGCGTCGAGCAGCACCCAGTCGGTGGTCACGACCGCAGCGTGGGCGTCGGCCGCGGAGCGGAACTCGCCGAGGCGCCGCGCCCAGATCCGGCGATGGCCGACGACGGCGGTCGAGACGAGGATCGTCTCGCCCATGCTGATCGGCTCCAGCAGCCGGAGCTCGACCGCCCGGACGACCCACGCCAGGCTGCGATCGGCGTAGTACTGGCGGTCGAAGCCCATCGCCTCCGAGTGCCGCCAGGCCACGTCCTGGGCGTACCGCAACAGGGCCGACGCGCGAATGGCGCCGTCCGGCCCGGCCTCGTCGAACCGGACGCGGTAGGCGGCGATGAAGCCGTTGTCGATGCCGGGCACGGGACGGGCCTCGACGCCCGTCTGACCTGGATCGATGTCGAAAGGGGCGTCCACGCTGGTCGAAGCCTAGACCGGCGGGGGTTCAGGCGGCAGCCGAGGCAGGCGCCGGCCGAGTCAGGCGGGCCGACCCTCGATCGAACGACGCTTGGCCGTCTGCCATGGACGGGCGGCCCCGCTGCGGCGCTGGGCCGCGGCAATTCGACCCGCGTCGTCGCGCAGCCGTCGCAATCGCATCGCGGCGGCGTCGTTCCAGGCCTGCGAGTAGGCGCTGACCGCGTCGGACCGAACGCGCTCGGCCTCACGACGTCGGCCGATCTGTTCCAGCTCGGCCACGACGTCGAGCACCTCGCGGTACAACCCGGGCAGCAGCTCGGCGACCGGCTGTTCGTCCACGTTCGGCAGGATCGCAACCCGATCGCCGGATCGGTATAGGCCGCTGGTCCCGATCGGGACGGCGCGAGGTCCCACCGCGGGAGACGCGGAACGTCAGTCGCCGTCGTGCCAGCCGCTGCGGATCTCGAACCCGGCGAAGGCCCCATCCGAGGGGCGCCAGTCCTCCTCGACGAGGTCGACGCGGGCGCCCGACGGGCCGTAGCGAAGGTCGGCGAGCAGCGTCCGAAGCGCTGATTCCGCGCCCTCTGCCACGACTCGGACGGAGCCGCGCGCCTCGTTCCTGACCCAGCCGCCGACATCGAGCTCGGCAGCACGGCGCGCGACGAACACGCGGAACCCGACGCCCTGGACCCGCCCGTGGACGACGGCCTCGAGTCTCGCCTCGGAGCCGGGACCGACGGCGCCGGTCACGCGATCCACTCGAGGGCGAGCACGTCGAGGACGAGCTCCGGGCTGACGTTGCCGGCCAGCCGCTCGCCGGCCGTCTCGAGTCGTCGCAGCTGCCTCGCCGCCGCGCGTGGCGGGAGGCGTTGCCGCATCGCCTCGAGGTCGTCGAGGAGATCGGGATCGTGCACCGCCTCGGGAACCGCGGCCCCGGTCACCAGCAGGTCGCGAACCAGCTCCTGCCACACGCCGACCAACGCGATCGCGGCCGCGCGGCGCTCCGCCGCCGGCACCCGCGTGGCCGTGCCCGGCCCGCTGCTGCTCTCGCCCTCGGTCTCGGACCCCGTGGGCGGCGCGCCGCTCGCCGACGGCTTCGAAGTGCCGGGTTGCATCGCGCGCAGCAGCTCGCCGGCGCGGAGCAGGAGATCGCGGATCCCGCGCAGTCGATCCGCCCTCGTCGCACTGCCGAGGTCGATCAGGGTCCGGGCGATCTCGCCGCGAACCCGCAACGCCTCGGGTGCGCCGGCAAGGGCGAGCGCCAGCCCGGGCCGGCCGCCCGACAGCCTCGCGACCCGCGCCGCGAGCGGTGCGTCGGCGACGCCCGCCTCGACGACGATTCGCTCGACCTCGCGCACGGGCACCGGGCCGAGCCGGATGCGGACGCAGCGCGAGCGGACCGTCGGCAACAGCCGCTCCTCGTCCGCCGCGCACAGGATGAGGACGGCCCCGGCAGGCGGCTCCTCGAGCGTCTTGAGGAACGCCGACTGGGCATCCTCGGTCATTCGATCGGCCGCGGCGACGATCGCGATGCGCGACCCGCCCTCCACGGGCAGGAGCGCCAGGTCCGCCGTGAGATCGCGCACGCCGCGCTCGTCACGACCCCCGATCGGGATCGCACCGCCGGCGCCAACCGGCTCGAGACGATGCAGGTCGGGATGATTGCCGTGCTCGAGGGCGCGGCAGGCGCGGCACACCCGGCACGGTCTCGCGGCAGGATCGTCGGCGCGGCACAGCAGCGCCGCGGCGAGGTCGTCGGCGAGCGTCGCCTTGCCGACGCCCGCCGGCCCGACGAGCAGGAGCGCGTGCGGCACACCCCCTCGCAGCAGCGCGTCGAGCGCCGCGACGGCCGACGGCTGACCGCGGGTCCGGAACCCCGGTCGCAGGCTGTTCTCCATCGCGGTGACGGCGCCTGCCACGGGCGGTCGAATCAGGCGGCCGGCTCGGCCTTCTTGCGCGTCGTCCGGCGGCGCGTCTTCGGCTCCTCGGCTTCGGCCGGGGCGTCGTCGCCAGCTGCCGTCGCCTTCGGGGCCGCCGCCTTCCGGGTTCGCGTCGTCCGCTTCGGCTTCTCGGCCGCTGCGGTCGGCGTCCCGGCCTCGTCGGCGGACGCAGCGGTAGAAGCGGCAGCGGACTTCGTCGACCGGGTCGAGCGGCGACGCGTCGGCGCCTTCTCCGGCGCCGCCGACTCGGCGTCGCCGACTTCGGCCGTTGCCGCTTCAGCCGCCTTCGCTTCTGCCGCCTTCGAGGCACGGCCCCGACTGCTGGTCGACCGGCGGGCCGGCTTGGCCGCGGCCTCGGCCGGCGCCTCGGCGTCGGCTACCGGCTGCGGCTCCGGCGCGCGCGGCGCTCGGGTCGGCAGCGGCCCGATCTGCGCCCGCAGCATGGCCTCGATCTCG